>URYU01000049.1 GCA_900552155.1 uncultured Collinsella sp.
CTCGTAGAGCGGCGATTCGGCGATATACACGTAACCCTCGTCGATAAGCGTGGGCACCAGGCGGTAGAGCATGGTGAGCACGAGCGTACGGATGTGATAACCGTCGACGTCGGCGTCCGTACAGATGATGACTTTGTTCCAGTTGAGGTTGTCCAGGTCAAAGGCGCCGAGGTTCTTGATGCGCTTGTCTTTGATCTCCACGCCGCAGCCCAGCACGCGCATGAGGTCCATGATGATGTCGGACTTAAAGATGCGCGGGTAGTCCTCCTTCAGGCAGTTGAGGATCTTGCCGCGGACGGGCATAACACCCTGGAACTCGGCATCGCGCGAGGTGCGAATGGCGCCCGCCGCCGAGTCGCCCTCTACGATGTAGATCTCGCGGCGGCTCTTGTCCTTGGAACGGCAGTCGATGAACTTCTGCACGCGGTTGGCCATGTCGGTCTTCTGCTGCAGGTTGGTCTTGATGCTCTGACGCGTCTTCTCGGCGTTCTCGCGCGAGCGCTTGTTGATGAGCACCTGCTCCATGATCTTGTTGGCGGCGTCTTTGTTCTCGATCAAGTAGGTCGAGAGGCGCTCCTTAAAGAAGGCCGTCATAGCCTGCTGGATAAAGCGGTTATTGATGGCCTTCTTGGTCTGGTTTTCGTAGGACGTCTGGGTGGAGAAGCAGTTGGTCACCAGTACCAGGCAGTCCTGGACGTCCTGCCACTTAATGCCGCTCTCATTTTTGTTGTACTTGCCCTGTTGCTTAATGTAGGCATCGATGGCGCTGGTCAGAGCGCTCCGGGCCGCCTTCTCGGGTGAGCCGCCGTTCTCGAGCCACGATGAGTTGTGGTAGTACTCCTGCATCATGAAAGTGCGCGAGAAGCACATGCAAGCAGTGATCTTGACGTTGTAGTCGGGCAGGTCTTCACGGTCGCGACCACGGCGGTCGGCCTCGATAAAGAAGGGCTCGGTAAGGTAGTCGGTACCTACCTTCTCGAGCACGTAGTCCTCGATGCCCTTGGGATAGCAAAAGTCTTCTTCGGAGAACTCGCCATCGTCGCCTTCGATGCGCAGGCGGAAGGTCACGTTGGCGTTGACCACGGCCTGGCGGCGCATGGTCTCCCGATACCACTCGTGGGGAATGCTGATCGAGGTAAAGACCTCAAGATCGGGGCGCCACTTGATGGTGGTGCCGGTGCGGTCCTCATTGCTGGGCTCAATCTCGAGTGCCTTCTTCTTGGCGCCGACAACCTTGCCCTTCTTAAAGTGCAGGGAGTACTTGTTGCCGTCGCGCCAAACCGTGACATCCATGTATTCGGAGGCGTACTGGGTCGCGCACGAGCCCAGGCCATTGGTACCGAGCGAGAAGTCGTAGTCACCGCCCTGGTTGTTATTGTATTTGCCGCCGGCGTAGAGTTCGCAAAAGACGAGCTCCCAGTTAAAGCGCTTCTCGGAAGGGTTCCAGTCGAGCGGGCAGCCGCGGCCGTTGTCCTCTACCTGAATGGAGCCATCGCGAAAGGCGGTAAGGGTGATGAGCTTGCCGTAGCCCTGGCGCGCCTCGTCAACGGCGTTGGACAGGATCTCGAAGGCAGCGTGTGCACAGCCATCGAGTCCGTCCGAGCCAAAGATGACGGCGGGGCGCAGGCGTACGCGTTCCTCGTCCTTGAGCTGGCGGATACTGTCGTTACCATAGTTTGCGGTGTTATATGACATACTCGATCTCTCGGTGCTCACTTGATGAGTTTAAATCATATAGAAAGACAAGGTAGCATAGCCCAGCCCATAGGCGATTCCAACCAACACGAAATCCATCGAACAATAGTTCGGAGTTCGATGGAGGTTCGTTTACTCGGACAAAACCGAGTCGGTTATGTCCGAGTAAGTTTGAAGGCGGCCGGATGCGTCTTGCTGCGTTTACGGTTGGATACGTTGTCGAAAACGTGTCGTGCGGATTGTTGGATCGAATCGAACATTGGGACAGACGTCTCGTTTTATGGGCCGGGGGCGTGCATGTGCGAGTTCTTTTGGCCCATAAGGAACGCTGGTGGGTCGTTATTTGGGCCACGGGTCACTTCGCCGGCGCCGTGTTTCGTCATACGCTCATAGTGGAAGCCGATGCCACGGGATGACGAAGGCCTTGGGCAACGGATGAGCTGCAAGCGAAAGGAGCGGTGAGGATGATGAAGCCCATGACGAAGAAGCTGCTGTTAGGAATTCCCACCGTGACGCTTTCGGCCGTGCTGGCGTGTACGGTGGCCGGCTGTGGCGGCAGTGCTCCGAGCGGCGCGGCTGGCAGCTCGGGCGGCAGCGTGTCTGTGCAGGAAAAGCCCAAGGCCTATGAGTCGCAGACGGTCGAGGTGGCAGGCATTACCTATGAGTCGGTGGCTCACGGTACGTTCTATCGTGGCGATGCCAAGCTACAGGACGGCTTTTACCTGCACATCAAGATCACCAACAACAACACAAAGAACAGGACGTTCAGTTCCTTTAACGTGCATGCTGCCCAGGGCGATCTTGAGGCAGGCGACCCGTTGTTTACTTCCGGCAAGGCGGCTGTGCTCGACTACGTTGCAAGCGAGGCCCCCGATGATCTGCACAAGGGAATTGACCTTTCCGAGAGAACAGACATCGGTCCGGGCGAGACCGTTGAGTACGTATATTTCTGGGCGCCCAAGACGGCGTACTACGGGCCCATCACTGTCGAGTTCGTAGACGCTTACGCCCCCGCTAAGAACCACGAGGCCATGCACTTTGACACCACGGGCTGCGAGACCAAGGAGTTCAAGGCGGCCGGCGGCGTGGCCGATTCTGGCGAGAAGGCAGATTTAACGGGCATCGACTGCGCATCGTACAGCATCGAGGCCGCCGATGGGTACACGCTGGATTCGTCCAACGAAGAGCACGAAAAGGCAAACTTCTTCCACGATGAGACTGGAGGACGCCTGAACATCAGCATTTTCCCGCGCTCGCCGGAGGAAGAGGTTGCAAGCCTAGAGCAGGTCTACGAAGGCAAGGAGACAACAACCGACCAGGTCGAGTACAACGGCATAACGTGGCTGCGCTTTACCGGTCCCGACAACGGCCATACGCTGTTTGCGACGGCTCCCGCGACGGGTGAAACCGTCCGTGTGTCGATCGGCTGGAAGATCGACTGGGATGCTGCCGTGCCCATGATGGAGGCGCTGAAGCTCAAGTAGCGGACTGCGATTCCCGTGTCAGGCGACTCAGGGCTGGCTCCGAGTTATCGGGGCCAGCCCTTTTTTGATGTTCGATGAGCCGAGTCGGCGTTTCTCACAAAAGTAACTAGGCGCTAGCGAGGCCTATCCGAATTGACCTCATCGGCGGTGTCGTTTTCGAGCGCCGTGCGGCGGGCACTGTAGGCGACGAGGCCGGCACCAGCTGCGGCGAGTGCTGCTGCGGCTGCCGTAAGGGGGACGTTGACATCGCCCGTGCCCGCAAGCGCGCCCGCTTTTCCGGAGCGCTTGTTAGTGCCGTGGTCCTTGCCACTGCCGGAGCTGCTTCCGCCGGAGCCGCCGCCCTCGTCAGCACCGCCGCCACTCGAGCCGCCATCGCCGTCGACCGTCATCGGGGCGTCGTGAAGTTCTGTCGTATCCGCGCTGTCGCATACGCCGACCTGAACTTCTGAGCGTTCGCATGCTGCGTCGGGCACATGAAGCTCGTGCAGTACGGCACCAAGCGCCGAGTTTGCTCCCGGTCGAATTTCCTCGAGCGTTACGGGATCGAGCGCCACCAGATTACGCGCCTTCGCATATAGCGTTACGCGTTTGCCCACTTCGGCGTTCCAACTCTCGGGGATGGCGAAGCGCATGCGGAACTGTGCCGTGCAACCCGGTGCCAGCACGGCGTTGCCGTTGTCGGCTACCAGCGGGTGCGTTGCAAAACGTGTGCCCAGCGTCTCGAGCGCGTACTTCACGTGTGCCATGTCGTTGGCCGAAGCGTCCTCGGCAAGCTCCGGATCGTAGATCGAAGCCATGCGTGCGTTCACTCCGAATCCGATGGATGCGCTGGAGAACGGCTGGCTGGAGCCCTCTCGGTACAGATCGATCGTGCCGGCGGTCAGCAAGGTGTTGCCGTCGTTTCGCGCCGTGACCATGAAGGCTTCGCCTGCCGCTCCGGGCACCCCCGCGCCCGAGGTGGCTTCCGCGCCCGTCGGTGTCGCGCATGCCACCAGAGGCACTTCGATACCGTGTAGCTCTGCCTCGCTCTTCTCTGCACTCACAATGTGCGTGGCGAGCGCCGAGAGCATGCCGCCCGACGTTAAAAATGTCGTTATCTGATCGACGGGGTGGTCCAGCTCGCACATCACGAACGGCTCCGTGAACAGATCGCCTGCCAAGGTGCTGGCGAAGATGCGGAAGTGCTTGCCCATCACTGCTACCGGGTTGCCTTCTTCGTCGTAGGTTTGTCCCACCTTGCCATCGGTGTTCTCTACATAGAGCACGCACCTGCCGTTGTTGCTTACGCTTAACGATGCCGGGCCACAGCCTGCGGCACCCACGGGCTGCGTTGCAAATGCCGATGCGCCTCGCGTCCAAGTAATATGCTGCAGTTGTTCGTTGACGGTTGCCAAAAAGCCCGTGTGCTGCGGCCACGGCACCGCGTGGGGTACTGTGGCATCTGGCGACATAACGCCCCAGCCCGCGATGGACTGGCCGATCACGGCGTACGATGCGCAGCCACAACCGCCTGCAGTCTCGTATGCAACGGGCACCACCATTTTGCCGTTGATATTCTCGGGCGCGCCTAGCTCGATACTCGACGGCGCTTGCGGAAAGCGGAGGACCTGACGGAACGTGAGACTGTCGCCCAAATCATCCGACCACAGGGTAAAGCATTCCAGTGCAACCTCGGCCTCGCTGCCGAGCGCCTTTTCTGCGGTGGTTCCGCGGCGGTGAAGGTAGGCACCCGACAGGCGCCCGTCGACCAGCGTCTTGCCCACCGTGATACGCGGGCACTGCAGGCAATGATAGCCATCCTCTTGCAGACGGCCGCGCGAGATGCTACGCCACGACGTGTGCGATATCACGCGAACTCCGTCGTTGCTTATGCGCAGGCGCACAACGGACAGTATGCCGGATGTGCTCGCCGTATCGAAAAGGGTGTTGTCGCCGGCGGGGCGCTCGCCCGAGACCAGCAGCACGTAGGCGTCCTGGTTTCCCCTCCCGTCTGTATATTCCACCACGTCGAAGTCGTAATCGAATATGCCGTTGCGCTCCACATCGCCCTCGCCAAACCCAAGGGGGAAGTCCACGGGCGTGGGAGCGGACCACGTGCCGTTCGTCTTTGTATGCACCACCAGGCGCGAACGACCATTCTCGCCGTAGCGCACCGAGGCGATGCGGAATAGGCACTCCACGCCGGCAATCATTGCCAGCTTCATGTGAGCTTCGCTGAGCACGCCAGCAAACAGCACGTTGTCGCTCGAGGGTTTGATGCCGCCACGCTCGTCCTCCGACACGCCGGTAGAATTGGCGTTCGGGTCGGCAACGGTGTTCGTTGCCCGACCGATGTAGGTGTACTCATACATCGGCGCGGCGTTTTCGTCGTTCTCTATCAGTGCATGGACGAAATGCTCGATCTGTCCCGTGTCGTCGCTTTCTGCATCCGCCTCGAGCTCAATGCGCGTGACCGCTTGATCCCAATCGCGCACGACAGGCGCGGCGTTTACGGCAGTGGCCTTAACCTCGGCGCGTGCGAGCAGTTCGGCGTTGGTGACGATGGTGGCCGATGCGATAAATTGCGGCACGCCGCCCGCCTCAATGTTGCCGGCCGAGCCGAAGCAGGCATCCAGCGTATAAGGCGTACCTCCACCCAATGCGAGCTCAGAGCGCTGGAGCACATACTGGTCGCCATTGTTCACCGACATATTCCACGAATCGATGAGTGTGGGCCACGACCCCGACCAAGCCTTGGTGGTCCACTTGAACATTACAAACTGGAGTATCACGTCGACATCGACGTCTGCACCTACGCGCAGTCGCGGAAGCTGGTGTCCATCTGCCTTCTCATACCCAATGAACAGCGTGAGGGATGCGGCGCCGCGCACGGCAGACGAAGCGACGCCTGCAACGCCGGCGCCAAAGGTGACGGCAAGCCCGATCTGGATGGTGAACGAGCCCGACGTGTTTGAATAGTCGAGCGAAATGTTTTTAAAAAACGCCGCGCCGCTGCCGTGCGTGTGGGCACCCACGGCGAGCGCCAGTTTTGCCAGCACCCAGGGGTTGACGTTTAGGAAAAACGGCACCGGGCCCAAGGTGAACTGCTCGGTCCAATTGAGGTCGGTTCTTACCTGGAAGAGGGCCTTAATATTGCCGTATGCGGGGTCGTTGTTGTTGCCCCAGGTTTTGCCCACCCAATCGTAGGCGAGCGAGCCGTACAGCTGTGTGGCGATATCCATCGTGAACAGCAGCGTGCAATGGTGGCGAAGCAGCTTGGTGTTCCTTGGATCGGTGCCCGAACCGGCACTCATGCTCTTGTACTGATTCCACTTCCCCTCCATCTCGTCGAGGTAGCGGTTTGCCTGCTTAGCGCCCGACTCGCGCGGCGATTTCTTCCAGTATTCCGGATCAGGATTGCCCGAATCGTTCATATAGCTGGCTGGTTTGTATCCTCCGCCAAACAGCACGTACCCGGCAAACGAGAAATCGAAGAGGATCGGAAATGTGGGCATCCAACACGTGAACTTATTACCACCGATGCCGGGAAACGCCGCGGGGAAATCAAACGGAGTGATCTCTTGGTCCATGGTGGTGGGGACGATAGTGGTCGAGCCCGATTCTGCCTTTGCGGCCGGCGCAGTGACAACGGCCATGGGGGAGGAGAGCGTGTAGGTTTTGCCCCGATAGTCGAGGACAAAGCACAGCTTGCAGCCTTCTTCCAGAAGGTCCGATGCCGCATCGAGGAACTTGTCTTCGAGTGTGAACGTCGCCAGATTATCCGCACCCGATGCGCTGGCCTTGACTTGGCCAATTTGCGTGACGGTTTCGGGCGAGCTACCCGTGGCGGGCATTACCTTGTTGATGCACAGCGTTGCCTGCCCGCCCTGCGGCAGATGGGCCTGCACGGTAAAAGCGTGCGTGTCGGGCTGGTCGTTTGCCGTGTCGTCCTTCGGCAATGCCATGAACGTAGCGTCGGCGTACTGGATGTCCCATTCGTCGAATGTGAGCTGGCGGAAGTACGGCTCGCCGTCGGAAAGCGGACGCGTGGGCGCGGTTATGGCGGTGCCACCCTGGATACGCGCGAGGGGAATCTCGACATCACGGTAGTCCGCCATGCTAATGGAGATGCCGCCGTTAAAGTCGTACGCGTCGAGAAGCGTTGCCTCGTCCACGTAGCCTTCCGAAAGCGGTGCGACCTCAAAGATGGCCGTGCCTTCGTCGTCGGTAGTGGCGGTGAGCTGCTTGCCTGCGGCATAGCGCGATGTGAGCGTGACCTGGGCGCCCGTGATGGGCGTATTCTTGTTGGCGACGTCGACCACGACTACACCAAACATGGTGCGCGAGAGAACGAGCACCTTGAAGGGGTCTTCTTCGTCGGCATAGGCTTCGGTGGGCGCGAACGGCAATATGAAGGCGTTTGCGCTTCCCGGCACGCGCGGCAACATAATGCTCGCCAACGAGGACGCTCCAGCTACAAGTAATGAACGGCGATCAAGCATCTTGGGCTCCCATCCCGCAAATTTCGGTGGAAATAATCCAATTTTGCGAGAAGGAGCCCTGTCGCGGTAGTGCCGTTCAAGGGCCAAAATGTCCAAATTGATTGAGCGAAGCGCCGGGTTCCGGAACGCGTTCGATGCGCTTGGCAGCCCGGTTGCTAACGCAACATATGCGCGACCAGCTCGGCGCGTGTGCCGATGCCAAGCTTTGCGTATACGCCGGATAGGCGGTTTTTGACGGTGCCCGGCGATACTCCCATATGGCGTGCGATTTCGGCGTTGGTCCACCCGCGACAGGCGAGCATGGCCATGGTGAATTCCGTGGTCGTTAGATCGTCGGCCACGTCCTCGCCCGAATCGGGGTTGTGGATGCGCCGCCAACCGTAGCTGAATCGATACGTAATCTCGATGATGCGCGCGAAGTCGTCAGGGTATCGCGTTTTTAGACACGCCTCGATAAGCCCCTGCAAAAGGCCGTGGTGTTCGCCGATGAGTTCGATAAGGCCGTCGGGACGCGCAATGTCCCAAGCGGCTCCGAAGTGCGTTTTTGCGGCGTCGACGTCTTTGAGACTCATGCATGCCATGGAAGCTGCCAGGTGCAGGAAGAGTTCCGAGATCGGATAGCTTCCCTGTTTCATGATTAGGGCGTTTTCCGCCATGCCCAGGCTGCGTCCGTATTCGCCGCGCAGGTACAGGGCATGCGCCATCACGTAGCTGGCGAACAGGCGCAGGCCTTCGGGCAGATGCGCCGCAAGCGGATAAAACTCTTCGGCGGAATGCGGGGAAGGCAAGTGCAGCAGGACGCTCGCGGCGGAGGCGAATAGGATATGCGTTGCGTGGACGGCGGGCGATTCCTCGTCAGTTGGCGTATCGAGGATGCCCGCAAGGCAACGGCGGGCATCGGCGATACGATTGAGCGACAGACTGGCATATCCGCAGATAAGGCATGCGGAATAGCGCAGTGCGGGGTCGGTGGCGTCAAGATAGGGTCGTGCCGTCTTGGCAGCGAGGGTGGCCTGTCCGCGAAAGTACAGCGCTTCTGCCGTGGCGATGGTGCGCGAATCGGGGTCGGAAATGCCTGCAACCGCAGCGTCAATCTGCCCCGGCACAAAGGCAGTGCACATCAACGGCATGGGAATGCGCGGGTAGCCATCGCAGTCCATCTTCCATCTCCCATCAGGTGGCAACAATGCAGCAATTGTACTCCTGTTGCTCGGGACCCCTCTCGTTTTACTGTTCGGTTAACGCTGCGGATCGGTTTGGAAGGCTTACGAGCATGGTGGTCCCGTTCTCGGAACTTGTTTCGACCTCTACCGTGCCACCGTGAAGCGCCGCAATCTCCCAGACAAGCGCTAGCCCGAGTCCTGCGCCGCCGTATGCCCTGCTGCGGGATTTATCCAGGCGAAAGAACGGCTGGAAGATGCTCTCTCGGTACTGCTTGGGTATTCCCGGGCCCTCTTCTTTGACTCGCAGGAGCACGGGGTTGTCGCTGTCGCTAATGGAGACGTTGACAGTCGAGCCGGGGCGGCTGTAACGGATGGCGTTTTCGGTCAAGTTAAACACCAGCCGATAGAGGAGCGCATCGTTCCCGATTACTAAAGCGTCTCCAGCACAATTGAGGGCTATGCCCTTATTCTCGGCAAGTGGCGCAAGGTCGGTGAGGACCTCTTCGGACAAGGGACCAAGTTCCACATCGTCCTCGCAAGGAACGCTGCGGAGCTCACTCATCTCGAGCAACACCTTGGTCATCCGCGACATTCGCTCAGTTTGTTCTTGTAGCAGGCCGAGCAGCTCGGCCGTTTCGGGTTGCAAACCGGAGCGCTCGGAAATGAATAGTTCAATCTGTGCTTGCATAAGGGCGAGCGGGGTGCGCAGCTCGTGTGCGGCGTTGCCGGTAAACTGACGCTGTGCAGAGAACCCTTCGCCAAGACGGGCGATCATGTCGTTGAAAGAGGCACTGCATCGTTGTAGCTCGGTGGGCACATCTTCACTGAGTCTGATTTCGCTTAGGTTGTCAGGCTGCACGCGCTCTGCCTGGGCGGCAAAATCCCGTAGCGGCTTGAGCGCGCGGCCGCTCACAAAGTATGCCAGCACGCCGCCAAGGAGTGTGACTCCAGCCGTGATGCGCCAGGCTGTCGTGCCAAAAGACTCCTGTGCGTCGTTTACGACGATCGTGACCTCGTCATCGAGGGTCGCTTTCGTTGGGTCGAACGCCTGGGGCGAATCTTCGCCGGTTGCGTTAAAGGCCGAGATGTCACTGCCGATAGCATCCATGTAGCGCATGCCCGTATAGCCGACCAGACAGTTCGTCAGCACGCATGCCGCACACGTGAGCAGTGCCGTCATAATCGTTATGCGCCATTGCAGCGAAAGCCTTTTCATTCGCTGTCCTCCATAACGTAGCCCTCTCCAATCCGATTGCGAATCGGGTCGTATCCCAAAGCGCTGCGCAACTTTTTTCGGAGCGACGAGATATGAACGCGGGTTGCGTTGCTAAAGCTGTTCACGCTGCTATCCCAAACGTGCTCGATAAGCTCCTCTTGACTTACCGGACGCCCCTGATTAAGCATCAGGTATTCCAAGATTCCCGTTTCCTTGCGCGTAAGAGATAAAGCCTCGCTGTTCACGGAGGCGATGCGCGCCTTGGTGTCAAAGCGGAGCTTTCCGCAGGTTAAAACTATGTCGCTTTGTGTAAAGCGTCTGAGGGTAAGGCTGCGGATCCTTGCCGCAAGCTCGTCCAGATGGAACGGCTTGGTGAGGTAATCGTTGGCGCCGGCATCGAGTCCGGCGACTTTATCGGATACTTCGCCGCGTGCGGACAGAATCAGTACCTTAGTCTCGCAGTCAGTTTTCCTAAGTTTCCTGAGCACGGTCATGCCGTCGATGCGGGGAAGGTTGAGGTCGAGTACCACGAGGTCGAAGGCCTCAACGTCCAGTAGGTCGAGCGCCTCCTGTCCGTCGTGACAGCAGTCGACGCTGTACGCCAAGTTTCGCAAGCTGCGCGCGATTGCGTCACACAGCGCCCGCTCGTCCTCGACGATCAAAATACGCATAACAGTCTCCTTGCACATTTCAAATCGCGCTTAACACGGATTTTATAGCCGATATGGTCCAATGGTCGCGTAACGAAAGGAGTGGTCAGGTTGTTCAAAGCGGTAAAACCCGTGGTACAGGTCGCTTTGTTGATCGTCGGAATTGCCATGGTGAGCTTTGGCGTTATGCGTGGCGAGGCGGATGCCGTGCTGGCCAAAGCGATTAGGCTGTGCTTGGAGTGTATCGGAATTGGATAAAAGAGAAAACACTGCGTCGCATGTTTTGGCCCGATTTCGCGGATTCATTCAGGCGGCGGCGCCACTGGTCACCAATATTCACCTGCCAAACTTTGCCAAAGGAAGCATCTATCAGGGCGCGGGAAAAACAGTCTGCGTACCTGGACTTAATTGCTATTCGTGCCCTGCGGCATCGGGTGCGTGCCCCATCGGGTCGTTCCAGGCGGTGGTAGGTTCATCCAAGTTCAACTTTTCTTACTACGTCACCGGTACGCTCATTTTGCTCGGCGTGCTGCTGGGACGCTTTGTATGCGGCTTTCTGTGCCCGTTTGGCTGGCTGCAGGAGCTGCTTCACAAGATTCCCGTCAAAAAGTTCTCCACGAAAAGGCTCAAGGCGCTTACGTATATCAAGTACGTCGTGCTGCTGTTTGCCGTGGTGCTGCTGCGCGTATTGGTCGTAATCCACGTCTGCATGGGAATAAGCAACATATGAAAGTACTTATGTCAAATGGGAGAGATATACCGCCACATACCACTGG
>URYU01000050.1 GCA_900552155.1 uncultured Collinsella sp.
GGAGGGCATTGACCTTCTGGTCATGCCGCCGAAGTTGAAAGGCAGATTGCCGCTCTGGCGGGCTTGCAGCGTCGAGCCGTTGCGCGGTTTGGAAAACCGCGCAACTAGAGCTACATGACCATAACGTAGCGCGATCCCACGTAGTACTGCTTACCCATCAGGACCGGCTCGCCATTGGGGCCCGTGAAGCCGGCACGCAGGTTGAGCAGCGGATCGTGCGGAGCAATGCCCAGCTCGGCCGCCTGCTCGGTATTGGCACGAACGGCCTCGACCGTGCGGTAGCCAACCGAAACAATCGGCGTTCCGCCAACACGCTCGACCTCGGCAAAAATCGACTTGTCCTCAAGATCGGCCGTCAACAGCTCACGGTAGGCATCAAACGGCACAAAGATGTTCTCCTCAAAGATGGGCTCGCCGTCGGCCGTACGCACGCGCTTGATATGCAGCAGCAGCGCATCCTTCTGCAGGCCAAAGAACTCCATCTCGTTTTGGCGCGCCGGAACGATCTGGCGATCGATCACGTGCGCACCGGCCTTCATGCCGTTGCCGGCACACAGCGCGGTAAACGTCTGCAGCGTCGAGGCGTGAAACTGGCGATTGATGTGCGGCGTGGAGACAAAGGTGCCACGGCCCTGCTGCTTAACCAGGTAGCCGTCGGAGCACAGCTCCTCGACAGCGCGGCGCACCGTAATACGGCTCACCTCGTACTGCTCGGCTAGTTCAAGCTCGGACGGAATACGCTCCTTGGGTGCATAAACACCTTTCTCGATCGCATCCTTGATTTCGTCATAAATCTGCTGGTAAAGCGGTGCATTTTTGGGCGCAGGCATATCTGATCACTCTTATCAAAATAGCTAAATTTCTAATACGTATATAACGTCTAGTTTCATGTTACCTCATATTGATAAAACGATACACCCTCCCTACCAAAAAGCGACAGCTTCATTTTGGTAGGTTTTATCTGGGCAAACGAGAGCCCTCGAAAGCAACGGGGCTTTCGGGGGGGCTCGTTCGGATGGGTTGCGCAGGACCGGCAAAATGCCAATACCCTACTTGCCGTCGTCCTGCTGCAGGCTGTCCTGTTCGCTGAGGCGCGCCTGCCTGCTGGCCATGCGTGCGGGCTTGTCGGGATCGGGAACGGCCGTGGGCATGGGCTCGTCGACATGACCGCCCCACCAGCCGCCCACAAAGTTGAGCGTGTGGAACACGTTGATCACGGCGCCGGGATCAACGTCGCACACCAACTTGATAATGTCCTGGCTCTCGTAGGTCGAAACAACGGTGTTCAGCAGGTACATCTTTTCGCGGCTGTATCCGCCGACGACCTCGGCGCAGCTAATGCCGTGCTGAAAATGGTTTACGTAGGCAGTCATGACCTCGGCTGCCTTGCGCGTCGTAATCTGCAGCGTCACGCGATCGTAGCGACGATAGAAACTGTCGATGGTCTTGGTCGAAATAAACTGGAACACGATGGAATACGCCGCCTTGTCCCAGCCAAACATAAAGCCAAAGATCGCCAGGATAAAGCAGTTGAAACCAAAGATGACGCCCCAGATGGTCTTGCCCGTGTGGTTGGAAACCCACAGCGCGATAAAGTCGGTGCCGCCGGTGGATGCGCCGGATTTAAGTGCGATGGCAGCGCCCAGACCCGAGAGCACGCCGCCAAATATGATGAGCTTGATCTTGTCGCCCAAAAATGGAGCGAAGTGAAAGACGTTGAGGAACAGCGACGAGAGCACGACCTGCATCATCGAGAAGATGACGAAGCGCTTGCTAATGCCGCTCCAGCATAGGAGCGCCACGGGGATGTTGAGCGCGAGCATACCGAGCGAAATGTCGATGTGAACGCCGCCCAGCGAGGTAACGCGATCGAGCAGGACCGCAACGCCGGTGAGGCCGCTCGGAAGCAGGTCGGCGGGCTGAATGAACGCCTGGATCAGGAATGTCTGGAGGACGGCAGAAATTGTGACCGCCACGGCAGTAATGGCACGGCGGACGATGGTGAGGCGGCCGAGCATGAGCACGCGGTCCGTGAGCTGATCGATGGCGTTCGCCACGTAGGCTCCTTTCGAAGGCAGATGTGGTTGTGGGGCATGCCCGCGATTGTAGCATGGAGCGTGCGGGGGCGCTTCAATTCAACCTCCCTCGACAACCAAAACGGGACCAGCAACCCCCACGACCAAAGGGCAAAATTCCAAGTGAGTAGACTTTTTACGATCTGCCGAGCACACCCAAAACCGCCACCCCTGTGACCTGCGGTTTTACAAAGGAAGATATGCATTGTGCTCGGCCTGCGCCAAAAAGTCTACTCACTTAGTCCGAATCGAAGCCAAACGGATCAAAATCGAAACCAAATTGAGCCAGTCCACCGCAAAAAACGTTTGAACCCGTGCTTCTCGCGGCGGATTGACACTACAAAGCGGCCAAAATGTCGGTCAGATTATCAATAACGGCATCGGCTCGCGATTGATCGAGGTTGACGCCCTCGTGCGGACGCAGTGCCAGGACGCGGGCGCCGGAACGTTTGCCAGCCTCGATCCCCAAAGGCGAATCCTCGATAACCAGGCACTCGGCAGGCTCCACCCCCAGCGCCTCCATGGCACGCAGGTAGATCTCGGGGTCGGGCTTAAACGCGCTGCACTCGTGACCGCTGATGGTGTAGTCCAGCACGCCGGCGATACCGGCAATCCCCACCAGCTCGTCGATCAGCTCGCGATAGGACGAGCTCGCGATGGCGCACTTCACGCCGCGCTCGTGCAGCTTGCGCATCACCGGCTCCGTCTGCTCATTGAGCAGCTCGGCATACGGAACGGGATGGTCCGGGCTGTAGACCTGCTTATACTCCACGCGCAGGCGCTCGCGCAGCTCAACATCGTCGGGCACCAGCGCCTCCCAAATGGCAGGCTCGTTAGACCCCGAAAGATCGGGGATCTCGTCAAAGTGGAACCCCTTCTCTTCCATAAACGCCACGCGGCGACGGTTGTAGAACCACTCGGTATCGACCAGCACTCCGTCCATGTCAAACAGCACTGCCTTGATCATACGCATCTCCTCCCACCTGCCAAAAAGGGACAGGTTTATTTTGGTAGGTTTTATCCGGGGTTTTATGGCGCGACAGACACGCCTTCCCCAGAGCAAAAAAGGGGATGGGGCACAAACCCCATCCCCTCTCAATCAACCCGTAAGGTCTACTTACTTGTGATTAGTAGGAAAGCTTCCACATGTAGCGACGCATGGTCAGCGGGTGCTGACGGGCCTCGGCGATCTGGTTGCCGTACTCGCGCATAACGGCGAGGTGCAGCAGCGGGTTGAAGTAGGTGACGACGCTCGCGGGCACGGCGTCAGCCAGGCCGTAGTCCTTGGAGTCGATCAGAGCGACCTTGGCGCCCATGCGCTCAAGGAAGGTGAGGGCGCGGGCGTCCATCGGACGGGTAGCGCCATCGGACATGAAGAAGACGTAGGGCTTACCCTCGGTGGAAACCTCGAACGGGCCGTGGAAGTACTCGCCGGTGTTGTAGGCGGCGGCGTCGATCCACTGCATCTCGGTGAACAGGAAGGCGGCGTGAGAATAAGCCATCTTCTCGGAGGCACCGGAAGCCATGAAGTAGATCATCTTGTCGTCCTTGAAGTCCTCGGCGAACTTCTTGGCGAGCTTCTTGCAGTGCTGAGCGGCGTTCTCGCAGAGATCGAAGACGTTGGTGAGGCCGGTGATCATGTCCTCGTAGTGGTCATAGCCCTCGGTCTGCTGAAGGATCTCGACAGCAAGAGCGATGGCATAGCCGGGCTTCTCGCACTTGGCAGCGTAGTTGGCGTGGAAGCCGTGAACGATGACGTGGTCGGCGTCGACGGTCAGAGCGGAGCCAGCCTTGTTGGTGAGGGAGACGACCGGGCAGTTGTGCTTCTTGGCGGTCTTGTTGGCCTCGACGGTCTCGGGCGTGGAGCCACCGAGGGAGCAGGTGATCACGAAGGTGTGCTCGTTGACCCAGGAAGGCGTGTCGTAGTTGAACTCGTTAGCGGTGAAGATCTGAACGTTCAGCTTGTCCGTGTTGTTGGCCAGGAAGTACTTGGCGGGGTAAAGGTCGGACATGGAAGCGCCGCAGCCGACGAAGGCGACGCTGTGGATCTCGTGGTTGGACAGGACGTCAGCGACGATCTGCTTAGGGAGGTTAAGGTCGATCTCGTACATCTGACACATTCCTTTCGATTTTTGCGGCGCCACATTGCCGGGCGCTCGCAGGGTTACCGTGGTTTGGACCGAGTCGCCGGCCCGTTGAGGATGTGACAAAGAGACTGTCCCTTTGTCACATTTTGGGGATGGAAGCCTGCCTGGGGTATGGGATGCCAGGCAGGCCCCCGGGGGAAAGCGGTTAGACGCTTGGTCGCGACTAGGCCAGGATGCCGGCCGCGGAGAGGGCGATGCCGCCCACAATGGCGATCACGAGAAGCCAACCGGTGTTGACGTTCTTCTTGATGAGCCAGTACATAAGGCCGGTGAGGCCGAGGGAGATCATCTGGGGCATCATGCCGTCCAGGATGTCCTGGATAACGACGGTGCCCTCAGCGAACTGCAGCGGGGTGGTAGCGCCGATCAGCGTAGCGATCATGCCGCCCACGGACATAAGGCCCACGATGCCGCAGACATACATGAGCTTCTCCATGAGGTCGCCGCCCTGAAGCTTGCTCAGGTACTCGTGGCCGCCCTGATAGCCCATCTTGGCTGCGAACCAAGTGATCAGCACAGAGGGGACGATGGAGATGAGCATGGCCAGGATCGGGCCCATGATGGAGCCCTGCTGAGCCAGCTGAACGCCCAGGCCAAAGGCGATAACGCGGATGGTGCCCTGGAAGAAAGAGTCACCGATGCCGGAAAGCGGACCCATGAGGGAGGTCTTGACCGCGTTGATCGAATCGGGATCGAAGTTCTCGGGATCCTTGGCGTACTCCTCCTCCATGGAGGCGGAGAGGCCCAGGATGAAAGCGCTCGTCTGCGGGGTGCAGTTGTAGAACGCCATGTGACGGTGGTAAGCCTCTTTCTTAGCAGCGAGCTGCTTGGGGTCGGACTCGTCCGGATAGAGGCGATCGAGCGTGGGAACCATGCCGTAGAGGAAGCCCATGTTCATCTGACGCTCGTAGTTCCAAGAGGCCTGGATGGCCCAGGAGCGCCAGAAGAACTGGCTGACCTTCTTGTTCAGGGACACGTCCTTGGTTGCGGTTGCCATAGTGTGTTCCTCCTTAGTCTTCGTCGTCTTCGAGCGGATCGTAGTCGGAATCGACACCGGCGGCTGCATGGGAACCGTTGAACTTGAAGCCCATGAAGACGACAGCCAGGCACACACCGATCAGAGCGACCGCGATGACGGACAGGTTGAGGTAAGCGGCGAGCAGGAAACCGATGAACAGGAACGGAGTCATACCCTTCTTGATCATCATGGTGAGCAGCAGGGCCAAGCCGTAGGCGGTCATGATCTTGGTCGAAACGTTAAGACCAGTGGACAGCCACTCGGGAACCATGTTGACGATGGCCTGAACCAGGTCGGTGCCAACAAAGACGGCGAGGAAGATCGGCAGGAAGTACATGACGGCGTACAGACCGGAGCCGGCGCAGATGTGCATACGGTAGGCGGTCTTGAACTTTCCGTTATCGATCGCGCTATCTGCCACATGGGTGAGGGCGGCGATGATGGAACGGAACACGATGCCGAGAAGCTGACCCAGGACGGCGACCGGGATGGCGATCGTCATGGCGGTCTCGGCGGAAGCATCGGTCAGGCACGCAAAGGCAGCGGCCACGATGCCGCCCAGGACCATATCGGGCGGAACGGCGGCGCCGACCTGCACCAGGCCCATGGACACGAGCTCGACGGCGGCACCGACGGCAAGGCCGGTGGGCACATCGCCCAGCAGCAGACCGACGAGCGTAGCGCCAACGAGGGGCTGCTCGAAGTTAAGACGACCGAGCAGGCGGGAGTCCCACATGCAGAACACGCCGACGAGGCCGACGAGCACCGCACTGATGAACGTATTCATACCCTTCTCCTTTCAGTCAGGCAAAAGCCTGGTTGATTACAGCTTGGCGTCGATGTCGACGCTCTGATACGTAGGGGTCTGCTGAACATAGAGCTTGATGCCCATGTCGAGCAGCTGGTTGACGTCGGCCTTCTGGGTGGCGTCGAGGAAGACGGAGCTGTCCTTGCCTCCGACCTGATCGGCACCGTCGTGGTTGGCGGTGGCGCCCAGGTTGATGGCGTCGAGCTTGTAGCCCTGGCAGAACTGCAGCATCTCGGCGGTGTTGCCAAAGACGAACATGACGCGCTCGCCGAGGGTGTTGAGCTTGTCCATCTTGGCGAGGGCACGCTCGACGGTGAAGACGTTCAGACGCACGCCCTGGGGCTTGGCCAGCTTAAGAGCGCCCTTCTTGATGTCATCGTTGGCGGCAGCGTTGTCGACGACGATGATGCGCTCGGCCTGAACCTTGGTGGTCCAGGTAAAGACGACCTGGCCGTGCAGCAGACGGTAGTCAAGACGTGCGAGGACGATCTTGGCGGGGCCGGAGCTGTGACGGGACGCCTTGGCCTTCTTGGCGGGAGCCGCGGCGGCCTCGACCGGTGCGTTGGGGTTGGTCAGACCGGCGCGGGCCTCGTTGATGAGGGCCGCGAGCTCGGCGCCCTTGACGGGGACGGGGCTCATAGCGAGCGTCAGTGCCTTCGGAATGTTGAAACCGCTGACAACCGTGAACTTCGTGCCGTTCTTGGAAAGCTCGACCATGTTGTTGTTGACCGAGCTGCCGAGCATATCGGTCAGCACATAGACGGTGTCGTCCGCGTTGAACGTGGCGATCATAGCCTCAACCTTATTGGTGATGGGCTCCTTGTCGTCACGAGCAAGCGACACGACGTGGACGTTCGACACGTCGCCGAGAACCATCTCGAGCGTGTCTTTGGCGCCTGCGGCCAGGCCGCCATGAGATGCGAGAATGATCTGATTCATCTTGCCTCCTCCTTTTCGTTATGGTCATTATAACGTCTTATACGTTGCTTATATTGCTAATTAGTATAAAGACCGTTCGCGGGTGAAAATCGACCGTTGACGGGTTTAACGTACTCGAAACGTTTGGCTAGGTAGGCCGGCGCTAGCTGGATAACCCCAGATCAGACGCCTCGCCAATCCCCTATCGCACGAAGTACCAGGGGCTTTCCTGCACGGTGGGCTCCAGCGCGATGCCGGTGCGCTCGCGGAACAGATCCATGTCCTGCGATTTCTCCGTCCACCACGCGTTGGGCTTAAAGGTCATGCTCTCAACGATATGGCCGACAAAGGCACTGTTGCGCAGCTTGGAGAAGTTAGTGTTCATGATCAGGATGGACGCGAGCACCAGCACGATGCCCAGGACCTTGATCGCGCCGGCGGGCTCGGCATAGATGCCAATACCGACCAGAACGGTCGCCACGGTTTCAAACGAAGCCACGACCGGCACCTTCGACGTCTCAAGATCCATCGAAAGGCCCTGCATATAGAAGATGTACGCAAGAGCCGTCGGAATAAAGCCAACGCCCGCGAACAGCAGAATGAGCTGCGGGGACATTGCCGCGGCCACATCGGACCACGGAGCCGAAAGCACTGCCATAAAGCATCCGCCAAAGACAAAGCCCCAAAGCGTCACCGCCAGCGGATGCAGCGTCTTGGTAGCCATACGGCTAAACACAGCCAGTAGCGCACCGCAAAGCCCGGCGATCACACCCGACACGACGCCCCAAGCCGAGAAATGGAAACCGGACAGGTCGCCGCTCGTCACCGCGAGCACGCAACCCACAATGTTAAAGACGATGGCAACGAGCTTGTTGGGAGTCACATCCTCGCGATAAAGCACGCGGCCGAGCATGACGCCAAACACCGGCGAGGTGTAGAGCAGCACCGAGGCCGTGGACATGCCCACCTCGCCCATGCACTCGTAATAAAGCGTGTTAGCGGTGGCGAGGCCGATAATGCCCAGAAGCGCACAGGGAACAAGCTCTTTAGGACTTGCCTTGAACAGTGCCAGGGGACCCGATGCTTTTCCCTCACGATCGCCTCCCTGGCAACCCATGAACGCCAAGACCGGAGCCATTAAGACGGCACCCGACAACAGGCGAAAGGCCGCCATGCTCTGAGACGAAACGCCCATGGCCGAGATGCCGTTTACAAAGATTCCGATGCTGCCCCACATAAGCGCGGCGATCAGCACCAGCACATAGCCCAGATTGCTTTTCTTCAACGCAGCCTCCTCGGTATTGTTTCCAATATGTTTCATACTACGTTATAGTCGTTATATACATTTTTCAAGACACAAATCGGTGAGCGGAAAAGTGATCCGTTTTCCTCCGTCCCCAGCGGATTACTGGGCGGTTGCGGTGAAATAGTTCCTAAATAGAGGCTTCAAGCCCCCAAACAGGAACTATTCCACCGCAACTTATGAGGACATCGAGCTGTTAGGCCGCTCTATCCCCTAGTAGTCAAGCTTCCACATGTAGCGGCGCGTCATGTAGTCCTTGTGGGTGACGGCAGAGAGCGCACGCATGTACACGTTGTTGAGGATCGGAGCAAAGATCAGGTGGTTGAAGTACTCGCTCACGCTGTCCTTGATGTCGTTGAGGCCGAGCTCCTTGGCGTCGAGCTGATAGACGCGCTCGCCACCGTACTGGTTGACGAAGCGGATGCCGCGCTCGTCGTTGCAGCGGCTGCGGCCGACGCTGATGAGCTGGAACAGCGAGGTGCGCTTGTCCAGAATCTCGAAGGGGCCGTGGAAGAAGTCGCAGGTGTTGATGGTGCAGGAATCGATCTGCAGCAGCTCCTGCACGTTGCAGATGCTAAAGACGTAGGCGGCACCAAAGAGCGGGCCCTGAGCCATGACGTTGATGCAGGGCTTGTCGGCATTCTGCTCGGCCCACTTGGCAGCGAGCGGACGGGTGTACTCGACGGCCTTGCGATAGATGGGGTCGACCAAGTCGAACGCGGCCATAGCGGTCTCGTACTCGGCATAGCCCTCGGTCTGCTGCGTGAGCTCCATGGCGATCATGGTCACGACGGCGGAGTTGGTACGGCCCATGCAGGACTCGTCGACGGCCAGGCTGTCATACTGAATCTTGTAGTCGCAGACCTCGGTGAGGCCGGACTCGTCAACATAGATGGCGATGGTGCTGGCGCCGTGGTCCTTGGCGACCTGGGCGGCGACGATGGTCTCCTTGGTGCCGCGCATGGACACGACGACGGCCAGGGTGTTCTCGTTGACATAGGCGGGCGTGGCGTGCACGAACTCGTTGCTGGTGTAGCTGGAGCTCACGACCTGCGTGGCCTCGTGCTCCATAAAGTACTGGGCAGGATAGTTGCCGCCGTTGGATCCGCCGGCGCCAATCCACACGACGCGCTTGATGCCGCCCTTGTCTGCCTTGTCAGCCAAAACCTGGGAGACGACGTCCTTAACCTGTTCCTGAGTAGTCATCGTGCATCAGCCTTTCTTCTCGTTTGATGCTCTCGATGGCATACAAGTTACATACATGTTTTGATTATGTCGACTAGTTGTATGCTATATTTGTCTTAGAAATTTTGCTGGTAAGGTTTTCGGTAGCTCGATACCAGCGGTTTTATTGTTGTGTTGAATACATGCTTGCTTAGATAAGCATACAAGTTAGATATAGGCTGATCGCATGAACGCTTCATCTAAAAAGAAACTGAGCCAATACGAGCGCTTGGCGGGTACGCTTCGCGACCGCATCGCCGCCGGCATCTACGCACGCGGAGACAAGCTGCCGTCCGAGATGGAGCTCATGGACGAATCGGGGCTGTCGCGCAGCACCGTGCGCCACGCCCTTAAGGTACTCGTTGATGAGGGCCTGGTGCGCACCGAGCGCGGGCGCGGCGCCTTTGTGGCCGACACGCCCGCGCTCCACGAAAACAACCTGGTGTTTTCGAGCTATACCAAGCAGGTCGAAGGCCAGGGCATGAAGCCCACCACGCGCACGGTGGACTCGGGCTTTACCAAGGCGGGCGGCAGCATAGCTAAGTTCTTTGATGCCGCCGTGGGCAGCAAGCTCGTCAAACTTGTCCGCCTGCGTTATCTGGACGATGCGCCGCTGTGCCTGGAGACCACCTACCTGCCGCCAAGCTTCGAGTCGCTCATCGACCGCGATATCAACGGTTCGCTCTACGCGACGCTGCGCCAAGAATTCCATCGCGCGCCAGCACAGGGACATAAGACCTTTGAGGTGTGCTATGCCTCGCAAAACGAGGCGTTTTTGCTCAACGTCGAGCGCGGGCAGGCGCTGATCCTGATCACCGACTACGTCTACGACACCGACGGCCGACCGCTCCATGTCTCTAAGCGCATCCAACGCACCGACCGCGCCAAATACACCGAGCCCATCGGCTAACCTGCCAAAACCACCGCAAAGGGGACAGGCACCTTTGTGATGGTTTTAGGCGAGGAGATCGGGGAACCAGGTTGGTTTGGGTTGGTTGGGGACGCGCTCGGCTAGGACCAACTCCATCCAGCACATGTCGTACCAGCGGCCGAACTTTTGGGCGCAGCGGTCAAAGGCACCCACCAGGCGATACCCCATATGGGCATGGAAGTCCTGGCTGTTGTGCGTCAGGTACTCGTCGTCCTTGTCGTGCGGCACGGCGATGAGGGCACACATGTTGGTGATGCCCATCGCGATCAGGCGCTGCTTGAGCGCGTCATGTAGTTTGCGGCCCAGCCGGCCGTGGCGCGCATCACGCGCCAGGTAGATCGACGTCTCGACCGACCAGTCGTATGCCTCGCGGCTGTTAAGCGGGCTCGCATAGGCATAGCCCACCGGACGCCCGTCCAACTCCATCACCAAATACGGATAGCGCCTGAGCGTACGCTCGATGCGCCCGGCGAACTCCTCAACGCTCGGCACCTCATATTCGCAGGTAATCGCCGTCTGGCGCACATACGGCTCATAAATGGCAAGCAACGCCGACGCGTCATCGGGCGTCGCCAGGCGAATCGTCGGCTCGGACATCTCGGTCATACAACCCTTCTCCCCCAAAAGCAAAGGCCGCCCTGCGCCAAGCTCAGGCGCAGGGCGGCCCCTTGTCATTACATCAGGCTACAGGACAGCCGCCAGCGCGTCGATGTCCTCCTGCGTCGTGGCCCAGCTAGTGCAAAAGCGCACCACGGTGTGGGTCTCGTCGTACTTTTCCCAGTACTCAATCGAGGCATGCTCGCGAATGCGGGCCATGTCCTCGTTGGGCAGAATCACAAACTGCTGGTTTGTGGGCGTCTCCAAGAAGAACTGGTAACCGCGCTCGTGCAGCACGCGACGAAGCGCCTGCGCGGTTTCGATCGCCTGGCGACCAATCTCAAAATACAGGCCGTCGGTAAAGCGCGCCTCAAACTGCACGCCCGTCAGGCGGCCCTTGGCCAGCAACGCACC
>URYU01000051.1 GCA_900552155.1 uncultured Collinsella sp.
CGACGATCTGGCCAAGGGTGACCCCCGAGCGCTCCAAGGCCTTACCATCGGCTGCAACCCCGACGTTATGCAAACCTTCGTTGGCCAGCAGTGGCTCGCCAACGAAGGCATTACCTGCACCTATAAAGAAATCGACACTGGCGGTGCCCTCTTTGACGCGCTCGCAAACAACGAGGTCGATGCCATCATCATGAACGACACGACCTCGTCGCCCAGCGCCTCCCCCATGTTCTACATTGGTTCGAGCGACTACTTTTTTGCCGTCCCCAAAAGCCGCCCCGACCTGATGGACGACATCAATGCCGCCATGTCGGCAATCGCCCGCGTCAACCCACGCTATATCGACGAAGTCAAATCTAGCTACTCGGCCCAAAACAGCGGTTCATCATCGCTCAACGGCCCCGAACGTTCCTGGCTCAAAACAAATGACAACACCATCACGCTCGGCTACATTACGGGCAGACTCCCCTACTGCAACGAAGACGAAAACGGCGAAATGGAAGGCTCGCTCGCATCGCTTGCGACGACGTTGCACGATAAATTTGGCATTACGGTCAAAACCGTCGCCTTTGATAGCTACAAGATGATGTCAAAGGCCCTGTCAAAGGGAAGCATAGACGTTGTGCTGCCGGTATACCGAGATTACTGGTTTGCCGAGCAATCAGGCGTTGTGCAGTCGGTATCGTTGGGGACCATATCCCTCACCGCCATCCACACCGGCAGCGACCTGAACAAAGACCTTCAGAACATCGCCTGTACCAAATCATCGTTTGTCAACAAAAATGCACTTGAAAGTCTGTTCCCCACAGCGACCGTGACCGAATACCAATCCGACGATGAAGCGTTCGACGCCCTCAGAAAGGGAACGGCGCACTGCATCGTCGCTCCCAGCTCACGCATAAAAACCATCGGCGACCGTCATGATCTCAAGGACTACGAGACGGTCGAGCTCCCTGACACCTGTGAGCTCTCGTGCTGGATTTCGCGCGGAAAGCCCGAGCTGCTGGGAATCATCAACAAGAGCATCATCAATGCCGGAGAATCGCTCTCCGCAAGCAATTACTCATCCACGTCGTACACGACCCAGGAATCAGACACGCTTCAATTCCTTTATCGCAACCGCACCGCCATTGCAGCTACCCTCATCGGTATGTTGTCGGTCGGCATCGTCCTGCTCATCTGGGCGCTCGTGCGCGCTCGAACCGAGCGCAAAAAAGCCGATGCTGCCAACGCCGCTAAGCCGGCATTCCTCACGCGCATGAGCCACGACATCCGTACGCCGCTCAACGGTATCCTGGGCCTTATCGAGATCGAGGAATTGAAGGAAGGCGACATGCAAGTCGCCCGCGAGAGCCGTGCCAAGGCGCGCGTTGCCGCCAATCACCTGCTCTCGCTGATCAACGACATCCTCGAGATGGGCAAAATCGAAGACCGCAAGCTAACACTGGAGCATGCGCCTTTTAACCTCAAAGAGCCCTGTGACGATACACTGGTGCTGTGCAAGCTCCGCGCGTCCAGTAACGGCATCACAATGCAGAACAATAGCCTGCCGTACGCCACGGGGCCATACATGATCGGCAGTCCCACCCATATCCGACAGATCATGATCAACCTGTTAGACAACAGCATTAAGTACAACAAGCACGGCGGCTCCGTCACCTTTAGTTCAAAGACCAAGCCACTCGATAACGGGCGCGCGCTCTTTTCCTTTAGCGTTTCGGATACCGGCATTGGCATGGCTCCCGGGTTTTTAAAGCATATCTATGAGCCGTTTGCCCAAGAAGGTGACGATGCGCGCAGCAAGTTCCAAGGAACCGGCATGGGCATGCCAATCGTCAAGTCGCTTATTGAACTGATGGGCGGCACCATCGAAGTCACCAGCGAACTCCATGTGGGCACCACGTTCTACGTGGAAATTCCGCTCGATATCGACAAGAACCCCCGGGCGCGGGCGAATACGGTCGAGCGGGCGCTCGACTGCTCACTCGCCGACATGAACGTGCTACTCGCCGAAGACAACGAATTGAATGCCGAGATTGCCCAGACGCTGCTAGAATCCGAGGGCGTCGTGGTCACCCGCGCCGTCAACGGCAACGAAGTCGTCGATCTGTACCTATCGCATCCCGCCGGCAGCTTCGATGCGATCCTGATGGACATAATGATGCCGGACATGGACGGCTACGAGGCAACCCGCGCGATTCGTCTGAGCGAGAAGGTCGATGCAGCCGATATCCCCATCATCGCGCTCACCGCCAATGCCTTTGCCGAGGACGCCAAGGCGGCACACGACGCCGGTATGAACGCCCATCTGTCCAAACCGCTCGACTTTAACAAGCTCAAAAACATACTCGCCCGCATCAAGAAAAACGGAGCTGTTTCGCTATAGTTTGTGCTCAACAACCATACGCAGCAGAAAGGAAGCCAACAATGTTTAGGCCCTTACGCCGAAAGAAACGCGCCATCACCGACGAGGAAGCGCGCGAGCTGCTCGCTACCTGCAAGCGCGGCGTCTTTGCCGGCAACGGCGACGATGGCTACCCGTACGCCATTCCCGTCAACTACTTCTTTGACACCGAGCACGACAAGATTTATTTCCATGGCGCCAAGGCCGGCCACAAGGTCGACGCACTCAAGCGCGATGACAAGGTCTGCTTTACCGTTTACGGCAACGAGTGGTACAAGGACGGTGACTGGGCTCCCTACGTTATGAGTACCGTGGTCTTTGGCCGCTGTCGCCTGGCGAATGACACCCCCGCGTTTATCGAGGACAAAGTCCGCCAGCTCGCCCTTAAGTACTACCCTTCTGCCGAGGAGGTCGAAGAGGAAATCGCCAAGGACATTAAGGGCGTCCAGCTCTACGAGATTACGATTGAGCATCTCTGCGGCAAGCAGATTCAAGAAAAGTAAGCCTCAAAAGCAAAACTCACAAATAGCAATATGGCCCGGTTCCAACCCACCTTGGAACCGGGCCATATGCTTATGAAGCGTCGGCAGCTATGTGCGCAAGCGCCTCAACGAGCTCCTGCGAGCTCACGGGTTTACTCAGGTGCGCGTCCATGCCCGCCTCGCGCGAAAGTCTGCGGTCGTCGGCAAAGGCGTTGGCACTCACGGCGATAATCGGCGTGGTCGCGGCATCCTCGCGATCGAGTCCTCGAATTCGACGCGTGGCCTCAAGGCCATCGATACCAGGCATCATGATGTCCATCAACACCACGTCGTACTCGTGCGGTGCGCTCGCGGCAAACGCCTCAACGGCAGACTCGCCATCCTTAGCATGCGTCACGACGGCACCGGCACGGCTGAGTGTAAACTGCGCGATCTCGGCATTCAGATCGTTATCCTCTACGAGCAAAACGCGCAAGCCCTGGAGCGCATCGCCATCACCCGCATCCACGCGCACTGCCTGAGGAATCTCGGAGCGCTTGCATTTCTCGAACGGCGGGCGGATGGTAAACGTCGTCCCCTGCCCCAAGACGCTCGTAAAGCTCATGGTTCCGCCCATAAGCTCGACCAACTGTTTTGCAATAGGCGCACCCAGGCCAGTTCCCGATGAAGCGCCTTCCACCTGTTGCTCCTCGCGGCAAAATGGCTCGTAGAGGTGCTGCTGGAACTCCTCGCTCATGCCAATACCGTTGTCGGCGATCGTGTATTCATAGACGGGGACGCCCTCCGCTGGCTCCACCTCGCGGCACACCAGGCGAACATAGCCGCCCTGGCGGTTGTACTTGACGGCATTGCCGGCAATATTGAGCAACAAGCGCTTGAGGTGCGTCACGCTCACCCGTGCATAGGGATGATCAAGCGCCTGCTGGTCGCAGATAATTGTCACCAGACGCTCCTCGGCCTGGCGCTCCAAAATATCGCGCACTTCACAGTTGAGGGCCACCAAATTTATGGGTACGAGGTTCAGGTCGATCTGCCCGCTCTCCAGGCGGCTCATATCGAGTGCCTCGTTGGCAAGGTCGAGCAGCAGTCCCGATGCCGTCCAGATCTTTGAGCGGCACTCGGTCTGCTTTTGCAGATCGTCCGCATTGGCATCGCCGACCTCGACCATGCCGCGAATGCCGTTGATGGGCGTGCGCAGGTCGTGGCTCATGCGGCGCAAAAACTCCGTCTTTGCCGAGTTGGCAGACGAGGCCTCACGCGCTGCCTTTGCCAGCTTGTCGCCATAGTCGCGTTCCTGCTGCAGCAAGTCCGTCAAACGTCGACGATCGGCGCGGCGACGCACCATCACAACAGTGGCTACAACACCGCTGTAGAGCACCAGCACGCCGGCAGCAACAGCTGCGACGACCTCAAAGTAGCGCCGTGCCGAGGCATAGGTGTACACGTAGAACCCGCGCGCTTTTCCAAATGTGCCCAAATACCACTCGCCATTGGCGTTAACCAATCTGACCTTACCAGCCGGGCATCGATCCTTTATACCGTCGACAATGAAGACATCCGTCGCAGGCAGATTGAACACGCCCAATATGGTGGGTTCAACGGCATTGGTCGCAACGACCTTGCCATCGCTTTCGATCACGATATTGCCACTGTCGATGGTCTCATAACCACCGAGCAGGCTCTGCAGTTTGAGCGTATTGCTTGCAACTGCCTTCGCGCTCTGATGCCTTACTGCGACAACGATACCCTCGTCATCCTGCCGGGTTACGCAGCCAATGTCTGCGACCGAATCATCCGCAAGTGTGATGCGGGCGGTATAGGACTTAAGCGGATGGGCTGCCACCTCCAGCACGGGTGCTTCCTTGAGATACGTAGCGATCGACTCGTAGCCCACGCCATCCGTCGAGGACTCGGACACCAAATTGCCCGATGCGTCCGTCACAATCAGTGCGCTCACGTTGAACTGGTCGACATATTGCTCCAGCGTGGCGTTATCCACCGAGCCGTCGCGTTCCATATCGCGCGCTGTCTCTCCGGCAATCTCCATAACGCGAATCAGGTTTTTGGTCGCATAGGCGCTGTTGAACGCATCGTAGGAAAGGCTCTGCGTCGCCACGTAATCGACAACGTCGGCAAAGCGCTGCTCGGCTTGGGCCGTCGTGTAACCATAGCTCATCATGCCGGCAGCAACCGAGAGCGCTATCCCCAGCAGAGCGACAAGGAGCCATGCCCCTGCCGAACGATTGCCCCGCTCCTGAGCGGCGCGGTCGGGCACATCGATCATGACAGGCCCTCCATATTCAAAAATGGCGAAGGGTCATCAAAGTACTTTGACACCAGGCGTTCCATGGTGCCATCGGCTAGCATTTCCTGGTAGGCATGGGTGAGTTTAACGTCGATGCCGCGCGTATCGTTGATATCGAAAGCGGTACCCAAGCCAACCTCCAGCAGTGGCTCATCCAAAATGCGATACGTTACGCCATAGTCTTTTTCGTAGGTGAGCAGCGAGGACTCATGCGCGGCGATAGCGTCGACCAGACCCTCGACGAGCGCCGGGTTCAGGTATGAACGGTCCGAGAAGCTGTAGAGCTCCTTGATCTGCGGAACATTTTCATTTGCGCAATTGAGCAAAATGTCCTCGGGCTTGGTGGTGGACTGGACCGCCACGACCTTATCCTCAAGATCGGCAAGCGTGTAGATATCGCTCTGGGGATCGACCGCGACCGCCTGGCGGCTCGCAAGGTACGGGCCGGCCCAACGATACTCGTTTTCGCGACCCGTCATGCTAAAGCTGCCCATGACGCAATCGAGCTCGCCGCTCGCCAGTAGCTCGTTCTTCTTTTCCCAATCGATCAGCTGGTACTTTGGCTTGTAACCAATGCGGGCCAAAGCCTCGGTCAATATCTCGACATCCAGGCCAACGATATCGCCGTACTCGTCGGTATACACAAACGGTGGATAGAGGTCGCTGCCAACATTGAGCGTCTTAAGGTTGTCGTCTTTGGCCTGTGAGGCGTCCAGGCCTTCTAATGCAGACGTCGAGGCCCTGCCATTCGACCCGGAACAGCCAGCTATCGCTACGACAAAGGCGCACGCTACCGCAAGCGCAACAAACAACGATATGGCAACCGAGCGGCGAGGTCTTATCATCGAGCTCCAGAAGATCCTGTTTACTGACTGAAATGGTTAAAGATAATAGCAAACAAAACCACACGAGTGCCCAATGGTTGCAGACGTTTTACCATGCGGGGCCTTTTAGCCGACTTGGCAGAAGGCCCCGCATGCAGCGCGCACTTACCGTGCATTAAAAACGTAGCGGTCCAGGCGGTCGCACGCTTCCCTTACGCGCGAAAGCGGCAGCGCCAGATTCACACGAATGTGGCAGGGTCCGTGAAACGGGCGGCCGTCCTGATACCCCACGCCCACGCGCGCCCCCTCGTCGAGCAACCACTGAATATCGCGGCCATGCTCGCGGCACCACTCGGTGCAGTCCAGAAACACCATGTACGTGCCCTGCGGACGTGAATAGGACACACCCTCAAAATGCTCGTCCACGTAATCGCAGAAGTACTCGATATTGTCGGCAAGCACCTGGTTGAGCTCGTCCACCCACTCGTAGCCCTGCGGCTGGTAGGCACCGATAAGCGCATGCATGGAGAGGACGTTCATCTCGTTGTAGTGGGTCTTGTTGGACACGGCGCACACGCGGTCACGTAGCGTCCCGTTGTAGACAATGTGGTAGCTGCCGACCAGACCCGCCAGGTTAAACGTCTTGCTCGGCGCGTAGAGGGCAACCGTGCGCATGCGGGCATCCTCGCTCACCGACTGCGTCGGGATGTGCTTGTGCCCCGGCAGGATGATATCGGACCAAATCTCGTCCGAGATCACCACGCAATCGTGCTGGCGATAGATGTCCATGGCGCGCTCGATCTCGTCGCGCTCCCATACACGGCCGCAGGGATTGTGCGGCGAGCAGAACACCGCGGCATGGATGTGGTTTTGGGCGAGCTTGCGCTCCATGTCCTCAAAGTCCATACGCCACACGCCCTGATCGTCGAGCTTAAGCGGGCTGTGGACAATGTGATAGCCCGCGGCCTCAATGGACTTGGTAAAGCCGATGTAGGTAGGGCTGTGGACCAGCACCGCATCGCCCGGCTGAACATACGCACGCAGCGTCGACACGACACCGCCCAGCACGCCGTTTTCGTAGCCGATATGCTCCGGCGCCAAGCCCTCGACGCCGTTGCGACGGCTCTGCCATTCGATGATGCGGTCGAAGTACTCGGGGCGCGGATCAAAGTAGCCAAACATGGGATGCTGGGCACGCTGAATGATGTGCTCCTGGACCGTGGGCACCGTGGCAAAGTTCATATCCGCCACCCACATGGGGATGCGGTCGAAGCCCTCGTCGGGTGCGTTCGGAGCCATGTCGGGGATCTCGCCCCAGGAGTCAACGGCGATGGAATCCATGCCATGGCGGTCGATAAGCGAGCTAAAGTCGTATTTCATGCTGCGCTCCCGTGCGAAGTAGACTGTTTCGATAGGCTTTATTGTCCACCAGCGTGGGCGGTTTTGGCATGGGGTTTGGCGTTGTTTTTGACGGATACGGACGGATGGCAGGTTAGCCCCCGCGTCATTGATGGCGGTTACCGTCAACCTGGCTCCGTCGACCGTAAACGATATGTCGAGCCCGGCGAAAGCCAGATGATAGACGCGGTGTGGCTCGTGCTTGCTGCCCGCGCGGCGTGGATCTTGGCGTAGAACCTCGACCAAGCCGGGGAGCTTTGCGGGCGGGACCATATCCTGCAGTGCTTGCGGAAACTTAACATCGAGCTCTTGCCACGGCGCGTCTTCAATCCAGCCGCCGGTCGCATCCGGATGACAGTCGGCAAACGGAATGTAGGGCTTGATATCGTAGATGGGCGTGCCGTCGCGCAGGTCGGCCCCCAGCACATGGATGATGGGGCCATCGTCAGTGAGCTCGACACGATCGAGCTTGACGCAGGTGAGCCCAATGGGATTAGGGCGAAACGGACTGCGCGTGGCAAACACGCCCACGCGCTCGGCTCCGCCCAGACGCGGCGGGCGCACGGTCTTCGACCACTTGACGTTGGTGCCGGACCTGTCCTGCGTCTTGGCATCGGTAGCTATGTCCTTAACCGTGCCGCCGGGCGTTCCGTTTTCGAAGCGCCACAACAGCCATAGGTGAGAGAAGGAGTCCAGGCCCTCAACCGCTGCCTTGGAGGCAAATTCCGGCTCAAAGACGATGCGTCCCTGCAGATGAGGCGCCAAAAAGCTGTTGCGCGGAATGCCGAACTACTGCGGCAGGTCGGTATGTATGTGTGCAATAGGTTCCATGCCGGGCATTGTACGGCATGGAGGCGTGGGGCGTTGCGCGCAATTCTTCGCCGCGGACTCCTGTCGTGCAACCAACGGTTGCTTGGAAGGGCGCCTGCCGCCGCGTATGCTTAAGCCATCAACCAGCAGAAAGGAGCCGCTATGGCCTTTGCAGAAAAGCTCATTGCTATCCGTCGCGCCCATCACCTTACCCAAGAGCAGCTCGCCGCCAAACTCTTTGTCACGCGCCAAGCCGTCAGCCGTTGGGAGCGCGGCGAGGTCACACCGGGCATCGACATGATGAAGCTCATTGCCGCCGTAACCGGAGAGCCGTTGTCCCACCTGCTCGAAATGCCCGAGCATTATTGCCAGAGCTGCGGCATGATACTCACGCCCGACGACTGCGGCACTGATGCCACGGGCGCCACGACCGACCATTACTGCAAGTGGTGCTACGACCACGGCAAGTACACCTACGACACCACCATGGAGGCGATGATCGAGGATTGCGCCCCGCGGCTGGCGCAAAACACCGGCATGTCGCTCGACGAAGCCGTCTCGCTCATGGGCGCCGTCCTGCCGCAACTGGAGCGCTGGCGCACCGTGCAGGAAAACGAGGAGCGCTACGGCGCCGAATCGCGGGCGCGCTATGGCGATGAGGCTATCGATGCAGCAAATGAAACGTTACTGGATATGGATCCTCAGACATGGAACGACATGAAAGAACTTGAACGCGCTATTCTGGGTCAGCTCTCGATTGCCATGGACGACGGCGATGCGGATGGAAGCGAGGCTCGCAAGCTCGTCGCGATGCATCGTCGTTGGATTGGTCTCAACTGGGGACGCGAACCCCAGAATGAAGCGTACCTGGGCCTCGCCAATGGCTATCTTGCCGACCAGCGCTTCATCGACTACTACGACAAGCCCTGCGGCACCGGAGCCACGGCGTTTCTGGTCCAGGCCATCGAGTTGTCACTGGCCCGCGCATAGACCGCGGCGGCTTTGGGTATTTCAATCGAAACCTCAACCGATTGGAGACCTATGGCTACTGATCACGAGCTCGCGCTCTACGTTATGACCGGCTGCCCGTATTGCATTAAGGTGAAGCGCTTCCTGGCGGATAACGGCGTGACCATCCCCGAGCGCAACATCTCAACCGACTCCGATGCCGAACAGACACTCATCGCCGTCGGCGGAAAGCGCCAGGTTCCCTGTCTATTCATCGATGGCGAACCGCTCTACGAGTCAAGCGACATCATCGCATGGGTGCAGGAAAACCTGCTCTAGTACTCGCGTTGCGACCGGCTCGTCCCAACCTATACGACCCAAACATGTACACCAGCACCCAAAGTCGACCATTTTCGACATCTTTGGATGCTGGCGTACAACTTTTGGGTAGCCATGGACGCTCTTAGCCGGCTAATTGTTTGAGGCGACCTTTGGATTATGGCTGTTTGACGCCTCTGGAAAGGTTTCCGAGAGGGCTGTGGTCAAAAAAGGCAAATATGAGTACTGCTACCTGTTTAGTAGCAGCGATTTTGATCACTTCAGGAACTATTCAACGTTCCACTCGTCCGCAGACGACGTTATTTCTCCTCATATGTTCAATAAAAGTAGCTCCTAATGGGAACAAATCTCATCAGGAGCTACTATTTATAGCAAAATAAATGCAACCATAATGGCAACAGTACTCATATTTGCCCTTTTTTGACCACGACCCTCCAGAATAGTCGCAAAGAACGACACTAAATGACAAAATCCGACACTTGGACGTTCTTATAATGAGTAGCCATTGAAGGACACCTAACGACTACTCCCATTCGCGACACACTGTGTCGCGAATTAAGCTGGTCCCATTACCGAAGACCAGTGAGAGCTCCTGCCCAGAATCTCGATAGCTTAAGTAAAGCGCTCCCCTCCGGAAGTTCAATGGGCATCTAAATTCCAAGCTGAAAAGCAAAGGAGTATCGAAGCCGTCAATGCTCATTTCCTATCGAACAGGCGGGTCAAAACAAGCTAATTAGCCCGATAAACTGCTTGTATTTTTGTCTACAAAATTGTATACAAAAAGAGAATCCGAGAAGCGACGCTCGACATTATGTCGATCGATAGGAGACGCTATGGACGCTAAGCAGCTCGAAAAGATGATGGGGTTTGCTCCCGGAGAGTTGGAAAAAGCCGCGGAGGCATACGAAAAAGATGAGTGGCCGAAGGGTCGCACCATCAAGCTGGGAAGGCCGTCGATCTCCGATGAGCCAAGCGTTGTTTTATCGGCACGTGTGGGTGAGTCTGTTCTTGATGCGTTTGACGCAAAAGCAAAGCGCCATGGGCAAACACGCACGGAGCGACTCAGGGAGCTCATCACGCTCGATGCAATGATTGCCTAGACTCAACTCCCCCGCCGACCCAAACATATACACCAGCATCCAAAGTCGACATTTTTCGACATCTTCGGATGCTGGCGTACTGCTTTTTGCAACATAGTCATTGGGGACGTTCTTAAATGACTAGTCGCTAAAGAACGTCCCCAATGACTAGCTAGTCGTTGAAGCGGGCTATGGGCGCAAGTGGCTGCTCGCGAAAAACGCGCTCGACGGCAGCGCGGTATTCGTCGACCTTTTTAGTCTTACGCACGAGCTTGTGAACGGTAGCGGGGTCGGCGAAAGCGCACTTGGCGTAGAACCACCACTCCTTCATGCGAAAGACCGCGTTACCGCCAATCTCTTCTGCATATGCCGCAAACAGTGTGTCATGGAAACGATGCAGTTCAGCAGCCGTTGCAGCGGGGCCGCCCTTGACCATGCGAGCCAGCGCGGAATTCGCAAGCAAGCCGCGTCCCAGCATTACATGGCGCGTGCCGGGATAGGCCTCCACCAGCGCGTCCATATCCTCAAGATCAAAAATGTCGCCGTTGTATGCCACCGGAAACGGCGCGCGCTCCAGCGTCTCGCCATAAAACTCTTTGCGCGGCGAGCCCGTATAGCGGTCCTTCTGTACGCGCGGATGCACAATCAGCTCTGTCAGCGGCATACGGCAATACAGATCGAGCACGCGCTCGTATTCGTCGTCACTCTCCAGCCCCAGCCTGGGCTTTACCGACACCGGCAACGGCGATCGCTCGCACACATCGCTCAAGAACACCTCG
>URYU01000052.1 GCA_900552155.1 uncultured Collinsella sp.
GATAGACTGGCAGATCTTCTTGAGGATCGTGGTCTTGCCGGCCTTGGGCGGGGACACGATCAGGCCACGCTGACCCTTGCCGATCGGCGACACGATATCGATGGCGCGACCGGTAATGGAGTCCTTGCCGTGCTCCATGCGCAGCGGCTCGTTGGGATAGACCGGGGTGAGGTCGCCGAACTTGGGACGGTTGCGAATCTGCTCGGGGTCCAGACCGTTGACGGTCGTGATTTTGGCGAGGCCGGCGCGCTTGTCGCCGCCGCGCGAAGGACGCAGCGAGCCCTCGATGACGTCGCCCGTGCGCAGGCGCGCTGAGCGGATGAGGTAGGCGGGCACGAAGGCGTCGTCGTTGGACTTCATGTAGCCATGGGCGTGGATGATGCCGGAGCTGTCCGGGCGAATCTGCAGAATGCCCTTGATGTCGCGGAAGCCCTCTGCCTTCGCGGCGGTGACGTAGATCTCCTCGACGAGCTCGGCTTTCTTCTTGCCGGTCGTCTCAATCTCGAACTCCTTGGCCTTCTCACGCAGCTCGACGACCTTCATGGCCGCGAGCTCCTCGCGCGAAAGCGTGGGTTCGGTGGGGGCGGCATTACGCTCCTTATTGCGCTGCTTGCGATCGCGCTGACGGTTGCGGCGGTCGTTGTTACGGTCGTCCTTGCGTTCGTTGCGCTCGTCATTGCGCTTGTGTTGGCGACGGTTGGGGCGAGCGCCGTCTTCGCCCTCGGCGGGCGCGGCACCATCGGTTGCGGTGGCGTCAACATTGGCCGCAGCGGCGTCATTGGCCTCGGCGCCGGAATCAATCTGCGCTTCGACATCAGCCTGATGCTCGGACGCCTTGGCCTTAGCGGACTTCTTACGACCGCGCTTGGGCTTCTCGGACGCAGGCCGTTCGACGTCTTGGGGCTCGGCGGCATCAGTCGATGCATCGACGGTCGTCTCGGCGGAATCCTCGGACGCACCCTTCTTGGCAGTCTTGGCCTTGGACGTGCGCTTAGCAGCAGTACGATGGCTGCGACCAGGACGGACGTCGGCGGGCTCGACATCGGCAGAAACGGCCTCGACAGTCGTAGCATCCTGGACGGGTGCATCGGCAGCGGTTGCAGACTCGGCGGTCGCCGCAGCATCCCGAGCGGCTGCAGCTGCGGCTGCGGCCTTCTCTGCCTCGACGAAGGCCTTGGGCTTGCGACCGCGACGGTGCGGGCGCAAAGCCGGATCGACAACGGGAACTTCGCTGGCCTCGACAGGCGCAGCGGGCTCAGCAGGCGATGCGCCCTCCCCTGCCGCGGAACGAACCGAAGCCTCGGTGAGCTCGGGGGTTACCTGTTCAGCAACCTGCTCGGCCTTAGCAGCCGTGCGACGGCGTGTGCGCGGCGCCGGCTTCTCGGTCGGCAGGTCGGCGGCAGGCGGCTCGGTGGCGGCTGGCGGCTCGGGCTCAGACGGAGCTGCTAGCGCGGTCAGAGCCGCGGCCTCGCGCGCGGCAGCACGACGGCGGGCGCGCACCACCTGAGCCTCGCTAATCTGCGCCATCGCACGCGCCTGCGCGACCTCATCGGAAATCGGCGCCGAGGAGTCAGCCGCAACGGTGCGCTTGGCGCGAGTCGTGCGCGTGGTGCGGCGCTTGGGCTTGGCGACCTCCTCGCCGTCAGCGGCAGACTTGGCCGTGCGGCGCGTGCGCTTGGGCTTTGCCGGAGCAGCCTCCTCACCAGTTGCAGGCACGGCCTTCTCAGCCGTTGCAGGCATAGGCGTCGAAGCAGCCTTAGGCGTCTCAGGAGCCGAGGCTTGCGCGGGCACCGCGACCTGGTCCGACGCAACCGGTGCAGCGGGAGCGGCCTGCGTCGTAGTTATTTCGTTTTCTTGCTGTTGATCAGACACAGTGTTTGCTCAACTTTCTTTTCAAGCCCTGTGATCACATGCTCCCTGCATAAACCTTCAGGGCGGCTAAACAGTCTAGTTCCGTTCAAGACGACGGACATCATTGATCTGTATCGAGATGATTGCGTCAATTACGCAGCGTTAGTGTAACACAACCGCCGCCACCTGCAACTTAGTCATTGGGGACGTTCTTAAACGACTAGTCAAAAGGGACACTCTTTGGTTTAACACCCACAAATCTGACTGCCTCCGCCAAAACTATGGCGGTTTACTACGATGAATCGCTCAACCGCGACCACTCCGAAACTTGTTGAACTAAAACCGCAGGTAGATGCCTTGCACTTTTTAGCGAAAAGCCGGCGTGGTTGGAATATCTCAATTCATCGTAGTAAACCCGCATAGTTTCGTATTTCCAGCAGTTCCAAATTCGTCAATACGTCGGCGTTTGCAAAAAAGCCCGACCTCCGTAGGAGATCGGGCTTTCAAGGCTTAGTTAAACCAAGTCTGTACGGTCAAATGACTCGCAGATTACATCTGCTCGGGCGCGGAAACGCCAACGAGGGTGAGCACCAGGGCGAGCGTCACGCGGACGGCATCGCAAGCGGCCAGACGGGCACGCGAAAGCTCGGGGTCGACGGGACGGCCCTCGCTCGGCAGAACCTGGCAGGCAGCGTAGAAGCTGTGGAAGTCGCCGGCGAGTTCCTCGGCAAAGTGCGTCAGACGGAACGGGGCGCGGTCGCGAGCGCAGCTGGCGATGAGGTCGGTGAGCTCGTTGAGCTTACGCGAAAGGGCGAGCTCGGTCGGGTCGGTCAGCAGCGAGTAATCGACGTTCTCACCGATGGCCTTGGCGGCGACGGCCTTCATGCCCATCTCGTCAGCCTGCTCGGGCGTAACGTCAGCGGCACGGCGCAGGATGGAGCACACGCGAGCGTGAGCGTACTGCACGTAGTACACCGGGTTGGAGTTGTCGCGCTTCTTGACGGCCTCAATATCGAAGTCGACCATCTGGTTGGAGCTCTTGGAGATGAGCGTGTAGCGGGCGGCGTCGGAGCCGACCTCGTCGACAAGCTCCTGCAGGGTCACCATGGTGCCCTTGCGCTTAGACATACGGACGGGCTTGCCGTTGCGCAGCAGGTTGACGAGCTGACCCAGCAGAACCTCAAACTTGCCAGGATAGCCAAGAGCGTCGCAGACGCAGCGGACGCGCGCGATGTAGCCGTGGTGGTCGGCACCCCAGATGGCGATGACGTGGTCGACGCGCTGGAACTTATCCCAGTGATAGGCAACGTCGGAGGCGAAGTAGGTGTACTCGCCGTCGGACTTGATCAGGACGCGGTCCTTGTCATCGCCCAGGTCGGTGGAGCGGAACCACAGGGCGCCGTCCTTGGTGTAGAGGTAGCCCATCTTGTCGAGCTTCTCAAAAGCGCGGTCGACGGCAGAGGTGCCGGCGGTCTCGCCCTCGGTGTCCTTCACATACAGCGAACGCTCGGAGTACCAACGATCGAAGTCGCAATTGACGGCGTGGCAGAGGTCGCGCATGTTGTCGACCATCTTTACGTAGCCGCGCTCGCGGAAGCTCTCCATACGCTCCTGCGGATCGGCCTCGACCCACTTATCGCCATCGGTGCGCCAGAACTCGGCAGCCTCGTCGATGATGTAGTCACCGCCATAGGAGTCCTTGCCCAGGGTCTCGGCAAAGTTGTCCTGGTACGGATGGGTCTCGGGATGCTCGTCGTTCTCGTCGGCAACAAAGGCGTCGCGGTCGGCGATCAGCAGCTTGTGAGCCTCGTCGATATCCACGCCCTGCTTGGCGATGATGTCGGCAAGCTGCATATAGCGCGTGCTGATGGAGTTGCCGAAGGTGTTCATCTGAGAGCCGTGGTCGTTGATGTAGAACTCACGCTGGATGTCGTAACCGGCGTGGTCCATGACGCGGCAGAGCGAGTCGCCCAGCGCGGCCCAGCGGCCGTGGCCGATGTGCATGGGGCCAACGGGGTTAGCGGAAACGAACTCGACCTGGGTCTTCAAGCCGCCACCGACGTTGGACTTAGCGAAGTCCATGCCCTTCTCGCGGGCCTCGCCAAAGATTGCGTTCTTGACGGCAACGGAGAGGTAGAAGTTGATGAAGCCGGGGCCTGCGATCTCGACTTTCTCAATCGCGGGGTCCTCGGGCATATGGGCAACGATGGCCTCGGCGATCTTACGCGGGGCGCAGTGGGCCAGCTTGGCGGACTTCAGGGCCATGGTAGAGGTCCACTCGCCATGAGAAGTGTCAGCCGGTCGCTCGATAGCGCAATCGTCAAGTTCAAATGCGGAAAGGTCGCCGGCCTCCTGGGCCGCAGCAAGCGCAGCGCGTACCAGCTCTTCAATCTTCTCGGGCATAGATCCTCCTTGTGTTAAAGCCCCCGAGCTCTTGGTCACTCGTAGGGCAAAAGCCAGAGTTTGTAGCACTCTATCACAAGCGACGGGCACTGTCGCAGGGTAAAGCCAATCGATATTGCATATGCACAAAATTGACTACAGCTTGTATGGAGTCACTCAAAGATGCCGGTCTGCCTGCAGATTATGCAGGCGTTGAAAATGCATAAAGGTGTGAATGAGCTGCGTCTGTTATCGAATACTCTTACCTATCGGAGTTGTGTGCTTTTCCTGCATAAAGTAAGGGTTTGCGCACGTCAGCGTGTTATTCTAGACATACGTAAATTCGTATAAGTTGGAGGTAGCATGTTCTCAATCGGTCAACACGTCATTCATCCGGGCCAGGGAGTCTGCACCGTCGTCGGTTTTAGGGACGACACACCGCAGCCCATGCTGTTGCTCGAGACCAAGCAGGGACATGCGCAGACGATCCTCATGTACCCCGTGGCGCAGGCCGACCGTCTGCATGCCGCCATCTCCCAGCAAGATGCCGAGCACCTGCTGAGCCACTACGACGAGCTGGAGTGCGACACCTTTACCGAGCGCAACAGCTCACTTGAGGAGACGCACTTTAAACAGCAGCTCAAGCTGGGCGCGCCCGAGACGGTCCGCGTGGCAAAGACCATGATGCACCGCATTCGCCAGGCCGAGGAAGCTGATAAAAAGCCCAGCTCCTACTACATGCGAGTACTCAAGGAAGCCAAGCGCCGCTCCATCGAGGAGTTCGCTGTGGCCTTGGGCGTCACCGAGGAGGACGCTGAAGCCCGCCTAGCCCAAGCCGCCCTCAACTAACCCAACCGCGCCAAAACCACCACAAAGGGGACAGGCACCTTTGTGGTGGTTTTCTTGTTCTAGTAGTATTCATTCTTATCGATACCCACGAGCATAAGGAGTCTCTTATGGCAGAGCCGCTTACCGCCGGAATCACCCGCGACCGCGCGTTCGAACTGCTCAACGAGCACAACAAGGACCCGTTCCACATCACCCATGGCGAGACGGTCGAGGGCACTATGCGCTACTTTGCGCGCGAGTTCGACCCCGAGAACGAGGAGTTTTGGGGCATCGTCGGTCTGCTGCACGACCTGGATTGGGAGGAGCATGAGGACGACCCCATGAACCACACCATCTATGCTGCCGAGATTCTTGAGGGCGAAGGTGCGTCTCCCGAGCTCATTCACGCCATCCAGACGCACACGTCCGACTTCAACACCTCGCTGCCCAAGCCCGAGCTGCAGATGGAAAAGATCCTGTTTGCCTGCGATGAGCTCACCGGCCTGATCGGCGCTGCAGTCATCATGCGCCCGAGCAAGAGCGTTATGGACTTTACGACCAAGTCGCTCAAGAAGAAGTTCAAGGACAAGCGCTTTGCCGCCGGCTGCTCGCGCGACGTGATTTCGCAGGGCGCCGAGATGTTGGGCTGGGAGCTCCCCGAGCTCTTTGACCGCACCATCGCGGCCATGCAGTCCTTCGCCCCCGACCGAGATACCTTCCAGGCCTAACCGTCAACGCCACCTAAAACCACCACAAAGGGGACAGGCACCTTTGTGGTGGTTTTTGTTTGCGCGGGCGTTAGGGACGGACCTGGCCGGTGCCGCGGAGCTTGTATTTGTAGGTGGTGAGGGCCTCGGCGGCAAAGGGGCCACGGGCGTGGAGTTTTTGGGTCGAGATGCCGATCTCGGCACCCAGGCCAAACTCGCCGCCGTCAGTGAAGCGAGTGCTGGCGTTGGAGTACACGGCCGAGGCATCGACAGCATCGAGGAAGCGCTCGCAAGCATCCGTATCCTCGGCAACGATGGCCTCGGAGTGCATCGTGCCGTAGCGGTTGATGTGTGCGATGGCCTCGTCCTCGTTTGCCACGACCTTCACGCTCATCTCGAGAGCCAGGTACTCGCGACCCCAGTCCTCCTCAGTCGCGGCGACGTAGTTGTCGCCCTCGACAAGCCCAGCGTCGGCGCATGCGGCGCACGTGGCCTCGTCGCCGTGAATGAGCACGCCGTGGTCATGCAGCACGGCAACGACCGCCGGCAAAAACGAATCTGCCACGGCACGGTCGACCAGCAGCGACTCGGCGGCATTGCACACGCCTACGCGCTGGGTCTTGGCATTAACGATAATGTTGAGCGCCTTATCAAAGTCGGCGGATTCATGCACGTAGATGTGGCAGTTGCCAGTGCCCGTCTCGATCACCGGCACAAGCGACTCGCGCACGCAGCGCTGGATCAGGCCTGCACCGCCGCGCGGAATGAGCACGTCGACGACACCGCGGAGCTTCATGAGCTCGACAGTGGCCTCGCGGTCGGTGGACTCGATCATCGACACGGCCTCGCGCGGGAAGCCCTTGGCCTCGAGCGCATCGGCCAGCAGCTCGGCGATCATGGCACACGAGTGATAGGCCAGCGAGCCGCCGCGTAGAATGCAGGCGTTGCCGGTACGGATGCAGATGCCTGCGGCGTCGGCCGTCACGTTGGGGCGCGCCTCGTAGACCATGGCGACCAGGCCCAACGGCACGCTCACGCGGGTCAGGTCCACACCGCTCGCAAGCACGCGGTGGTCGAGCACGCGGCCGACGGGATCGGGCAGCTCGGCGAGCTTCTCCAAACCGGCGGCCATGCCCTCGACGCGCTCAGGCGTCAGCAGCAGACGGTCGAGCAGACCGGCCGAGGTGCCCGCATCGCGCGCGGCGGACATATCGAGCTCGTTGGCGGCGACGATGGAGTCGACACCGTTGCGCAGTGCTGCGGCCATGGCGCGCACGGCCTCCTGGCGCTGCTCATCGCTCGCCGTGGCAAGCGAGGCCGACGCCGCCTTGGCGGCAACGGCAAGATCGTGGACATACGTGGCTATATCGACCGACATGGGCGGCCCTTTCTCCTAGAAGTTTGCAACCATGGTAGCCGATTTGCGCATGGCCTCGCCCGCGGCGGTAGAATTGGTCAACCCGAAACACCGCAACGAACGGAAGACTCACATGGCCCTCATCACTTCGTACCACGTCCCCGGCCTTTACGTCGAGGACCACAGCATCGACGTCCCCCTTGACTGGCGCGGCCTGGAGCCGATGCTCCTGGCCGTCGGCAGTACCATGCGCCGCGGCGCTATGCCGGCACCCATCGCCGGCGCGCCCGAGAGCATCAAGCTCTTCTACCGCGTGGTTTGCGCGCCCGACCGCATCAACGACGATCTGCCGCTGCTCCTGTTTTTGCAGGGCGGCCCCGGCGGCGAGAGCCCACGTCCGCTGTCGCCCACAAGCGACGGCTGGATCGAGGAGGCCGTCAAGCACTTCCGCGTGGTCCTTCCCGACCAGCGCGGCACCGGACGCAGTAGCTGCGTGGACGGCCGCACGATCAAGGCACTGGGTGAGCGCGCGACGGCGGCCGGCTCCGATGCCGCACGCTCGCAGGCGGATTTCCTCAAGCGCCACCTCGCCAGCTCCATCGTGCGCGATTTTGAGTACCTGCGCCTGGTGGGCTTTGGCGGCAAGCCCTGGGTCACACTCGGGCAGAGCTACGGCGGCTTTTTGACGTTGAGCTATCTGTCGCTCTTCCCCGAGGGCATAGCAGCAAGCTTTACCTGCGGCGGCATCCCCCACGTGCCGGCGAGCGCAAGCGAGGTCTACGCGCACACCTTCCCGCGCATGGCCGCCAAGACGCAGCAGTATTACGACCGCTACCCCGCTGACGTCGACCGCGTGGCAGCCCTGGCCGATGCGCTCGAGGCCCAGAAGCCCGTGCTGCCCGACGGCTCGCCGATGACGGTCGAGCGCCTACAGCTCATGGGCAGCGACTTTGGCATGAAGCCGAGCTTTGAGCGCATGCATTGGATTATCGATCACGCTTTTGTTGACGGCGACGGCACGCTGACCTGCGGCTCCTCGGTATCCGACAGCTTTTTGATGCGCGCCTTCGAGCGCACCAACACGCGCACGAATCCGCTGTACTGGACGCTGCAGGAGTTCATATACGCCGACGGCGACACTATGCCCATTGGCTGGGCCGCGGCTGAAGAGAAGGCGCACCGCGCCGAGTTCGACACGCTCGCACGCCCGCTCATGTTTACCGGCGAGGCCATGTTCCCGTGGATGTTTGAGCAGATGCCCGAGCTTAAGCCGTTTAAGCCCGCCATGGACCTGCTGATGGAAGACACCAGCTGGGACAAGATCTACGACCCGCAGCGCCTGGCCTGCAACGAAGTTCCGCTCCAGGCCGCGGTGTATTTCGACGACATGTACGTGGATTCGGGCCTGCAGCTCGATACGCTCAGCCGCGTGGGCAACTCGCATGCCTGGGTGACCAACGAGTTCGAGCACGACGGCCTGCACGGCGGCGTGGTGTTCAAGCACCTCTTCGACGAAGCACTCAACCGCGGAGACCTGCGCCGGATCTTCTAACAAAGGAGTGTCCCCACCTGCCGGCACAGACGATATGAGCAGGACATAAAAACATTGAGAGCCCCTGCTGCATGCAATCCCGTGGATTAGGCCGACAATGGTGAGTGTCTGATTCGAACCGGTGGCGGCCACGCCACAAGCATGGAAAGGGGCTCTCTCATGTTGAATACTACCACCTTCGTCGGCCTCGACGTGCACGCGCGCTCGATAAAGGCCGTCGCCCTCGACGCGATGACCGGCGAGGTCCGCTCGGCCACCTTCGGCTACGACGCCGCCGAGGTCGCGGGCTGGGTGTCGTCCGTCGACCCGTCCGCCAAATGCGTCTACGAGTCGGGCGTCACCGGGTTCGACCTGCAGAAGAGGCTGTCCTCGATGGGAATCGACTGCGTCGTCGGCGCGGTGTCCAAGATGATCAAGCCCAGCGCCGACAGGCGGAGGAAGAACGACCGCAACGACGCGGAGTTCCTGGCGCGCATGCTGTCGGTCGGCAACGTCGTGGAGGTGTGGGTGCCCGACGACGAGTGCGAGGCGGCGCGCGACCTGACCCGGGCCCTCGACGACGCGCGCGAGGACCTGAAGCGCTGCAAGCAGCGGCTGTCGAAGTTCCTGCTGCGGCACGGGCTCGTCTTCAGCGAGACGAACGCCAAGGGGCAGAGGAAGAAGAACTGGACCGCCGCCCACTGGGCCTGGATAAGGTCGATATCGTTTCCCGACAAGGCCGACGACGAGGTGCTCGCCTACTACATCGACGCCGCCAGGCAGGCCATGGAGGACAAGAAGAGGCTGGAGAGGCTGGTCGAGGCAGAGGCGTCGAAGCCCCGCTGGAAGAAGAGGGTCGACTCGCTGCGCTGCCTGAAGGGCGTCGACGCCATGACGGCCGCCGACATCGTGTTCGAGGCCGGCGAGTTCTCCAGGTTCAAGAACGCCAGGTCGTTCGCGGCATGGATCGGGCTCACCCCCTCCGAGCACTCCAGCGGGGAGAGCGCGAGGCAAGGCGGCATCACCAAGGCCGGCAACAAGCACCTGAGAAGGGTTCTCGTCGAGGCCGCGTGGCACTACATAAGCGCCAGCCCGCATCCGAAGGACCTGGCCAAGGGCCAGGCACCCGACCCCGCGGCGAGAAGGCACGCGGCCAAGGGCATCCGAAGGCTCGTGAAGAGGCGCGAGGAGATGCTGGGGCGCGGCGTCCATGGATTGGCTACATCTTTTTGGACGATTTCGGGAGGACCAAGCCTGCTTTCCTGAACTCGACCGGGGTCATGTACCCCAGCGTCGAATGCATCCTGAAGTTGTTGTACCAATGCACGTAGTCCGCCAGCTTGACCTGCAGCTCGCGCGTCGTGCCGCACGTCTCGCGGTAGACGAGCTCGGCCTTCAGTATCTTGTTGGTCGACTCGTCGACCGCGTTGTCGTACGGGCACCCCTTCCTCGACAGCGACCGCTCGATGCCGAAGACGTCGAGCATCTCGTCGATCTTCGCGTTGTCGAACTCGCTGCCGCGGTCCGTATGGAACACCTCGATGTCGGATATCGGGAACTCCAGCGTCGCGAAGGCGGCCCTCACCAGGGCGGCGTCCTTGCGCGGTCCGGCGGAATGGCCGACGATCTCGCGGTTGCTCAGGTCGACGAGCAGGCAGACGTAGTTCCAGCCGCCGCCGACGCGCACGTAGGTCAGGTCGCTGCACACGTGGGTGCGCGGCGCGTGCCCGCCGAACTCCCCGGCGACCACGTTCGGCAGGTCGGCCTCGTTGGGCCTGCCGGGATGGCATTTGAACCTCCTGCGGCCATATGCGCTGGTCAGGCCGTTCTTCCGCATTATCCTGCAGATGCGCCTGCGGCTGGCGGTTATGCCGTCCCGGGAGAGCGCCGCCTTGATCTTGCGGGCCCCGTAGCGCCCGCGGCTGGCCTCGTGCGCCGCCAGCACGGCGGGCTCGACGGGGTCGGGCGCCCCCGGGGCCGCCCCGCGCGACCGCATGGAGTAGTAGGTCGAGCGCGCAACGCCGAGGATCTCGCATTGCGCCGATACCGGGTAGCGGTCGGCGTTGGCCGCTATCACCGTCACTTTCGTGCGAATATCAGCGCCGCTTGTTTTAAAACGTCGACCTCCATGCGCAGCCTGCGGTTCTCGCGCTCCAGCTCGATCACCCGGTTCTGCTCGGGCGTGCGGTTGTCGGCGGCATGCGGCGATCCCGTGGCGTTGATCGACTTGACCCATCTGTCGACGGTGCTCTTCGACAGGTCGTACTCGCGCATCACGTCCGCCTTGGGCTTCCCCGCGTTTACGAGCTCGACTATCTGCCGCTTGAACTCGTCGGTGAAATGCCTGGGGTGCTTCGGGTCCGCCATGGGCTCCGCCTGTCTCTTCCGTCCCTCACGTAACTGTCCAGCTTAGTGTTGCCAATCCAGGTAGCAGGCCGAGCGCGCCAGGTCCATCGCCCCCCACAGCCTGGGGGCCCCGCGGTTCGCCATGTCGTAGAA
>URYU01000053.1 GCA_900552155.1 uncultured Collinsella sp.
CTCCTGTTCGTGCGGAACTCATTGAGAGGCAAGGCCCTGCGCCCGGCCACTCGGTTCCGTGAGGACTCGGCCGTTCGGGTCAGGTGGGCTGAATGGAATAGAGTGAATGGGCGCGCCGTTGGCGCGTCCATTTTTGTGCGGGTGACAAAGGGACTGTCCCTTTGTCACATTGCAATAAATGTGATGAAAGTGTGGCGTAATGAGCTTAATTCTTCCGTAAATGTGATATGTGTCTCGTTATACCTAGGGTTAGTTGTGGGAAATATCACGTTTACGGAAGTTTCTTTGCGGGAGGTTCGGCCATGCAGCGAGATATCATTGCCAAGCTTAACGCTTGGAAAGCGTCAGAATATCGTAAGCCGCTTATCCTTAAGGGGGCGCGCCAGGTTGGAAAGACGTGGGCGCTTAAGGAGTTCGGCCGAACCTCGTACCTCAATTTTGTGTATCTGACGCTCGAGGAGCCGTCACCTGGGGTACAGAGCGAGTACGCTCAGTTTTTCGAAGGTACGCGCGATCCTCGACGGATCATCTCAAATCTTTCCCTGGCACTTGGACAGCCTATCGATCCTGGCGAGACGCTGCTTATTATTGATGAGATCCAGGATTGTCCTTCTGCAGTCGGCGCCCTTAAATACTTCTGTGACGAGGCCCCCGAGTATCACGTCGCATGCGCAGGGTCTTTGTTGGGCGTTCGCTTGTCCCGTGAGACCAGCGCTTTTCCGGTGGGAAAGGTCGAGTTCATGGAGATGCACCCCATGAGCTTTTCCGAGTTTCTGACAGCCGAGGGCGCTGCAAACTACGACGAATACCTTGGCGGCCTGGATCAGATCGAGACAGAGCCCGATTTCTTCCATGTCCGTCTCGTTGAGCATCTTCGTCGTTATTTTGCATGCGGCGGCATGCCAGAGGCTCTTGGCCGGTGGACGGAGACGGGCGATATCGTTCAGGTCGATAAGGTGTTGTCTGATCTCTTGGATTCATACGAGCGCGATTTTGCCAAGCATGGTGGCCGTGCGCAGTTCGCCAAGCTTTCGCAAATATGGAACTCGATTCCAGCTCAGTTGGCGCGCGAGAACAAAAAGTTCGTTTGGGGTGCGGTGCGCGAGGGGGCTCGTGCTCGAGAATACGAGGATGCTCTGGAATGGCTTGCCGATGCTGGGCTCATCACGGCGGTTCGCCTTAATGCTGCCGGTGGTGTGCCGCTCTCTGCGTACGATGACCTCAAGGCATTTAAAGTCTACTGTCTTGATGTCGGCTTGCTGCGCCGCATGGCAAGGCTGGATGCGTCCGCTTTTGCCATCTCGGATGCGCTATTTTCGGAGTTCAAAGGTTCGTTCGCCGAGAACTATGTGCTTCAGGCATTACTTTCACAGTTAGATGCTGCTCCGCGTTATTGGACAAACGAGAAGCCGAAGCACGAAGTCGATTTTTTGATTCAAGTCGGAAACGAAATCGTTCCCGTCGAGGTCAAATCGGGAGAGGTCGTTCATTCCAAGAGCCTTAAGTACTATGCCGACAAGCATGCGGAGACGACTCCATTGAGGGTCCGCTACTCACTTAAGAACCTAAAGCTCGACGACGGGGTGCTCAACATTCCGTTGTATTTGGCTGATCGATCTGTCCCTCTTATCAAAAAGGCGCTTGATTGTGCGCATCTTGACGTTTAGATCCTGGGCGAGCTGACGGGCGGCGGCTAATTAATCGCTCCGTTACGGCCAGGGAGCCTGGGCCTTAGCGATGCTTGCTTCGCCAAGCCGTGGGTGTCATGCCGGTGTATTGTTTGAAGGCTTGGGCGAAGGCGGCTTGCTGAGGGTAGCCTAGACGCTCTGCCACCTGCGCTATCGTGAGCGAGCTATCGGCCAAAAGGTCCTGTGCTCGCTCCATGCGGCGTCTGCGAATGTAGGCGCCCAGGGACTCGCCAGTTTGGGCCTTAAAGGTGGCGCATAGTTTGGAGCGGCTTGTGTAGAGCCTCTCGGCCACCTCGTTGATACCCACACGTCTGCCTTTGTCGAGCGCGCGCTCAATCATCGCCGTTGCTTCTTCGGCAATGGTTATGCTGACGCGTGTGTCTGCCGCCTGCCGCGCCTGCTTGTGGGCAGCGCGCGAACAGGCGAGCTCCGCGACCATGGTCTCCACGATGCCCTGCATATAGACGTGTCCGCCTACGGTGCGGGCACGGTCCTCGTTAATTCGGCGCAGCGTGTGGCAGATGGCAGACGCCGCTTCCTCGTGCCATGGCTCGGCAAACGCCTCAAAGATTCCCGCAAACTCGGTGGGATAGCGGTGTTCCAGTTCGTCAAAATATCCAGGCAAAAAGAGCACCGAGCGCGAGTGATAGAGCTGCCCCGCAAACAGCGGGCTTAACTCCTCGCCACAGCTATCTTGGATAAAGCTGCAAACGGCATTGTTTGGCCACGGTCCATGCAATGGTTTAAGGTTCGCGGGCGTTATGCCAGTCTCGGGCATGCATGTAAGTGTGGGCGCGCTGACTTCGCTCACGCAGGCGTACGGTTCAGGTGTGTATTCGGCCAGGTACATGTTGCGCGTCGGGGTTATGAAATGCTCCATGACGATGCATGTGGGGGAGAGGGGCATGATCCATGCGCGTCCGTGCGCCCGGTCGTTTGCCACCTCGCCGGTAAAGACAGCGCCCTTGCCGGAAAGCTTCAAGCCAAACTGCTCAAACTGTGGTGCATAGAGCTCGGTTATGTCGGTCGCGGCCCGATGCATTTTCAAAAGCGTCCCCTTCCTTTGCGGAAACGTCCACTCCTGGCTCGATTGTGTGCCTTGGCTAACATATCAATGATAAGTTGATTGAGGTTAACTCTCAAGCCGTCAGAAGGGAACCTCATGGCAAAGGGATCAAAAAGGGAAGGCGGCGGTATCGGCGAGCTGCTTGCATATGCCGGCGACCGTAAATTCCTAACTTATTTGGGCATGGCTCTCTCGGCGCTCTCGCAGCTGCTGAGCTTTGGCCCGTACGTGTGCATCTGGTTTGTCGCGCGAGACCTTATCGCTGTGGCACCTAACTGGAGCGAAGCCACCGATATCGCGATGTATGGCTGGTGGGCCGTTTGTTTTGCCCTGGCAAGCATCGTAGTTTATTTCGTGGGGCTCATGTGCACGCACCTGTCTGCGTTTCGCTGCGCGTCCAATATCCGCAAGACTACAAGCGAGCACCTGCTTAAGCTGCCGCTTGGCTACTTTGACACGCACGCCACCGGTGAGCTGCGCCGTATCGTAGACGGATGCGCCGCCTCCACCGAGACTCTGCTCGCGCACATGCTGCCCGATATCGCCGGCGCCACCGCCATGGTCGCAGGCCTACTCGTGCTGCTTTTCGCGCTCGATTGGCGTTTGGGGGCGGCATGCCTTATCTCGGTCGTCGTTTCGTTTGGCGCCATGGCCGCCATGATGGGCGGCAAGGGCGGCGAGTTTATGAAGGCCTACATGGGAGCGCTGGTCAAGATGAACAAGACCGGCACCGAATACGTACGCGGCATCCCCGTGGTCAAGGTGTTTCAGCAGACGGTCTACTCCTTTAAGGCCTTCCACGATGCGATCGCCGAATACGCCGACATGGCACAAAACTATGCGGGCACGTTCTGCCGAGGTCCGCAGGTACTCAACCTTACCGCGCTCAATGGTCTTGTGGCATTCCTGTTGCCCGTGGCGTTGCTGTTGGCGCCGGGCGAGACGGACTTCGCGCATTTTATGACCAACTTCACGTTTTACGCGATATTTTCGGCCGTGGTACCGACGGCCATGACCAAGCTCATGTTTGTGGGCGAGGCCTCTCAGATGAGTGCTGATTCGCTGGCTCGTATTCGAAGCGTCATGGATTCCAAGCAGCTCTCCGTGCCCGCCCAACCCAAGCACCCTGCCGGCGGCGATGTGCGATTTGAGGACGTGAGCTTTACGTACGAGGGTGCCGAAGCACCTGCCGTTAGCCATGTGAGCTTTAGCGTTTCCGCGGGTAGCACCCTCGCCCTGGTGGGTCCCTCGGGTGGCGGCAAGTCAACCTGCGCAAGCCTGATCCCGCGTTTTTGGGATGTCTCTTCGGGTCGAGTGCTCGTAGGCGGCGTGGACGTTCGCGATATGGATCCGCACGAGCTTATGGACCAGGTCGCCTTCGTGTTCCAGACCAACCAGCTGTTCCGGCAAACACTTGCCGATAACGTGCGCGCCTCCAAGCCTACGGCCACTGACGACGAAGTGCGTGTGGCCCTCTCCGCAGCTCAGTGCGACGACATTGTGGCCAAGCTCCCACAGGGCATCAATACTATGCTCGGTGCCGGCGGAGCATATCTTTCGGGCGGCGAGGTCCAGCGCGTGGCGCTCGCCCGCGCGATCCTTAAAGACGCGCCTATCGTGGTGCTCGACGAGGCCACGGCGTTTGCCGATCCCGAGAACGAGGCGCTCATCCAGCGCGCCTTTAGCAAGCTGGCGGCGGGCCGCACGGTCATTATGATTGCGCACCGACTCTCGACTGTAGTGGGCGCAGACCAAATCGTGGTGCTCAACCAGGGCAGCGTGCAGGAGTCGGGTACCCATGCCGAGCTGCTGTCCCAAGAGGGTCTGTATGCCAAGATGTGGGCCGAGTACGAGCAGGCCGCGAGCTGGAAAATCGCTGCAGCGACCGCGGATGCCGCCGTCACGAAGGGAGGCGAGGCCTAAATGTTCGCCTCATTCCAAAAGAAGTATTTCCTATCCGATAAAGGCGTCGCCGGCGTAAAACGCGGCATTTTCTGGACCACGCTCACCAATCTCATTACCATGGCCGGCATGGGCTTTTTATTCCTGGTTATGGCCGGCTTTGTCGAGCATCTCGCCACTGGAGCCGACCTGCCGGATGCCCTGCCGATCGTGGGCGGCCGCCTGGTCTTTTTTGTGTTGCTCTTTGCCTCTAACTGGCAGCAGTATTACTACACCTACTGCATCTTTTACGAGGAGTGCGGCAAGCAGCGTATGGAGATTGCCGAGCGCTTGCGCAAACTGCCGCTGTCGTTTTTTGGTCGTCGTGATCTGGCCGATTTAACCGAGACCATCATGGGCGACGTCCAGGCCATGGAGCACGCCTACAGCCACGTGCTGGGAGAGCTTTGGGGTGCCATCATCGCAAGCGCCATTGTGTTCGTGGCGTCGCTGTTCTTTTGCTGGCAGCTGGCGATCGCGGCGTTTTGGAGCGTTCCCGTGGCCTTTGCCGTGCTGTATCTAACACGCGGCCCCATGACCCCGGTGTTCGATCGCGTACGCGCCGAGAAGGTCAAGGTTACCGAGGCGATTCAAGAGACGCTCGACTGCGTTCGCGAGATCCGCGCCACCAACCAGGAGGCCCATTATCTTGAGGGACTCAACGTTGTGATCGATGCCGAGGAGCGCGAGACCACCAAGGGCGAGCTCGCTAACGGGCTTTTGGTTAACTCCGCCTTTGCCATCCTGCGTCTGGGCATTGCCACCACGCTGGTCACGGGCGCCGCGATGGTCGCCTCCGGGCAGGTCGACTATTTGGTGATGTTTGCCTTCCTGCTCATGGTGAGCCGTATCTATGCGCCCTTTGACCAGGCGTTAATGTTAATGTCCGAGCTGTTTGCCGCCGAGTCGTCTGCCAAGCGCATGCGTTCCATCATGGAAGAGCCTGTGGCGCGGGGCAGCGAGAAATTTGAGCCTGCGGGCCACGATGTGGTGTTCGATCACGTGGCATTTGGCTATGGTGCGGGCGAGGATGGACGCGCCGGCGAGAAAGTTCTTACCGATGTGAGCTTTACCGCCAAGGAAGGCGAAGTTACGGCGCTGGTCGGTCCTTCGGGTTCCGGTAAGTCTACGGTGAGCCGCCTGGCCGCGCGCTTTTGGGATGCCACTGCGGGCAAGGTTACCGTGGGTGGTGTGGATGTTGCGAGCGTTGATCCCGAGGTACTGCTGCGTGATTACGCCATTGTGTTCCAAGACGTGCTGCTCTTTGACGACACGGTGATGGGAAACATCCGCCTCGGGCGTCGTGATGCCACCGATGAGGAAGTGCTTGCGGCTGCGCGTGCCGCCAACTGCGACGAGTTTGTGAGCCGCATGCCGCAGGGCTACGACACCATGATCGGCGAGAACGGCTCCAAGCTGTCCGGCGGTGAGCGCCAGCGCATCTCTATCGCCCGCGCGCTGCTCAAAGATGCGCCCATCGTGCTGTTGGACGAGGCGACGGCGAGCTTGGACGTGGAGAACGAGACCGTGGTACAGCAGGCACTCTCCCGTCTGCTCGCAGGTAAGACGGTTATCGTGATTGCGCATCGCATGCGTACGGTGGAAAATGCCGACAAAATCGTTGTGCTCAAGGATGGTGTGGTTGCCGAGCAGGGCACTCCGGCGCAGCTTAAGGCGGCAGGCGGAGAATTTGCCCGCATGGTCGCACTGCAAAAGGAAGCGGCTGCCTGGCAGCTGTAGGAAAGGGGACCAAGATTTCCAAAGGTTAACTTTGGTTGACCATAATAGTTCGACTAAACTAGTCTCAAAAGCGTGCTCGAGCAAACTAATGAACTCGGGTGCTAAGGCACCATGCCGCGCTTGTGCGGCAAAAGGGAGAAGCAACATGAAGAAGTCGACGTTTAACACCCTGCTTGTCGGTGGCGGTTTTCTGCTTGGTACGGCCGGCATCAAGCTGCTCACCAGCGCTCCGGTAAAGAACGCCTGCGTGCAGGGCATCGCGTGCGGTATGCGCGTCAAGAACTGCTACCAGGACATGGTCGAGCAGGCCAAGGCCAATGTCGATGACATGGTTGCCGAGGCTGCCTACATCACCCAGAGCGAGGCCGCTGCTGACGAGGCAGCCGAGTAACGCTCCCAGGCACAAACTATGAGATTCTCGATTATTAGCGAGATCCCTGGCAGGACCCGCCTTCAGTTGGCGGGTCCTGTGCCAGAGAGCGATCTCGATGCGCTTCTTAAGCTTGGCGGCGAAATCGACGGCGTGCGCAAAGTGCGCGTATATGGCCGCATTGGCCAGATGGCGCTGGAGTACGACGAGCCGCGCCGCGCAAGCGTGCTCGACGCCCTAGGCGCACTCGATGCTCAAGCTATCGCCGATGCCAAGTCGGGCTACGTGATGCAACTCGAGCCGCGCAAGCACAAACTCGTTATGGACCTGGCCACACTTATCGGCACCCACTACGCGCGCCGCTGGTTCTTGCCGACGCCTCTGCGTGCGGTGTTTGTCGTGGCCGGTTACATGGCATTTTTGCGCGCTGCCCTTCATGAGCTGGCGCAGCCGCGCCTGACCGTTCCCGTGCTCGACGCTTCGGCCATCGGCATTTCGTTCGTCAAACGTGATGTCGACACCGCGGGCCAGACGATGTTCCTGCTCAACGTGGGCGAGCTGCTCGAGGACTACACCCGCGCCATGAGCGAAAACGAGCTCATCAACTCGCTGCTCGATGTGCCCGACAAGGCGCAAAAGGTCGTCGGCGACACCGAGGTAAGCGTTGCCGCGACCGAGCTCGAGCCCGGCGACCTGGTAGCCGTGCGCACCGGCATGTCCATCTGCATTGACGGCGTGGTCGAGCAGGGGAGCGCTATGGTCAACCAGGCGACCCTGACCGGCGAGCCGTTGGCCGTCGAGCGCAGCGTGGGCGACGACGTGTTCGCCGGCACCGTCGTGGAAGACGGCAGCATCTTGGTGCGTGTGCGCGCCAATACGGCGCAAACCAAACTGCGCTCAATCGTCTCGCTCGTGCAGACGGCCGACTCGCTCAAGTCCGAGGGCCAGTCGCATATGGAGGACCTTGCCAACAAGATCGTCCCGTGGAATTTCTTGCTCGCGGGCCTGGTTGCGCTTACCACCCGCAGCCTCATCAAGACCTCAGCGGCACTGATGGTCGACTACTCGTGCGCACTCAAACTCACGGGTTCCGTCGCCGTCATGACTGCCATGAGCGACGCTGCCAAGATGGGCGTCATGGTCAAGGGCGCCAAGTACTTTGAGTCGTTTGCCAAGGCCGACACCATTGTGTTTGATAAGACCGGCACGCTCACCGAGGCGCAGCCGCGTCTTGCCTGCGTACTCACCACCGATGGCTGGAGCGAGGACGAGATCCTGCGCCTTTCTGCCTGCTTGGAGGAGCATTTCCCGCATCCGGTGGCGCGTGCCGTGGTCAACGCTGCTCACGAGCGTGGGCTCGAGCACCGCGAGCGTCACGCTGCTGTCGAGTACATCGTGGCGCACGGCATCGCTTCGTCCATCGAAGGACGTCGCGCCATCATCGGTTCCGCGCACTTTGTATTTGAGGACGAGGGCGCACGGCTCGAATCTGACATCAAGGAGCGCATCGAGTCCCAGATGCAGGGCCTGTCGCCGCTGTATCTGGCGGTCGACGGCACCGTTGTGGGCGTGCTCGGCATCGAGGATCCGCTCAAGCCCGGGGTCCGCGAGGCCATCGCCGACCTGCATGCGCTGGGCGTTAAGCACGTGGTCATGCTCACGGGCGACTCGGAGCGCACGGCCGAGCGCATTGCGCGCGAGGCAGGTGTCGACGAGTTTAAGGCCGAGCTGCTGCCCGAGGACAAGTACGCTTATGTGGAGCGCATTAAGAGCGAGGGGCGCCACGTTGCCATGGTGGGCGATGGCGTCAACGACTCACCGGCGCTGGGCCTGGCCGATGTGGGTCTGGCCATGGGCGGTGGAAGCGATATCGCCAAGGAGGTCGCCGATATCATCCTGACCGATACGGATCTGGCCGCGATCGTGCGCCTGCGCCGTATGAGCCAGGGCCTCATCGACCGTCTGACGAGTTCGTATTCCAAGGTGATGCTCACGAACTCGGCGCTGTTGGCATTGGGTATTACCGGCATGATCACTCCGCAGACGTCGTCACTGCTGCACAACGGCTCAACGATCGCCTACAGCCTGAGCAACGCGAAGGCTTACCTGCGTTAGCGTTTTCGATTGAGTATATGGCCTGCATTCGGGCGGCACCGCAGCCGCCAGGGTGCAGGCCTTCTTTTGTTTGACGAGATGTTAGCTCGGATATATGCTCGTGCTAGCACTGCTAGCAAACGCTGAAGGTGAGGTTGAGATGGCTACCGTTGGCAGCATGGCGCAGGTGAATGTTCGCGTAGATCGCTCGGTTAAAAAGCGCGCCGAGGAAGCGCTGCGGCTTTCGGGCAGGTCACTGCCCGAGCTCATCAAAAAGGTGGTGGCCAAGGTCGCGCAGGGTGGCGGGCAGTGCGAGGAAGTGCTTGCGGCCGTCGACGACCGGCAGCAGACCGTCGCGCCCGATACTCCGTTCGCCGCATCATGGGCAGCGGCAGACCGGCTTTATGCAGATATGGGCATCGCTGCGTCGCCTGTATCCGACGATCGCGGTTGGGACACAATCTATTCCGAAGCCTTGGTTGAGCATTATCGCCAAATGGTGATGATCCTGTGAGCGGAGCCCCTCTTAAGATCATGGTGGATGCGAATGTGTGGGTCGATTCGTTTTGCGCCGACCATGCCGAGTCGCTCGCTGCCCGTGCCTTTATCGGACAGGCGGCGGAGGCGGGGGCATTGCTGTTCTTTCCGGTGCATATCGCCAAGGACGTGCTGTACGTTGTCCAACACGAACTGAAGCGTAGCGTTCTTGCCAGCGGGGGAGCGCTCGACGAGGCATCTGCCCGTGCAATTGGCGATGCGGCGTTGGCGTTTGTTCGGAACATGACCGAAAACGCTTTGGCCTTGGGCACCGATGCATCTGATCTGTGGCTAGCCGACAAATATCTGACGCTCCATCGCGATTACGAGGACAACTTGGTACTCGCCGCATGCAAGCGCGCACAGGTCGATTATTTGGTAACTAACGATCGCAAGCTGCTCGAACATGCCGATCTTGCAGCAAAGACACCTCGTCAAATGATGCCGATTCTTGCTTTGGCCGAACGCGGCGGCGCGGCTATCGGTTGACGCGAACTGTTTGCGGGCCTCTTGGACGACGATGCGCCAAGGGGCTCGCGTCTGCTATTTACAAAAGTTCGGCCTTAATGGCGGGACTTTCTGCGAGCTGCTCGGCTGCCTTTTCGTCGGAGCTGTCGAGTGCTGCCAGACTGCGGTAGACCCACTCGTTGACCTGGGTGTTCTTGACGCCTGCGGTCTGCATAAGGGCGCCTACCTCGCGGATTGCTGCGAGCAGATCGGCTTTGGGGCCCGCGAGCTCGATCTCGATGCCGTGGTAGGCGGCCACGCCGCGGTTCTCGCTCACGTGGTCGATAAAGCCCTCGACGATCTCAAGCTGCTGGGCGAGAGCTGCATCATCGTCAGCGTCCAGCGCGACGAGTGCGTTCGATACCGTGAGGGCGGGATGTCCGCACGGTACAAAGCCTTCGATGACATTCATGGCTTCGGTAATGGTTGAGCCCAGGCCTGCGAGGGCATTGACGAGTTGCTGCTTGGTATCCATAACGGTCCTTTCGACGGGTCAATTTCGCTTGGCGAAAATATACGTGACGCGATCGGTAGCAAAAATGTGAAGTGCGGGGCACATTGGGGTCTTCACAGCTCGTGCATAGAACAGCTGTCCGCTTTCAGAACGTGGTAAGATAACACTCCACAAGCGGGGCTCGCCCTGCATGTTCTTTGAAAAGTCGACGGGTGTTGGGTACTCGTGCCCAATGCCATCCAGACTTTCCCGACATTCGGGGGCGACTGGTTTCGACACGATAGCTCTGAGAGAGGAAGCAAGCCGAGGTCTCCTCGCCTCGCTAAACAGGGGTACCGTCAAATTGAATTGACAACAACTCTTCTTTTGAGCCTATGGCTCTCGCTGCTTAGTTTATAGCGGCGCGTCAACCCGGTGATTTCCCCGACACCGGCGCGACGTCATTTTAGGGGAATGCTCCCGCGCACGTAATCGGTATGGCGCGGGCTAAGACCGAACCGGTTAGGACGCCGCGAGCGTGTCGCTGCGCGCAAAGCGTCCGAGACTAAACCAGCGACTGAGCTTGGAGATGCCAATCAGGGGGCTTTCGTGGACCGGAGTTCGATTCTCCGCGCCTCCACCAGCGTAGAATTAGGCGAACACCTCTCTTCATAGAGGTGTTCGCCTTTGTCCGCGCTGTTAGGCGAAAAGC
>URYU01000054.1 GCA_900552155.1 uncultured Collinsella sp.
GCGCCTTTAGACGCGAGCCCGGGGCCCGTGGGTTATACCCTAAGAGCAAACCACCCTTTTTAAGGGTGGTTCTGATTCTGCCGATAGGCCATAAAAATGCACGCATTTGCGGAGAGCCTGTTGACGATAGTCAAAACTCGGACTAATCTAGAGACACAAAATTGGTCAAAAATCGGACAATCGAATGGTGGGATAGATGAATAGTGCGGTTACGTTGGTCGACTTCGACCGGTTGCTCAATGGACTCGACCATATCTATTTGGAGTTCTCGCGCGCCTGCGGCCTTTCGGACTGCGCTTACTGGATGCTCGTCGATACCAGCACGGCGGGCGGCAGCATTGCCGTAAGCCGTCTGACAAGCGAATGGTTCTACAGCAAGCAGACCATCAACTCGGCAATTAAAACCTTGACGGCGCGGGGCTTCGCAACGTTGGAGTTTGCCGAAGGCAGTCGTAAGAACAAGGTTGTGAGCCTGACCGAAGAGGGCAGGCGATTTGCCGAGCGTTATGCGCTGCCGGCACTCAAGGCCGAGCAGCGAGCCTTTGGCGCGCTTGAGCCATGTGAGCAGCGCGAGATTATGCGCTTGATCGGCAAATTCTCTCAGGTGCTCGGCGATGAGTGCGATACCTTTAAGCAGCATATCGCTGCCGAGAACCAAGCCGAGAATCAAGGTGAGGGGGAGTCGTGCGACTGTTAATGAGGTTTCTAAAGCCATATCGAGGGCTTGTCGCAGTGACGCTGCTGGTGCTGCTGGTGGATAACGTCGGTACGCTGTTGGTTCCCACGATGCTGGCGAACATGGTCAACACCGGTATTACCACGGGCGATGTCGACTACATTTTACGCAACGGCCTATACATGTTTATCGCGACCAGCATGGCTAGCGGCGGCACGGCGCTGGGCTGCTATCTTTCGGCGCGCCTGGCCGCCAACGTGGCTTGCGATATCCGCAATGCCGTGTACGACAAATCGCTCGAGCTCGCGGCCAGCGATTTTGAGCGCTTTGGCACCGGATCGATGATCACGCGCTCGCTCAACGACATCAACGTGATTCAGCAGGCGATTCTGCAGACGATTCAGCTGGTGCTGCCCGTGCCGTTTTTGGCTGTGGCGGGCATCATCTTCGCCTGGTTTATCGATCCTGCCATGGGCACGCTTCTGGGGGTAGTCGTTGCGATTGTGCTGGTGGCGGCGGTCTTTACGGTTGCCAACGCGGCTCCGATCTTTATGCGCTTGCAGAGCTTTATCGACCGCATGAACGTGGTGCTGCGCGAAAACATCGTGGGCGTGCGCGTCATCCGTGCGTTTAACAAGGAGCGTCACGAGGAGCGGCGCCTGGACGAGGTGTTTAGCGACTACGCCGCCAACGCCATCAAGGTCAACCACCTGTTTGTGGGCCTCGACAGCTCCAGCTTCTTTTTGATGAACATCGCCGAGGTGGCGGTGCTGTGGGTGGGCGGCAACCGCGTAGGCGCCCACGCCATGCAGATTGCGAGTATCTCGGCGGTGCTGGAGTATGCAATTCTGATCCTGTTCTTTGTGATGATGGCCCAGATGGTGGTGCTGACGCTTCCGCGTGCTGCCGCGTGCCTGAACCGTGCGCAGCAGGTGTTGGAGATTGAGCCGAGCATCGTCGATGGCGAGCGCACGCTGGATGACGGGGCGCGCGAGCCCCAAGACGAAGCCGATGCGGTGGCCGTGTTCGACCACATGTCGTTTCGCTTTGACGATGCCGACGAGGACACCCTGTGCGACCTGAGCTTTGCCTGCCATCGCGGTCAGACGACTGCGATCGTTGGCTCGACAGGCTCGGGCAAATCGACGGTGGCAAAGCTTCTGCTGCGCTTCCACGATGCCACCAAGGGCTCCATTCGCCTGAATGGTGTGGACCTGCGCGAGCTTACGCAAGACGAAATCCGCGGGCGCATTGCCTATGTGCCGCAGAAGGCGTGGCTGTTCTCGGGCACGGTGGCGAGCAACCTTCGCTTTGGTAACGAAGGCGCGACCGAGGGCGACATGCTTCATGCGCTTGAGGTTGCCCAGAGCACCTTTGTACTCGACCAACCGCAGGGGCTCGATACCCCGGTTGCCCAGGGCGGTACGAACTTTTCGGGCGGCCAGCGCCAGCGTTTGGCAATCGCCCGTGCGCTCATGAAGCATGCCGATCTATATATCTTCGATGACAGTTTTTCGGCCCTGGACTTTAAGACCGATGCCGCCCTGCGCCATGCGTTGCGGGACGAGACATGCGATGCCGCGGTGCTCATCATCGCCCAGCGCATCTCGACTATTTTGCATGCCGATCAGATCGTGGTGCTCAAAGACGGCAAGATCGTGGGCCTAGGCACGCACGACGAGCTTATGGAAACCTGCGAGGTGTACCGCGCTATCGCGGAATCGCAGATGAAGGGAGGTGAGTAGCATGACCGAGGAGCTCAAGAAGCAGGGCGGCGTTGATGACGCCGCTGCCGCGGGACTGGTCGAGGAAACGGCTGCCGCGTCGACCGAGCTGGATGACGCCGCCAAGGCTGCGGCCGAGCGCGAGGCTCGCCGCCAAGCGCTCTACGAGGAAAACGAACGTGCCGAGGACGAGCGCGCCCGCGCCGAGGCAGAGCGTATGCGCGACGTGGACGACGAAGACGAGGACGAGACGCCTCGGGATACCTGGGCGACGGTGCGCCGCCTGTGGAGTGAGGCTGCCGGCGACCATTGGCGCTTCTATATCGTGTTCGCGAGCATTGTGTTCTATGTCATCTTTAACACTGCCGCGCCGGCATATAGCGCCCGCGTGATCGATGAGCTGTGGGGCCACATTCAGGTAGCGTTTGTCAACAACGCCACCTTCAGCATCACCTGGGAGAACTGTGGCAGGACTATCTTCATCTACTTTTTGATTTGGACGGCCGCCGCTTCGTTCTACGCGCTCCAGAGCTTTTTGATGTCGAGCGTGGCCGAACGCCTCAATCTACGCCTGCGCAACCGCATCGCGCAAAAGCTCAACCGTCTGCCGCTCGCCTATTTTGACGCGCATCGTCCCGGCGAGGTCGTCAGCCGCGCGACCAACGACCTGGACAAGATGTCCGAGAGTATGCAGCGCGGATTGTTGCAGCTGCTGGTATCGATCGGTACCGTGACGGGTGCCATCATCATGATGTTCGTGTTTAGCGTGCCGCTCACGCTGGTCTTTTTGTTCTTTATGGCGTTGTCGCTGCTGGTGACCAAAGTGGTCTCGCGTCGCACGCATGACGTGACCGGTGAGCGCCAGGAGTGGGTGTCCAAAATTACGAGCGCGGTCGAGGAAGGCTATTCGGGCCGTCTGGTGATCCGCGCGTTTAACCGCGAACGTCAGAGCTCCGCTGAGGTGCACGAGGCTTCGAAGGAACTGGCTCGTGTGAGCACCAAGGCCGACTTTATGATCAATGCTGTCGGCCCCGCGGTGCGCTTTATCGGCCGTTTGGCGCAGATCGTTATTGCGCTGGTGGGCTGCAGCATGCTGGTCGCCGGTCACATGACCGTCGGCGTGTTCCAGGCGTTCTTCCAGTTTATCTACGAGGCGTCCGAACCCATGACGCAGCTGTCGTTTACCTTCAACTCGCTGCAGAGCGCGCTGGCGAGTGCGGAGCGCGTGATCGACCTGCTCGATGAGCCCGAGATGGAGGCCGATCCGCTGCCGGACGAGGCCGCCAAGCTGCCGGGTCGCGTGGAGGGCCGCGTCTCCTTTGAGCACGTGCGCTTTGGTTATTCGCCCGACAAGCCGCTTATGCGCGACGTGTCGTTTACCGCCGAGCCGGGCCAGAAGATTGCCGTGGTGGGAACCACGGGCGCGGGCAAGACGACGCTCATCAACCTGCTCATGCGCTTTTACGAGATCGACGGCGGCCGCATTACGCTCGACGGTGTGGATACGCGCCTCATGAATCGCGGCGAGCTACGTCAGCAGTTTGGCATGGTGCTGCAAGACGCCTGGCTGTTCGACGGCACGATTGCCGAGAACATCGCCTACGGCTGCCCCGAGGCAACGCGCGAGGAGATCGTGGCGGCCGCACGCGCCGCGCAGGTCGACTTCTTTGTGCGCACCATGCCGCAGGGCTACGACACGCGCGTGGCCAACGATGCCGAAAGCATCAGCCAGGGCCAGCGTCAGCTGCTGACCATCGCACGCGTGCTGCTCAACAACCCGGCGATTCTCATCCTGGACGAGGCGACCTCAAGCGTGGACACGCGTACCGAGCTTGCCATCGGCCGTGCCATGGATGCGCTTATGCGCGGGCGCACGAGCTTTGTGATCGCACACCGCCTGTCGACGATTGTGGATGCCGACCTGATCTTGGTCATGGATCACGGCAACATTATCGAGCAGGGCACGCATAAGGAGCTGCTGGCTGCCGAGGGTGCCTACGCCGACCTCTATCTGAGCCAGTTCGCATAATGTGACAAAGGGACAGTCCCACATGTCGCATCAACACAAGAAGGCGCGCCGGGGATGAATTCCCTGGCGCGCCTTCTTGTGTTGATGCGGGCTTGTGCCGTTCGCAGCCCTAGCGTTCGTCCGCGAGCTTGGCGACGAGGGCCTTGAGCTCGGCCACCTCTCGCTCGAGTTCCTTGACGCGGCGGGCATTCTCGGTGATGCCTTGACGGTTGAGCGCGGATTGCTCGGCGGCATCGTCGGGCATGTACTCGCGATGCTGCTTGGCATCGAAGCTCTCCTCGAACACGCGGCAGCCGTTGCGCTTGATGATGCGTCCCGGCACGCCAACAACGGTGCAGTTGTCGGGCACGTCCTTAACGACGACCGAGTTGCCGCCGATCTTGACGTTGTTGCCGATGCGGATGTTGCCGAGCACCTTGGCGCCCGTGCCCACGGTGACGTTATTACCGAGCGTTGGGTGGCGTTTGCCGGTCTCGTTGCCGGTACCGCCGAGCGTGACGCCCTGGTAGAGCACGCAGTTGTCGCCCACGACGGTGGTCTCGCCGATGACGACGCCCATGGCGTGGTCGATAAAGAAGTGCTTGCCGATCTGTGCGGCGGGATGAATCTCGACGCCGGTGATATGACGGGTGATTTGCGAGAGCACGCGGGCGAGCGAGCGATGTCCATGCTCCCACAGCCAGTGCTCGGGCACGTGGTTCCACTTGGCGTGCAGGCCAGGATAGGAAAGGAAGATGACCAGACCGTTTTGCGCGGCGGGGTCCTGCGCCTGGACGGTCTTGATGTCCTCGCGGATGGTATTGATAAAGCTCACCGGCCGCCCTCCCTTAGCCCATGGCAATGCGATTCAATAAAGTATAGCGATTCGCTAGGGATTAGGAAGGACAATCTTGGCAGCTTTGCACGACAGGTGTCAGTTATGCAAACTAGCTGGTAATGGAGTCATGCTTTTGTGGGGTTGCGCACGAGGGGGCGCCGCAACCGTATACTGGTCAACTTGGACGTATCCGCGCCCACAACTGAGAGGTTTTACTTCATGGGTTTCATTAATTTTATTGCCGAGCTGCTCAAGGATCCGCGTGCCGCGATCGCCAGCTGGATTGCTGCCGGCCCGCTTATGGCCTATGGCTGCGTGTTCCTGATTATCTTTATCGAGACGGGCGTGGTGTTCTTCCCGTTCCTCCCCGGCGATTCGCTGCTGTTTGCTTCGGGCTTCTTTGCCCACAACGGTGGCTTTAACATTGTGGCGCTTCTGGCCGTCGCATGGGCTGCTGCCATCCTGGGTGACCAGTGCAACTTTATGATCGGTCACTTCTTTGGCAAAAAGATTATCGCTTCGGGCAAGGTCAAGGCTATGACGCCCGAGCGCATCAAAAAGTCCGAGGATTTCTTGGACAAGTGGGGTCACCTGGCCATCTTCCTGGGTCGCTTCTTCCCGTTTATCCGCACCTTTGTGCCCTTTATCGCCGGCATGGGCGGCATGCACTGGCGCAACTTTGTCATCTTTAACGTGCTGGGTGGCATTACCTGGTCAACGCTCTTTACACTGCTGGGCTACTTCTTTGGCGGCATCCCCTTTGTGCAGGAGCACTTTGAGCTGCTGATTATCGGCATCGTTGCCGTGTCGATCATCCCGACCGTGGTCGGTCTGGTTAAGGCTAAGCTGGGCAAAAAGAACGCGTAGCTCGAGCCAGCGCGCAAACCGTGCAGTTGAGGCCCGTCGCCGTTTACGGTGGCGGGCCTCTTCAGCTTCGGTCAAATGAAATTACTTTAGTTAGTTAAAGAAAAACGTTTTATCCGACGCGCGTGCGGAGTACAATCTCGTGCATGCGAATCGACGTGCCATCGGTTTTGATGCTGTTCGCGTGTCCCGTCCGGCTCTACGCTCCGGGCGTGCGACGTTGCGACGCGGTCGGCCTCGGTCCTTGCGTGCGGGTTCGCGAGTATGCAACTGTGTATGTAAGGAGCGACATATGACTGTCGAGAAGAAGGATATCGATTGGGGTAGCCTCGGCTTTGGCTACATGAAGACCGATTACAGCTACGAGGCCCATTGGAAGGACGGCGAGTGGGACGAGGGCGGCCTGACCACCGACCACACCCTGCATGTCTCCGAGTGCGGCGGCATCTTCCATTACTGCCAGGAGGTCTTTGAGGGCCTGAAGGCCTACACCGCCGAGGACGGCAGCATCGTCTGCTTCCGTCCCGACATGAACGCCGAGCGTATGTACAACTCTGCTCAGCGCCTCGAGATGCCCCCGTTCCCCAAGGACAAGTTCGTTGAGGCCGTCAAGCAGGTCGTCTCTGCCAACGCCGCCTGGGTTCCGCCCTTCGGTTCTGGTGCAACCCTGTACGTGCGTCCGTTTATGATCGGTTCCGGTGACGTGATCGGCGTGGCTCCCGCTCCTGAGTACACGTTCCGCATCCTCGTGACCCCGGTCGGTCCGTACTTTAAGGGTGGCCTCAAGCCCGTCAAGCTGCGCGTTTCCGAGTATGACCGTGCCGCACCGCACGGCACCGGCAACATCAAGGCCGGCCTGAACTACGCCATGTCCCTCAAGCCCACGATGGAGGCCCATCGCGAGGGCTATGCCGAGAACCTGTATCTCGACTCCGAGTCCCGCACCTATGTCGAGGAGACCGGTGGCGCCAACGTCCTGTTCGTGAAGGAGGACGGCACGCTCGTCGTTCCGCAGTCGCACACCGACTCCATCCTGCCCTCTATCACCCGTCGTTCGCTCGTTCAGGTTGCTCAGGACCTGGGTATGACCGTCGATCAGCGCCCCGTCGAGTGGGCCGAGGTCAAGGCCGGCACCTTTGTGGAGTGCGGCCTGTGCGGCACCGCTGCCGTCATCTCCCCGGTGGGCGAGATTGACAACAAGGTCTATGGCGCCAACGAGACCGTGACCTTCCCGGCTGGCTACACCGAGATCGGTCCCGTGATGAAGAAGCTCCGCGAGACCCTGACTGGTATCCAGTCCGGTGCTGTCGAGAATAAGCACAACTGGGTTTACACCGTCGCGTAAGCTGTCTTAGCTGTCCGGCCCGAGCGCGGCCTTCCTTTCCGGCGCGCCCTCGGACATGAAAGAACCTCCGCTGCGCACTTCGTGCGGCGGAGGTTTTTTCGTCCCGCGGAGTGCGCCGGAAAGGAAGGCCGCGCTTTTGTTTTGGTTCGCGCCATGTGGGGGTGGCGGCGACGTGCATTTTTGCGAGTATTCTGCAATCGAAGACCCCTGCATACCGACCTCGGGCAAAAAATCGGGAGTTCTCGATGTTTTCTACGAATGATGGGCGGGGTTATGGGCTGACAACGTTTGATTTGCAGGGATATTTGCGCTCTTTAGCATTTATTGCGGTACCCGAAGCTCTTGGTTATGTTGAATACTCCTAAAAATGCACGGCGCTTAGAGGGGGACCTTCGCGAAAAAGGAAACCGCCCTGTCGAAGTATGCATTCGACGGGGCGGTTTATACATTTGGACGATTAAGGATGCGCTGTCAAACCACTAGAACTTGACGGTCGGGGCCTGGCGGGCGGCCTCGGCGGCCTCGAAGCCCTGGCGCTCCTTAAACTGGAAGATGCCGGCAAAGATGACAGCCGGGAACGTCTGAATGGCGTTGTTGTAGCTGAGCACGCAATCGTTGTAGCTCTGGCGTGCGTAGCTAATCTTGTTCTCGGTATCCTCGAGCGATGCCTGCAGCTGCGTAAAGTTGGTGTTTGCCTTAAGATCGGGGTAGGCTTCGGCTACGGCGAAGAGCTGACGCAGCGCACCGGTCAGCACGTTGTCGGCTTCCATCTTGGCCTCGGGCGTGGTGGCCTTGACGGCGGTGTTACGCGCGCTGATCACGGCGGAGAGCGTCTCCTGCTCGTGCTTGGCGTAGCCCTTGACGGTCTCGACCAGGTTGGGGATCAGGTCGTTGCGGCGCTGCAGCTGCGTATCGATGTTCTGCCAGGCGTTATCGATGCGGTTACGCTTGGTGACCATGTTGTTGTAGATGCCGGCGATGGCGCAGACAATCACAATGACAACAACGATGCCGATGATGACGGTAATCATGATGTCTCCGTTTCGAATGGCCGCGGCGGCATGCGCCAGCTGCCGTTGGTATAACGCTACTAGTATACCCGCAACGTTTTACCGTGCCGAACTTTCCGGTAAGCGTTGTGTTTTCGGCGGGGTTGGCACCGGGACAAAGCACGCGAGGTACAGGTGTAAGATATGCGACAGATTGACGAGTGTTGTCTTTGCCCCGAGGATGGCGATGCCAGTGGACCTTCGCATTAAGAAAACCTATCGGGCTCTGTTCGAGGCCTTTACCGAGCTGCTCGAAGAACATCGGTTTGAGGACGTGACGGTTGCCATGCTGTGCGACCGCGCTATGATTCGTCGGACAACGTTCTACAAGCACTTCCGCGACAAAAACGATTACTTTGCCTTCTATATCGATGAACTCATGTCGGGCCTGCCGCAAAAGCGGGCCGATGCGGATGGCGCGGAGGGCGCCGAGGACGTGCGCGCGCTTCGCCACGAAGTGTTCGCCGATGCCATGGATCTGATTCTGGCGCATGAGCAGCTCATGGATAACATTTTGGCGAGCAGCATGTCGGGTATGCTGACCAGCATGATTTGCGACCGCATCGCGCGCTCCATACGCGGGCGCGTGATGAGCGCGCTTGACGAGGACGCGCTCGCGCCCGTATCGCTCGAGACAACGTCTGAGTTTGTCGCCGGTGGCATTATTCGGCTTTTTACCATGTGGTGGGAATCGGGCCACGTACTAGAGCGCCGATCCGAAATCGCCGACGTGGTCGATGCGCTGTTCGAGCGGACCATGACGCCGGTGAGTCACTAAGAGTGGCGGAGAGAGGGGGATTCGAACCCCCGGAACGCTCTCGCGCTCAACGGTTTTCAAGACCGCCGCATTCAACCGCTCTGCCATCTCTCCGTGAGTCGTAATGATAGCATCGTTTTGGGTTTGCAACAGGGAAGGCGAACGATGACGATCACCGAAATCGATGAGAAGTTCATGCGCGAGGCGCTGGCGGAGGCGCGCGCCGCCGCGGCAGTGGGCGAGGTACCGATCGGTGCCGTAGTGGTGCGCGCGGGTGAGATCGCCGCGCGGGCGCATAATCGCCGCGAGCTCGACCAGGATCCTTCGGCGCATGCCGAGTTTTCGGCCCTGTGTGCCGCTGCTCAGTCGCTTGGACGCTGGCGTCTTTCCGATTGCACGGTCTACGTGACGCTCGAGCCCTGCTGCATGTGCGCGGGGCTTATGGTCAACGCGCGCGTGGGCCGCTGCGTGTATGGCGCGACCGATGCCAAAGCGGGTGCGCTGGGCTCGCTGTATGACCTCAATGCCGATTCGCGCCTGAACCATCGGTTTAATGTGACCGCCGGCGTGCTGGCAGACGAGTGCCGCGCGGTGTTGAGCGGCTATTTTAGTGGGCTGCGTGGCGCCGAAGGTGCTGGCTGCGGTTGTGGGGCCGATCTTGAGGCGCATACCGCTCATGCCGAGGCGCTCGCGTGTGTCGAAAATACTGCCGTTGAGGCGGTCGATTTTGGTGCCGCGTGCCGCCGGCCCCGCCGTGTGCTGCTGGCGATTGATTCCTTTAAGGGCAGCGTTTCGAGCTCGCAGGCGGAGTCGGCAGTTGCCGAAGGTATGCGCCGTGTGTGGCCCGATGCCGAGGTGCGCGCATTGCCGCTGGCAGATGGTGGCGAGGGAACGCTCGATGCCATCGCCGCATGCGGCGGTGAGCTCTCGACCTGCGAGGTTGCAGGCCCCTTGGGCGACCGCGTGCCTGCCCGGATGCTGGTGGACAGCGAGCACGAGTCGGCTGTAATCGAGATGGCCGAGGCGGCGGGTATTGGGTATTCGCCTTGCACGGAATCGGCGGCGCTTGCGGCTTCGACCTATGGCGTGGGCAAGCTCATGCTTCGTGCGGTTCGCGCGGGGGCGAGGACTCTATATATAGGACTGGGCGGCAGCGCCACCAACGACGGCGGCGCCGGCATGCTGCAAGCGCTGGGCGCGCGTCTTGTCGATGATCGTGGCTGCGATATCGCGCCGGGGCTCGCGGGCCTTGAACACGTGGCGAGTATCGATTTGGCACCGGCGCTTCGGGCACTGAATGGCGCGCGTATCGTGGTGCTTTCCGATGTCGAGAATCCGCTCGTGGGGCGTCGCGGGGCACTTGCGGTGTTTGGCGGGCAAAAGGGCCTGCCGACAGACGATGTCGAAGCGTTGGGCAGGTACGACAGCTGGATGGTCGGCTACGGTCGCCTGCTCGATACGGCGATTGCCGAGGCACGGGCTCAGGGGTCGTAGCGCGTGCCCGAGGGTGCGCGGACGTTTGGCTCGGTGCTCGGTGTGCCCGGTGCCGGCGCCGCCGGCGGCCGGGGCGCCGCGCTGCTAGCGCGCGGTGCGGAGGTGCGCTCGGGCGTGGAGACGGTGCTTGATTTG
>URYU01000055.1 GCA_900552155.1 uncultured Collinsella sp.
TCCGACGGTATGATCTTAGAGCATAAAAAAACAGGCGCAAATATATTCCTCATGAGCAACGAGGACAATAATAAAGTATTCTGTATCGGTTTCCGGACGCCGCCGTCAGACAGCACCGGCGTTCCGCATATCATCGAGCATACCGTGCTCTGCGGATCTGATAAATTCCCGGTGAAGGATCCATTTGTGGAGCTCGTCAAGGGATCCTTAAACACCTTTTTAAACGCCATGACTTACCCGTATAAGACCGTTTATCCGATCGCAAGCTGCAACGACTCTGTTTTCCAGAACCTCATGGACGTTTACATGGACGCGGTCTTCCACCCGAATATCGGAAAAGAGAAGAAAATCTTCATGCAGGAAGGCTGGCACTACGAGCTCGACGACGCGAACGCCGAGGCGGGAACGCCCGAGCGCCTGCGCTACAACGGCGTGGTGTTCAACGAGATGAAGGGCGCGCTGTCCGACCCCATGAGCGTGCTGGACGATGCCGTCAACGCCGCGCTCTATCCCGACACCGCCTATGCGCACGAAAGCGGCGGCGACCCGCGCGCGATTCCCGCGCTCACCTACGAGCAGTTCCTGGACACGCACGCGCGACACTACAATCCCTCCAACTCCTACATCACGCTCTACGGCGACCTAGATGTGGACCGTGCACTGGCCTTTTTGGACGAGCGTTATCTGTCGCAGCCGAGTGCCGCGAGCCGCCGCATGGACGCTGCCGTCGCCGCCGGCGAGAACCCGTCCACGCTGGCGCCCAATCCGCTGGGCGTGCAGGCACCCGTGACCTGCGAGTACAAGCGCGTCGAGATGGCCACTACACCCGAGAACGCCCTGGTGGGCCTGGGTCTTGTGCTGGGCAGCGCGCTCGACCGCAAACGCACGATCGCGGCGGATATCCTGTTTGAGGCACTGCTGGGCTCCAACGAAGCGCCAGTTAAGAAGGCCATTCTGGCCGCCGGCCTGGGCGGCAATGTGGTGAGCTACACCGCGGCCGAGAGCCTGCAGCCCTACGAGCTCATCATGCTGCAAAACGCGCAGCCCGGCGTGGCGCGCGAGCTTCGCCGCGTGTTCCAGGACGCCTGCCGCGACCTATGCGAGCATGGCGTTCCACGCGAGCGCCTGGAAGCCATCATCAGCAGCAACGAATACGACCTGCGCCAGCGCGACTACGGTATCGCCGACGGCGTGGCCATTGCGTGCGACGCGCTGAGCACGTGGCTCTACGATGACGACGCCGCGACGCTGGCGCTCAAGTACGGCCCGGTGTACGAGGAGCTGCGCAGTGAGCTGGACGGCAGCTATTTTGAGGACCTGCTGCGCGAACTGGTGCTGCAGAACGATCACATGGCACTGGTCGAGCTGGTGCCGGTGGACGCCGCCGAGGGTTCGGAGGGTGCCGAGGCCGCCGAGCTGGCAGCCAAGCGCGATGCCATGACCGATGCCGAGCTGGCCGACGTGGTCGAGCGCACGGCCGCGCTGCGTGCCGCGCAGGAGGCGGAAGACACACCCGAGGCCAAGGCCACGCTGCCGCGCCTGCGCGTGTCCGACATTGGCGAGGCGCGCCCCGAGCCGCCACTGGTCGTGGACACGACCGCGCCCATCCCCTGCCTGCGCCACGACATCCCCACCAACCGTCTGGCCTACGCCATGCAGTATTTCGACCTGAGCTGCGTCGCGTTTGAGGACCTGCCCTATGTGACACTGCTCTGCCGCCTGCTTAAGCAGCTGCCCACGCGCGAGCACTCGGCCGAGGAACTCGACAACTTGCTCGCTGGCAAGCTCGGCTTTTTGAGCTTTACGACCGAAGTCATGACGCAGCCCGACGTGGACGGCGTGCGCCCCTACCTGCTGGTGAGCGCCGGCGCCCTGTCCGAGAAGATCGATGCGCTGGCGAGTCTGCCGCGCAAGGTATGGTCGAGCACGCTTTTGGCAGACGCCGACGCCGACCGCGTGCGAGACGTGCTCACGCAGATTCGCATTGGGCTTGAGCAGGGCTTTATCAACAACGGCCACTCGGCAGCGCTCGGTCGCGCGATGAGCTACAGCTCGCCTTCGGCCGTGGTGCGTGAGCAGCTCTCGGGCGTAGACTTCTACCTGTTCCTGCGCGATTTGCTCGAGCACTTTGACGAGCGCGTGGACGGGCTGCGTACCAAGCTTGCCGAGCTGGCGGAGCGCATCTTTGTGGCCGATGGCTGCATGGCGAGCTTTACCGGCAGCGACGAGGACTTTGACGCGTACTGGGATGCCGCGGGCGACCTGGGGCTGGATGCGGGCGATGGTGCCGGCCGCGACGCGCTCGCGGTGCCGGCGCCGTGCGACCGCCACGAGGCTTTCGTGATCCCCAGCGACATCTGCTTTGCCGCGCGTGCGTGCGATCCGCGTCGCCTGGGCATTGACGTGACAGGCGCTTGGGCCGTGGCTGCCAACGCGCTCTCCTACGATTACCTGTGGAACGAGATTCGCGTGAAGGGCGGTGCGTACGGCTGCGGATTCCGCGCAGCCGGCGAGCGCCAGACGGCGTTCTACACCTACCGCGACCCGGCGATCGATCCTTCGATTGAGCGCTTGGAGCGCGCGGGCGCATGGCTTGGCAGCTTTGAGCCCGACGAGGCCGCCTTTGAGGGCTTTATTGTGAGCTGCGTGAGCGGCATGGACGCGCCGGTGAAGCCGTACGCGCTCACCAAGCGCCGCAACACGACCTACCTGGCCGGGCTCGATCCGCATGCGCGCGAGGAGCGTCGCGCCCAGATGCTCGCCGCCACGCCCGGTGAGCTGCGCTCGCTCGGCGCCGACGTGACGCGCATCGCAGCCGAGTCGCCCACCTGCGTCTTTGGCGGCCGAGACGTCATCGCCAAGAGCAACGCCGGCTTTAACGTCATCGACCTGCTGGGCTAACGCACAAAGGTAGATTTTTGAGACATGACCGAAAATCTACCTTTTTCTTTTGCCGCAGTCTGCCGATTTGTCTCGATCTGTAACGCTAAGGCGGCAATATTGGCTCCAGATGTTACAAATCGAGACGTTTCCGGATGACGCCGGCCCTTTGTCTCAATCTGTAACATCTAGGTCCAATTTTGCCGAGTTACTGTTACAGATCGAGACGAACTGCCGCAGACGCCCACTCCACAGCACAGACCACCACAAAGATGCCTGTCCCCATTCTCAGTGGTGATTCGAACACTTGTTCTATACGCACACATGTTCTATAGTAGAGGTGCTTGCAACGACCTGAAATTGCAACTAGAATATAGTTGCAGAATGTGAGGCGGGATGACTCGATCCGATAAACTCATCGCCCAACTGTTTAGCTGCCCTTCAACTTATCGGTATGCGGATTTTTTAAAAGTCATGGCTTCATATGGCTTTGAAATGGACAGCAAAGGCAAGACATCCGGATCGCGCGTTCGCTTCTACAGGCCATCAGATGGCAGGATGTTCGTAATGCACGCGCCTCATCCATCTGACGAATTGACAGCGGGGACCATTCGAAACATCGTTCGCTTTCTGCAAGATGTCGGAGGTAGTCATGAGTAACGTTTTGGCATACAAAGGTTATTTCGCCCCGGTCGAGTTCAATGCCGAACAGCATGTGCTAACAGGGATGGTCGCCGGCATTAGGGACGCAATCGTATTTGAAGGCTCCACGGCTGAAGAAGTGGAGCAATGCTTCCACGACGCCGTCGACGATTACCTTGAGTTTTGCGCCGAGAAGGGCAAGGAACCCGAGCGGGCTTTTAAGGGCTCGTTCAACGTAAGAACGGGCTCTGAGCTCCAAAAGCAAGCAGCGCTGGCAGCGGCAAAGAAGGGAGAGGCACTCAATAAGTTTGTGACTGAAGCGATCGCTGCGGCGCTGTGAAGCCAACGTCGAGTCGAAGCCGCCACACAGGGCGCCTTTGTGGCGGCTTCGACGTTAGCCCAGATAAAACCCGCCAAAATAAACCTGTCCCTTTTGGCAGGTTTGCTAGAGGAGGCTGGGATGGACAAGGCTGAGTTGCGGCGGGCAATGATTGCTCGGCGCGACGATCTCGATTTGGATGTACGGGCGGCGAAGTCTGCTGATATCTGCGCGCGGCTGGTTGAGCTGCTGGGCCGCTTGGATGCCGCGGCGCCGCGCGCCGTTGCCGTCTATGCCGCGATGGGTTCCGAGGCAGACCCTGCCGCGTTTGCCGCTGCGGCCGCCAAACGCGGCTGGCGCGTGGCCTATCCGTGCATGCTCTCGGCAACAGACGCCGCAGCTTGTGGCCAGCGCATGTGTATGCGGGCAGTTGCCGCCGACGATGCGTCCGCGGCTCCGTTTATCGCCCACCCCACGCGGGCCTTCGCGGCCACGGACATCGACAGCAACCACTTCCCTATCGTGCCTGCCGAAGCTCTCGACATGATCGTCGTGCCGCTCGTGGCCTTCGACCAAACCGGCGCGCGCCTGGGCTACGGCGGCGGTTGCTATGACCGCTATCTGCCCATGCTCTCGCCCGCATGCCAAATCATCGGCATCGCCTTTGACGAGCAGCGTGTCGACCGCGTTCCCACCGACGCTCACGACCTGCCGCTACCCCACATCATCAGCGCCTAATCGCCGCCATATCAGCCACGGCTACAGCAGTACCATCGCAGCCTAGTGCTCCTCGCCGGCGCGGGCCAGGTCGTAGGGCGTGGTCTGGTAGACGTAGTAGTTGAGCCAGTTGGTGTAGAACAGCTGCGCCTGGCTGCGCCAGACGTTGCGCGGCTCGGCGGTGGGGTCGTCGCCCGGGAAGTAATGCGCCGGCACCTGAGGGTTGAGCCCGCGCCTCACGTCGCGCTCGTACTCCAGGCGCAACGTGTCGGTATCGTACTCGGGGTGCCCAAAGACAAAGAAGCGGCGGCTGTCGGTCGACTTGACGATGTACAGGCCCACCTCGTCGGACACGGCCACGACCTCAAGCTGCGGCTCGGCCTCTACGTCCTCGCGGCGCACATCGGTGTTGCGCGAATGCACGGCATAGAAGCGGTCGTCGAAGCCGCGGACCAGCGGGCTTTGCGGCTTCACCAGATAATGCTCGAACACGCCGCTCGCCTTGGCCGGCAGGTCGTACTTCTGGATACCGTAATGATGGTACAGGCCTGCCTGCGCGCACCAGCAATTGTGCAGCGTAGAGTGCACGTGCGTGGTGGACCAGTCCATGATCTGGCAGAGCTCGGGCCAGTAGTCGACCTCCTCGAACGGCATCTGTTCCACCGGCGCGCCCGTGATGATCAGGCCGTCGTAGTGGATGTCGCGGATGTCGTCGAACGTGCGGTAGAACGTCTCCAGGTGGCCGGCGCTCACGTGCGTGGCCTCGTGCGTCTTGGTGCGCAGCAGGTCCACTTCCACCTGCAGCGGCGTGTTGGAGAGTTTGCGCATGATCTGCGTCTCGGTGGCGATCTTGGTGGGCATGAGGTTGAGGATGAGCACGCGCAGCGGACGGATGTCCTGGTGCAGCGCGCGGTACTCGGTCATGACAAAGATGTTCTCGCTCTCGAGCTGCGCGGCGGCAGGGAGGGCGTCGGGGATGCGAATGGGCATGAATGCTCCTTACGAGTCAGTTGCAGTTATGGTACAACGACCGGCCCCATCCGCGCGAGTACATCGCCCGGCGATGCCGTCAGCGGCCCAAATCACTCCAAAAGTAGAGATTAAGGCATGCCCAAAAATCTACGGCGCTTTAGCCTAGCAAAGTGGCAGCAGGACGCTACAATGGTTCGACGCGAAAAACTCGGCCGAAAGGATACATATATGTACCAAACGCGTAAGATCGGTGTGGTCGGCCAGGGCCACGTAGGAGCGCATGTTGCCAACAGTCTGCTCATGCAGGGCATTGCCGATGAGCTGTACCTGTGCGATATCAACGAGGCCAAGGTGACGTCCGAGGTCCAGGACCTGCGCGACTCCCTTTCGTTTGTCCCGTACAACACCAAGATCGTCAACTGCTACGACCACTACGAGGAGCTTGCCTGCTGCGACGTCATCGTCAACGCCGCCGGCAAGGTCGCGCTGGCCGCCGGCAACCGCGACGGCGAGCTGTTCTTTACCACCGACGCCGCCCGCACCTTTGCCAAGCGCATCGTCGACGCCGGCTTTGACGGCATCTTCGTGAGCATCTCCAACCCCTGCGACGTCGTGTGTACCGAGCTGTGGCACCTGACCGGCTACGATCCCAAGAAGATCATCGGCTCGGGCTGCGGCCTGGACTCCGCCCGCCTGCGCACCGAGATCTCCAAGAAGGTCGGCGTGAGTCCCAAGTCCATCGACGCCTACATGATCGGCGAGCACGGCTTTAGCCAGCTGGCCGCCTTTAAGGCCGCAACCATCGCCGGCAAGAGCCTTAACGAGCTTCAGGCCGAGAACCCCGACAAGTACGCCTTCGACCACATGGAGGTCGAGGAGCTCGCACGCAAGGGCGGCTACGTAACCTACCAGGGCAAGCAGTGCACCGAGTACGCCGTCGCCAACTCCGCCGCGCGCGTCTGCGCTGCCGTGCTGCACAACGAGCACGCCGTGCTTTCGGCCTCCACGCTCATGACCGGCCAGTATGGCGAGGAGGGCATCTTTACCTCCCTGCCGTGTGTGATCGGTGCCGAGGGCGTCGAGGAGGTCTACACGCTCGACCTGTCCGAGCACGAGCTCGAGGGCTTCCACAAGAGCTGCCAGCACATCCGCGACAACATCGCCCAGCTCGACTGGTGGGACGCCGAGGCCTACGACGCGAAGTAGGCCGCCGCTTGACGCGACACCTCGCTCATACGGACGCTATGCAAAGCGGGCCGCGCCGGAAATCCCCGGCACGGCCCGCTTTTTGGCTCATGCGACACGCTCGCGAATCGAAGGTGAATGCTTTTCCCGTTACCTAGTACTGCTCGATGCCCATGTAGCGACGAATCTCGGGGCTGTGGTCGAACACCTTGCCGCGGGCGGCGCGCAGCTCGCAGCTCATGTTGTAGAAGAAGATCGGCTCCAGGAACGAACGCACGCTGGCAGGCACTTCGCCCACGCCGTACTCGAGCGCATCGAGCACCATGACTGTATCGGTGTGCGTGTTGAGGAACGCCAGCGCGCGCTCCTCCATGGGGCGGCACTCGCCCGATCCGAGCTGCACAAAGTAGAACACGCCGGGCTCGGTGGCTTCGAACGGGCCGTGGAAGTACTCGCCGGAGTGGATGTAGCAGCAGTGCTGCCACTGCATCTCCATGAGCGAGCAGATCGCCATGGCATAGGTCTGGCTAAAGTTGGGACCGGAGCCCAGGATATAGAAGAACTTGTGCTGCTGGCAGAGCTCGGCAAAGCGGGCGCCCAGCTCGGCGTTGACCTTCTCACGGGCGGCGGGCAGCAGCGCATCCATCTGCTTGAGGCCCTCATACATGTCGGCGAGTGACTCGTAGCCTTCCTGCTGGTCGAGCAACTCGGCGGCGATCAGAGCGCCAATGCCCTGCGGCACCTCGGCCTGCGACACGCCCTCACCCCACGGATAGACCCAGGTAGTCCACTTGCCGTTGTCGATCTTTGAGCCCTCGCAGTCGGTAAGGGCAATGACCTCGGCACCGGCGGCCAGCGCCATCTCGCAGCCGTCGACGACCTCCTGCGTGTTGCCGCTGTGGCTGCAGGCAATAACGAGCGACTTCTCGCCAAGACTCTTGGGAGCCATCAGGCAAAACTCGCGTGCCGTGTAGACCGTCGAGGTAAACGTGGTGGCCTCACGCTTGAGCAGCTCGTTGGCCGGCATGAGATCGATCATCGAACCGCCGCAAGCGATCCAAAAGACGTTCTCGATCTTGCCCTTGCGCTCGATAATTTCCTGAATCAGATCATGTGCGTTCATGCTGATGCCCCTCCTTGTGTGGCGGCTTTTGGCGACGGCTGCTCGTACCTGCTGTCGTTCTATGTTGTTCTATATATACCACGCATGCAGCCACGGTGGAAGCCATTGCGGTAAATTTGTTCCATGTTGTTCTATTCGTGAACGTTAGATGTCGAACACGTAGCGCGAGCCCACGATCTTTTGACGACCGAGCAGCAGGGGCCGCTCGTCCTCATCGGTAAAGTAGGCCTCCATATAGAAGAGCGGCTCGCCGACCGGCACCTCCAGCAGCGGGGCCGTCTGAGTATCGGCAAGCGCAATCTCCACGGTGCAGGGGTCGGACTTGAGCGGCGCGCGACCCGAATGCTCGGCAACGAGCGCAAAGATTGAGTTATCGGTGAGGTCCTCGTCGGCCAGCGTCTGCAGGTAGGGATGGTCGGCGAGCACAAAGGCGTTGTTCTCGAGCATGACGGGGATGCCGTCGGCCGTGCGCACGCGCTCGACCACGATAAGCTCGCAGCCGGGCTCCACGCCAAAGAACGCCGCATCCTCGTGCGTCGCCGCGACCACCGTGCGCGACACCAGACGCGCACCCGGCACCATGTCGTTGGCAGCACAACCCTCAGTAAAGCTCTGGACGTCACCCTTCTGGCGAATCTTGCGCTTGAGCTTGGGGGCGCACACAAACGTGCCCCTCCCCTGCTGGCGGTTGAGATACCCCGCGCGCGACAGCTCCTCGATGGCACGGCGCACGGTGATGCGCCCCACGCCGTAGGACTTCGCGAGCTCCATCTCGGAAGGAATGCGCGAGCCGGCCGCGTACACGCCGCGTGCGATCTCGCCTTTCAGGTCGTCCATAACCTGCTGATACAGCGGCACGGCGGATGCGCCAGAGCGGTCGGTTTTATCGTCGAATGCCATCGTTATGCTCCATTCCGTGCATGCTCGGACTCAAACTCTTCAATCGCCGCCATAAACTGCTCGCCAAAGGCGTCGGCCTTTTTCTCGCCGATGCCGTTGACCTGGATAAGCTCGTCGCGCGTCTGTGGGCGTAGGCGGCACAGGCCGCGCAGGGCCTTGTCGGAAAAGACCATGTACGGCGCCATCTCCAGCTCCGTCGAGATCTCCTTGCGGAGGGCACGCAGGCGCTCGAACAGCTCGGCATCGTCGCCAACACGCGGGCGCTGATCCAGCTCGGCCTCCTCGCGCAGCAGATCGACGGCGCGGCGGGCGCGGGCCGAGGCCTTGCGCTTGGACGCACGACGCTTAACGGTAAAGGCAAACACCTCGTCCTCGACCTCGCCGGCGCGCGGGCCCAGTCCCACGACCGGGTACTGCCCCTGCGAGGTAGCCAAATAGCCGCGCCCGCACAGCTGCCCGATGATGTCCTTAATGCGTCCGACCGATTCGCTCGACAGCTCACCATAGCCACTGTCCTGATCCAGGTTCATCTGGCGAATGCGCTCGGTGTTGCCGCCGTGGAGCACGTCGGCGATCAGCGACTTGCCAAAGCGCATGGGGCGCGTGGCCACATAGCGCACGGCGGCGCGGGCCATGTCGGTGACGTCCTCGACCTCGAACTGCGTGAGGCAATTGCTGCAGTTGCCGCAGCCCTCGGCGTCATCCGTGGCGGTGGCGCCCGCACCAGCCGCAGCAGCATGCTCGGCCGCGGCCTCGTCGCCAAAGTAGCGCAGCATGTATTCGCGCAGACAGCCGGTGGTATTACAGTAGCCCTCCATCTGGCTGAGCAGGCGATATCGATTCTGGAGTGCCCACGCGCGCTGCTCATCGTCAAGCGCCTCGTCGGCAGCGTCGCCGCGATCGATCAAAAAGCGGCGCATGCGAAAATCGTTGCCGTTCCACAGCAAATGGCAGCTGGCCGGGTCGCCATCGCGACCGGCGCGGCCCGCCTCCTGGTAGTAGGCCTCGATGCTCTCGGGCACGTTGTTATGGATCACGTAGCGCACGTTAGGCTTGTCGATACCCATGCCAAAGGCGTTGGTGGCAACCATCACCTGGGTATCGTCGTCGATAAAGGCGCGCTGGCTTTGACGACGGGCGTCGTTGCCCATGCCGGCATGGTAGCGGCCAACGCGAATGCCGCTGGGGCCCAGCGCCTCGGCAAGCTCACCTGCCAGCGCATCGACCGTCTTGCGGGTCGAGCAATACACGATGCCGCTCTCGCTCGAATGCGCAATCACATAGTCGCGCACCCACGCGGCCTTGGCCTTGTCGCCCATCTCCTCGCAGCCAAAGTAGAGGTTCTTGCGATCGAAGCCCGTCACCACCGTCGCGGGGTTTTGCAGGCCGAGCATCTGCTGAATGTCCGCACGCACGCGCTCGGTCGCCGTGGCGGTAAAGGCCGCCACGATGGGGCGCTGCGGCAGGGAATCGATGAACTCGCGAATCTGCAGGTAGGCGGGGCGGAAATCCTGGCCCCATTGACTCACGCAGTGGGCCTCGTCAATGGCCACGAGCGGCACGCCAATGCCGGCAGAACTCGCGGCCTCCTGCGCAAAGGCTAAAAAGCGCGGCTCGAGCAAGCGCTCGGGCGCCACGTACATAAGCTGGTAGCGGCCCTCGCGCGCCCGCTTGAGCACAGTGTTTTGCTGGGCCGGAGTATGGCTGGATATGAGATAGATGGGCCGCGACCCCGCCGCGAGCAATGCACGGGACTGCTACTCCATACCAGCCAGCAGCTGACTCACCACAAAGGTGATGCCGGGCAGCATGAGCGCGGGCACCTGGTAGCAAATGGACTTGCCGGCGCCCGTGGGCATAACACCCAGCGCATCGCGACCGGCAAGGATCGCATCGACCATGCGGTCCTGTCCCGGGCGAAACGAGGTGTAGCCAAAATAGGCGCCGAGCGTGTCGAGCGCCATCTGCTGCATGTTATCGGTCATGGTTTCCTAACGTCCAAGTCATCTGCCGCCGATTATACGCCGCCACGCGGACAGCAGCACACGGCCGCC
>URYU01000056.1 GCA_900552155.1 uncultured Collinsella sp.
GCGATTTCCGAGCTCACCCGCATGCGTGTGATCAACGGTCCGGACGAGGTCATCGACTCCCATCGTGAGCGCGTCAGGAAGGCGTACCCCGCCTACTTCGACACCTATGAGCACATGGACGAGCTCATCGAGTACCTCGACGGCTTCGGCAACCTGTACTGCGTGGGCCGTAACGGCCAGCACCGCTACAACAACATGGACCACTCCATGGCCACCGCCATGGAGGCCGTCGGCAACATCAAGACCGGCAAGACGTCCAAGAAGAACGTGTGGTCCGTCAACACCGAAAAGTCCTACCACGAAGAAAAGTGAATAAACCTTGTTGAGCTCCCTCGTCACAGAGGGAGCTTTTTTGGTTTTCGGCGGGCCGTTTTGCGTTGGTCGAGTTGGCGTTGTACAGTGAACGAAGTTCGCAGAGACTCAGAGACGCAGCGAACATTCATGAGCGGTGCAACCGCAATAATCACTCTTAACGCCTGGATAGGCATGGGTCTGTTCGGTATGGAAAGGGCAACCAGTGGCAAATAGCCAGAATCTTGAGGATATGAAGCTGCCTGAGCTCAAAGAGCTCGCTAAACAGATGGGCCTGCGCGGCACGTCGACCATGCGCAAGCCCGAGCTGCTCGCCACCCTGCAGGCGGCGCGCAATGGTGGAGAGCCGCCGGCCGGTGTGACCGTGCGCGCCCCCAAGGCCGCCAAAACCGCCAAGGTCGTCAAGGCTCCGCAGTCCGATGCCGCTGAGGCCAACACCACAGACAATGCTGACGTGGCCACCCAGTCGCCGGCTCCGGCTCCGGCTGCCACGGAACCGCAGCTCGATTTGCCGCTTCCCGTGGCCGACGATGCCAAGAAGGACGAGACCGAACCGCGACGCACCCGTCGTAAGGCCGCCGATGATGCCGCATCCGAACCGCGTGCGGCCCGCCGTCGTCGCGATGACGACCAGCCCGATTTCGCTCGCCGCAAGCCGCGCAAGAAGGCCGATGAGGCCGGCGATCTGCTGGCCACGCTCGATTTGGGAGATGCAGCGCCTACCGAGCGTCGCCGCGAGCGTCACGAGGACGTGGAAGTTCCGCTGATTCGCCGAGTCCGTGATGATGAGGACGAGCAGCCTCGCCGCCGTCGTCGCACTGCGGAAAACAGCGAAGAAACCGTGCGTGACCTCGACGATATCCTGGCCACGCTGCCCACGCAGAAGCACGAGGAAACGTCCGAAGACGGCGAGCAGAACGACGATCACGAGTTCGTGCGTCGTAACCGCCGCGACCGTAGCGATCGCAACGATCGCGATACCCGTAATGATCGCAGCGATCGCCGTAACCGTCGCATGCGTGGCCGTGATCGCGACAACGCCGATGATGATCGTCGCTATGATGATCGCGATAATCGTAGCGATCGCAATGACCGTGATAGCCTCCGCGAAGAGCCGCAGGAGGATCTGGTGCCGGTGGCCGGCATCGTCGACGTGCTCGACTCCTACGCTTTTGTGCGCACTTCCGGCTACCTGCCCGGCCCGAACGACGTGTACGTTTCCATGGGCCAGGTCAAGAAGTACGGCCTGCGCAAGGGCGATGCCGTGCATGGTTCGATTCGCGCCCCGCGTGAAGGCGACCGCCGCAACCAGCGCCAGAAGTTCGTGCCGCTGCAGGCCATCGATTCCATCAACGGCCAAAGCGTTGAAGAAGCGCTCAACCGTCCGCAGTTCTCCAAGCTCACGCCGCTGTACCCGCAGGAGCGTTTGAAGCAGGAGACCGCCCCGAACAAGCTCACCGGCCGTATCATGGACATCGTTTCCCCAATCGGCAAGGGCCAGCGTGGCCTGATTGTCTCCCCGCCGAAGGCCGGTAAGACCATCACCCTGCAGAACATCGCCAACTCCATCGCCGCCAACAACCCCGAGGTCCACCTTATGGTGGTGCTCGTGGACGAGCGACCCGAAGAGGTCACCGATATGCAGCGTTCCATCAAGGGCGAGGTTGTGGCGTCGACCTTCGATATGCCCGCCGACAACCACACTCGCGTGGCAGAGCTCGTCATCGAGCGCGCCAAGCGCATCGTGGAGCTGGGCGGCGATGTTGTGGTGGTGCTCGACTCCATCACGCGTCTTGCCCGCGCCTACAACTTGGCGGCGCCCGCCTCGGGCCGCATCCTTTCGGGCGGCGTCGATTCGGCGGCCCTGTATCCTCCCAAGCGCTTCCTGGGCGCAGCCCGTAATATCGAGAACGGTGGCTCGCTCACCATCCTGGCCTCTGCCCTCATCGACACCGGTTCCAAGATGGACGAGGTCATCTTTGAGGAGTTCAAGGGCACCGGCAACATGGAGCTTAAGCTCGACCGCGACCTGGCCGACCGCCGCATCTTCCCGGCTATCGACCCCGTTGCCTCCGGTACGCGTAACGAGGACCTGTTGGTTGACGAGCAGATGCGTCCGTTTGTCTTTGGCCTGCGTCGCATTCTTGCCGGCATGAACAACACCGAGCGCGCGGCCGCATCGTTTATCAAGGGTCTTAAGGGCACCAACACCAACCAGGAGTTCCTGGTGCGTTCGGCCAAAAAGCACAGCGACTACGAGCAGACGTTCTAGGTTGTCATCCACACGCAGCGATAGTCATCAATGCGATAAAGGGTCGGGGCTTTGAGCCTCGGCCCTTTTCTATATCGCCGCTCCGCGCTTATGTTTGACCATAAGACAGACGAGAGGCAGGTTTCCCGTTTCAATCCGACATCGTCGCTTGCAATCGACTGGGCGGTTTCGCATAATAGCTTTTAAGCTTCGCGACGGAAAACGCAGATGAAACGAACCATATACCGTTGCTTTGGGGCATAGCCCCGCTTCATCTTCTCTCGCGCAGCCAACTGAATGATGCGATTTGGGTGCTGGAAGATGGGGAGAGCTCATGGCTTCTTCTGATGCAACACAACGAGCAGTCCTTGCCGGACTTTCGTGCGGGATCGGCCTTGCCGCTCCCGTGGTTATGTATGCCGCGACGCTGCCGTTTTCGTCTGTGAACGAGACGGTCGTGGCGGGTGCGGTTCCCTTCGCCGTGGGCGCGGTGGCGGGCGTGGGCATCTATGCCGCCTCGCTGGGTATCTCCGAGTATCGTGCGCAGCGTGAAGAGCGTCTGTTCCAGCCCGATGCCATGGGAGGAGCCGCCACTCTCAATCAGCATCAAAGAGAGTTCAAGCCCGCCTCGATTTCAGCTCAGCAGCAGGATGCGACTCCTTACGCTGCGGCTTCTGATTCTCAGGCTCAGGCGGAGCAGTCTACCTCGGCATTCCTTTCCGGCCTGACTGGTGCGTTCCAGCGCCGTCATGCCGATGATGGTGTCCCTACCATCGCTCGAGCTGCAGATGCTATGGACGAGGCCGAGGCTTGGTCCATGATCGACAGTATGCTCGACGACGATTCGCCGGTGAGCTGCGACCCTGCACACTCGCGCGACGTCTATCAAGTCGCCATCGACGAGCTCACCAACGGCGGGCAGACCGGCTCCTTCAATCGCGACGACATCGCCGCCGCGGCACGCGCCGTGTCTGGCTCCCAGGCCGCCCCTGCGGGCAGCACGGCGGCTTTCGTGGCGCTCGTCGCCAACGCGGCAGCCAATAACGCCTACAGCGCTACCTCGGCGGACGCGAACGCTTCTGCCGACAATTCGTACGTTGATGAAGCCATGGCCGCGGACGAGGAGGCCGTTGCCGCCCGCCGTGCCGCCGAAAGCTCGCTTTGGGGCGCTCCTGCCCAGCAGCAGGCGGCTGAGGCTGCGCCGTACAACGCAAACCTCGCCAGCATGCCTATCATCTCCGGTGCCGCGGACATCGATCTCGATGACCTCGATGAGCCTGCAGCCATCACCGCATCGATTGATGCCCAAGATCGCATCGACACCGGCGACCTTCCGGACGCCTCGCTCGAGGTTGATGTTCCCATGGCCGATTACTCGGGCCACGAGGACATGTGGGCCGCCGCCACCGCGATTCTGGATGAGATTGACGGGCCCGCTCCTGTTGTAGCGCCCGCTCCCGTCGCTGCCCCTCAGCCTGCTGCCCCCGCCTATGTCGGCCGTCACAGCGCTGTGTTCCCCGAGGATACCGCCCGCATCTCGCGCGAGAGCATCGAGCGGGCCGAGGCTATTGCCGCCGGCATTATGGAAAATCGTCGTCACGAGCGCGTCAATCAGATCCTCGAGGAAGAGATCGAGCGCCTACAGTCCTCTACCGCCAAGCGTACGGGCCGTGCTTATCTGAGCGTTATCGAGGGCGGTACCGCCAGCTTCGCGCCGCTCCGCGCGGAGGCATAACTTCTGCATGGTTAAGATCAATCGAAAATGGGCGGTCGTGACCTGCCTGATGGCGCTCTTGATCTGGGGCAATTCGTTGGTTCCCGGCTCGGGGTCGGGCTCGCTGAGCCTAACGGTCATGGAAGCTGTCCGCGGTTTCCTGCACGGCGTGGGACTTCCATATGAATGGGTGACCAACTTTGTTGTTCGCAAGTGCGCGCATTTTACCGAGTATATGGTGCTCGGCATCCTGGCAACGCACGCCTTTGATTTTGAGGGACGGCGCACCTTTGACGTGCTGCTGCCCACGGCGGTGTTCCTGCTGCTGATTCCCTCGATCGACGAGACGATTCAGCTCTTTGTGCCGGGACGCGCCGGCATGATCACCGATGTGATGATCGACTGCTGTGGAGCGGCAACGGGCGTTGTGCTCCGATATCTACTACGATTGCTCATATGTGCCAAAAAGGCCGCCTAGGACGTATTGTTTGGTCCTAGGCGGCCTTTTTTATTAGAGGGCTTATATAGGGCGTGGTGGCGTCGTTCCGTAGGTCGGATTTGCCGGGCGCGCCACGCCCTGTGGGTGCGTCTGCTACTGAAGCGCCTGTGCGCCCAGGGCCAGGCAGCCCATGATGCCCTGCTTGCCCTCGAGGCTGTTGTTGACAATGTAGGTATCGATGTCGTTGACCTCGGGCGTGACGATATAGCCGTTGAGCATCTCGGCGCACTTTTTGCGCGCGAGCGGCACGATGGGGGTGTGGTCGGCCACGCCGCCGCCGATGATGATCTTTTGCGGCGCGTAGCACAGCGTGTAGGTCATGAGCGCCTGTGCCAGATAGCCGGCGAGCAGGTCCATGGCCTCCGGGTCATCGGCCATGTCTCCGGCGCTCTTGCCATCCCAGCGCTTTTTAACGCCGGGGCCGGCGATGAGGCCCTCTAGGCAGTTGTCGTGGAAGGGGCAGGCGCTATGCTCGCCGATGGTGTCGCGCGGGTCGCGCGTGACCAGGATGTGGCCGGCCTCGGGATGCATCATGCCGTGTACGAGCTTACCGCCCGAGAGCACGCCGGCGCCCACACCGGTGCCGATGGTCAGGGAGACCACGTGCGTGAGGCCCTTGGCGCAACCAAAGGTGACCTCGCCCAAGCAGGCAACGTTGACGTCGGTGTCGTAGCCGCAGGGAATATTGAGCTCGTTTTGGATGGTGCCCAGCAGGTCGAAGTAGCGCCATGCCGTTTTGGGCGTCTCCAGGATCTTGCCGTATTGGGGCGAGGCAGGGTTGACTGCGGTGGGTCCAAAGGCGCCGATGCCCAGCGCGGCGATGCCCTTGTCGGCAAACCATGCATTGACGGCCTCAACGGTCTCCTGCGGGGTCGTGGTCGCGATCTGCTCACGCTCCAGGACCGTACCGTCTGCATAGCCCGTGGCGCAGACCATCTTGGTGCCGCCGGCCTCGAGCGCTCCGATAAGCTGCTGTTCTGCCATAGTATTCCTCTCTCTGGGACGAGTTGCTCCGTGACTAAAGTATAGGGCTCTAAACCATTTAAGAAAGCGCTATAAAAAGAAGCCTCGCAACGTGGCGGGCGGTGCGGGGCTTCTTTGGTTGCTTTAGTTGCCGGGCCGTCCTTACCCGCGCGGCTTGATTTTATCACGTAGCGACTTGAGGTTCTCCAGTGCCGCGTTAAGCGTCTCGTCCCGCTTGGCAAAGTGGAAACGAATCAGATGGTTGACGGGCTCGCGGAAGAAGCTCGAGCCGGGCACGGCGCCCACGCCCACCTTAGACGCGAGGTCCTCGCAGAATTCGAGGTCGCTGTCATAGCCAAACTCAGAGATGTCCATCATGACGTAGTAGGCGCCCTGCGGCACGTTATGCTCAAGACCGATGCTATCGAGCCCCTGGCAGAACAGGTCGCGTTTGGCGGTGTAGAGGTCGAGGACCTCATCGTAATAGCTGTCATCGAAGTTGAGGGCGGTGACAACGGCTTCCTGCAGGGGAGCGGCGGCACCCACGGTGAGAAAGTCGTGGACCTTCTTGATACGCTCGGTGATCTGGGCCGGGGCGATGGTGTAGCCCAGACGCCAGCCGGTGATGGAGTACGTCTTAGACAGCGAGCTGCAGCTGATGGTTCGCTCGAACATGCCGGGCAGCGTGGCCATATAGACGTGCTCGTGGGGCGCGTAGACGATGTGCTCGTATACCTCGTCGGTAATGCAGTAGGCGTCGTACTTTTTGCAGAGGTCGGCGATAAAGGTGAGCTCCTCGCGCGTAAAGACCTTGCCGCAAGGGTTGGAAGGGTTGCACAGGACGATGGCCTTGGGGTCGTTGTCGCGGAAGGCTGCCTCGAGCGTCTCACGGTCAAAGTCGAATGTGGGCGGGTTGAGCGGCACATAGATGGGCGCGGCACCCGAAAGGATCGTGTCGGCGCCGTAGTTCTCGTAGAACGGCGAGAAGATGACGACCTTGTCTCCGGGGTTCGTAACCGTCATCATGGCGGCCATCATGGCCTCGGTGGAGCCGCAGGTGACTACGATATTCTCGTTGGGGTTTACCGACATGCCCATAAAATGCTCCTGCTTGGCGGCAAGCGCCTCACGCATGGCCTGGGAGCCCCAGGTGATGGAGTACTGGTGATAGAGCGGCTTGGGGTCGCTGGCGATGGCGCTCAGGCTGTTGAGCAGCTGCGCTGGGGGATCGAAGTCAGGGAAGCCCTGCGACAGGTTGACGGCGTCATACTTGTTGGAGATGCGCGTCATACGGCGGATGACGGAATCGGTAAACGTTGCCGTACGGTTGGAGAGTTCTTTCATGCCGGTCCTTTCGAGCATTTGCAGTGGGGCAAGTTTACTCCTATGGAACCGGTAGGATTTGCTCGAAATGGTCTCGAAAAACTCTTTTCAAAATTCTTGAAAATTGGGGCTTGCATCGCGTGGCGTTCCTTGCAATAATAGTCGAGCGCGAAGCGCACAGGACACGGTGGGTGTAGCTCAGTTGGCTAGAGCGACGGGTTGTGGTCCCGTAGGTCGAGGGTTCGAGTCCCTTTACCCACCCCAGTTCTTGCTTCGTGTTGATATCGGGTCGTTAGCTCAGTTGGTAGAGCAGGGGACTCTTAATCCCAAGGTCCAGGGTTCGACCCCCTGACGGCCCACCAAAGCATGTTAAAGCGACTGGCTTAGGCTGGTCGCTTTTTTGTTAACCTCGCATCGGGTCGAACCCGAAAGGGCGCGGCCGCTTTCACAGATTGAGTCTACCCTGGGGATCGGTGAAACCGTCAGTACCCTCCATGAGTTTCTTCTCGTCTGCCTTCACGCGACGCTCGAGCTTTTTTGTATCCTCGGCAGGCGGTAGGTTCTCGGGAACAATTCCGCGGTCGATGAGGCTGCCACGCACGCTCGTGTTGTTCTCGACGTGTTCTTGTTTGATCTGGTCCAGACCGTACAAGTCGTGTTCCTCGGCGTTGAAGGCTGTCATCGAGTTCGTGAGGTCCTTTGCTTTGATGAGGACATCGGCTAACCTGTCCGCCAATGCCGCGCTCTTGGGTACGCCGAGCTGCTGCTTCATTTCCGCCGTGCTTCTGCCGCCGAATAACGCCTCATCGCCCTTCGACTTGATGATCGCGAATCCTTTGGAGTCCACGCCGCGTTTGAACGCAATACCCGAGAGCTGTTTCTCTGAATCGGATAGCGAGTGGCGCGCCTGCAAGCGCTGAATCTCTGCGAAGCGCTGCTCTATGAGCTCTTGGCGGCGCGTCTGCACGGCAAAGTATGCCTGGGCGAGCGCGATCTCTGGCTTGTTTGAATCTCCGTTCTGTGCGATTAAATAGCATGCATAGCGCGTAAGTTTGTAGTCTTTAACCGCGCGAGCGGCGACACCGGCAGTTACCATTTTCGTGGTGTCACGAAAATGGGAATCAACTGGAGTTTTGTTTGTTTCGCACGAGACTTTTGCCCTCTTAACAACTTCGGCGAAGTTCTCCCATCGAGTGTACCCCATGGGTTCCATTAAATCGCGTGCGAGCCAATACTCAACGCCGTCTTCCACATGGGCGTAGCTGTCAAGTTCGACACGCCATTTCTCGATATCCCTGCTGTCCATATCTCCTCCTCGCTGGTCTATTTTCTATGCGGGCTTTGCTCGCTCTATATTCAGAATAAGGATACGCTGTCGTGCGGACACGAATGGGCCCCGTGCTGCTTCAAGCTCACGGGGCCCATGGATATCGATTGATTGTGTTCTGCTTTAGATAGGTGTCCGGTTTAATCCGCTCGATAGTGCGATCCGAGACTTTCGGTCCGCTTACGCATGGCTTTGACCATCTCCGTCGACAGCTGAATCTGCGACTGCAGGCGGGCGAGGGCTGCGATCTCGCTGTCATCGGCATGCGGCTTGCTCAGCGCCATGGCCTTGTCTTGCAGGCTTTCAAGCTGTTGCAGGGCCTCGGATAGGCCTGTTTCGGTCCTGTTGATCATGCAATAGGTGCTCATCGTGTGCCTAAGGCTGTGTGTCAGGCGATCGGCATCTGTTGTGGCAATGCCGTACTGGGGGAGGGTGATATCCGTCTTCAGGGCCGCTTCAGGCTCTTTCTGCGCTGTGAGGGCTGCCGATGCGCCCGCGATACGTCCGAATACGATGCCATTGGCGCTTGACAAGCCACCAATGCGGTCGGCGCCGTGCATGCCGCCTGTCGCCTCGCCGCAAGCGTAGAGGCCCTCAACGCCCGTGTGCGCGGTCTTATCGATCTTGATGCCGCCGTTAGCAGCGTGGGCATACATCGCAACGCGCATCTCGTCGGTCGGCGCGATGCCGTGCTCGTCTTGCAGCCAGGTGGCAAAGGTCTGCACAAACTCTGGGACATCCTCGCGGGGGAAGTCGTAGTGGAGTGCCAGGCCTTCGACACCTGCCTGATCGATGACGAGATCGATAGCGCGGGAGGCCAAGCGTGACGTGAAGGGACCATATCCAGAGCGCTGCTCGAGCAGGTCGTCCAGCTTGTCGTCGGCAATATCTGCCGGCTGGTCTACATGTACGTAGCGCCAGGTTTTTTCGTTGAAGACCAAGTTACGCTTGGGCTCGATGAAGCCGGGCATCATCTGCATGAACTCTATATTAGTAAGTGTTGCGCCATGCGCCAGCGCGATGGCCTGCGAGGAGCTGAGCACATCAGCCGACGTAAGGCTGCGCTCGAACAGGCCGCCTGTGCCACCGGCTGCGATGATCGTGGCCTTGGCAGCAAAGGGCACGATTCGATTTTCGGTGAGGTCGTAGAGCACGGTTCCGGTTATTCTGCCGTTCGTGTCCTCAACAAGGTCGATAAGCTCATGGCGGGGGAGCAGGCGAATGCCGAGCGACTCGATCCGGGTCGTCAGAGCGTCCTCAAGGGGCTTGCGGGTGAGGCCGCGCCACATGCGCGTCTTGTGGTCAAAGCAGGGGATAAATTGCTTTTGCTGAGCACTCTCGGCGCTTTGCGGACGCTGGAGCTCAACGCCCAGGTCTTGCTCGAGCCAGTCAATCGCTTGGGGAATGCCGTGGACGAACGCTTGGACGAGTTCGGGGTCGGCAACGCCGCCGCCGACGGCCAGGATGGTGTCGATGAGGTCCTGCTCGTCGTCTTCGTTAACGGGTCCGATAAGCCCTAGGCCCCAGGTTCCGGGGAAGAAGCTCGATCCACTCATAGTCTTGCCGGCGCTTGCCACAGTGACGGTTGCACCCGTGCGTGCCGCTTCGATGGCGGCGCAAAGGCCCGCAATGCCAGATCCAATTACCAGTACATCAGTCGATTCCATCGGATTCCTTTCTCGTCCGGCGCATTGTCGCTCGGGTGATCGGCAATGGGGCCGCAAAGACTCGGCAAATCGGTAAAGGGCAAATATGGCAGGTGGGCGTCATGGACGCTCTGACGCTCCATCTCATCACATCTTGTATTTCGCCCCAACTGATATATCGGCATTAGCTACCCTGCGACAGCGCAAACAAAAAGAGCCGCTACCTGGGTGGGTAGCGGCTCCAAAGCTCAACTATATGAGCATCGCGCGGGCGCGATTAGGCCTTGAGGGCCTCCTCGACGGCGACAGCGCAGGCGACGGTGGCACCGCCCATGGGGTTGTTGCCCATGCCGATGAGACCCATCATGTCAACGTGCGCAGGCACGGAGGAAGAACCGGCGAACTGGGCGTCGGAGTGCATACGGCCCATGGTGTCGGTCATGCCGTAAGAGGCAGGGCCGGCGCCCATGTTGTCCGGGTGCAGGGTACGACCAGTGCCGCCACCAGAAGCGACGGAGAAGTACTTCTTG
>URYU01000057.1 GCA_900552155.1 uncultured Collinsella sp.
GCGCTAAAGCCATAGTCCAAACGAAGGTATTCCAACCCCAGCTCGCGCAGGTCCTCGATGCGCTCAAGCCCGAGCAAATCGCACGTGCGAGGCTCCACATCGGCAATGCGCGCAATGCCGCGGGCGGAAAGCAGCGACAGCACATGACGGACCTTCTCGGCATACGCCGCTCCCCCATCCTCGGGAATATGCAGCGAGGTGAACGCATAGCGCGCACCCGCCGCGGCACCATGTTCAATCGACCGCTCAATATCCTGCAGAGGGCAGGAAAGATAAATCGAAATACCCGTTTTCACGCTTCAACGCTCCTTTAAAAAAGGCCGGCGGAGCAGCTAGCCCCGCCGGCACAACCATAGCATCAAGAAATCTGCTGCGCGCCGCGAACCCCGAGCAACACGGCTCGCGATATCAAACTACTCGCCAAAGAACTCGTTGATCTTCTGCTCGTCGACACCGAAGAACCACGTCAGGACAAAGCCGGCGGCATAGGCAAGCAGCATAGCGGCAACGTAGCCGAGTTGCTGGCCAGGAACGACGATCAGCAGGCCAAACAGACCGGAAACGCCCTGAGAAACCGTGCCGATGTGAAGCAGCGCCGCGAGCGCGCCGCCAAATCCGGCACCCAGGCAGGCCGTCACAAACGGACGAACGAGCGGCAGCGTAACAGCATACATCAGAGGCTCGCCCACACCCAGGATTCCAACGGGAATGGACTCTGCGACGTACTTCTTGAGCTTGGCGTTCTTGGTCTTAAAGTACAGCGCCAAACCGGCACCGACCTGGCCGCCGCCAGCCATCATAAGGATGGGAAGCAGGTAATTGATACCCTTGGTAGCGCCGTCGGGATCGTTGAGCATAGCGTGGATCGGCGTGAGCGCCTGATGCAGGCCGACGGAAACCAGCGGCAAGAAGCCTGCCGACAGGATATAGCCGCCCAGGACGCCCAGCTTCTCGAAGATAAAGGTCAAAACGCTAAAGATGGCAGTCGTCAGCCATGCACCAACCGGCTGGATGACGAGCATCAGAGCAAAGGCGCCGATGATGAGCACCAGCAGCGGGGACAAGAACGTGTCGAGTGCGTTGGGCATAACCTTGCGAATCTGACGCTCCATCCAGGCAAAAAATGCACCAGCGATGAGAGCCGCGATCATGCCGCCCGCTGCGGGGTTGTACTGCGCATTGGTGAGCGGCAGCAGAATGGCAGTGGCAGGATCAGCCGCGCCAGGCGCAAGCAGGGGCATGGCACTGTTGGCGATGCACATCATGCCGGCGATGCCGCCCAGCGCAGCGGAGCCACCAAACTCACGTGCCGCGTTATAGCCCACCAAGATGGGCAGATAGGCAAACAGGGCCCAGCCCATGGAACGAATGCCCTGGTACCACCACTCGCCTGCAAGCGCGCCTGCCGTCGAGACGTTAATGACGTTGCAGATACCGTTGATGAGGCCAGCCGCAATGATGCCGGGAAGCAGGGCGACGAAGACATTGGAAATCTTCTTGAGGAAGGCCTGAACCGGCTTGGACTCGTACTTGGCCTTCTGCGCGGCCTTGTTCGTGGCCGCAGCGTCAACCACGCTCTCGTCGGCAACGCCTTTCGCAAGGCCGGTGAGCTTGGAGAACTCCTCGAGCACCTTATTCACCTTGCCCGGACCCAGCACGATCTGCATCGTGTCGTCCTCGACCAGGCCCATCACGCCGTCGAGCGCCTTAATGCCCTCCGTGTCGACGTTGCCCGCGTCTTTGACGGTCACGCGCAGGCGCGTCATGCACGCCGCGTTTGCTAGCACGTTGTCTTTACCGCCCAAAAGATCCAGCAGCTTTTGAGCCAGCTCTTTGTTCGTCATAACTCCTCCTTGTATTGGGTATCTCGTCTGGATGTCATATCAGCTCACGCCGCGCGCCTATCGGGCGTCGGCATTGCTCTTCTCATGGCCACTCACCGCAGCACGGACATGGCCTCGCGCCCGCTCAAGAGCTACCGCGGCCTGCTCGGCATCGCAGTCCAACAGCACCGAGACAATAGCGGTTTTTACGTGGCCGCCGGCATCCGCAAGCGCCTGAACAGCGCGCTCGCGCGTGCAGCCGGTCGCCTCCATCACGATGTTCTGGCCGCGCACCACCAACTTCTCGTTCGTCTGCTGCACATCGACCATCAGGTTTTGGTATACCTTGCCGATCTTGACCATGGCACCGGTCGAAATCATGTTGAGAATGAGCTTTTGAACCGTTCCCGCCTTGAGCCTCGTTGAGCCGGTCAGCACCTCGGGACCGGGCACGGGCTCAATGGCAAGATCTGCGCTCTCCCCGATCTTCGACCCTTGGTTGCAGGCAATTGCAATGGTCTTGCACCCAGTTGCCTTGGCGTACACAAGGCCGCCCACCACATAAGGAGTACGACCGCTTGCCGCCAGGCCAACGACAAGATCCTTGTCCGAGAGTCCACGCTCTCGCAGGTCGTTCGCGCCAAGCTCCTCGCTGTCTTCGGCACCTTCGACAGCCCTGATAAACGCCGTCTCGCCTCCGGCAATGAGCCCGACAATCAGATCGGGTGACACGCCAAACGTGGGCGGACACTCCGAAGCGTCGAGTACGCCCAGACGACCGCTGGTGCCTGCGCCCATGTAAAAGACGCGCCCGCCGCGCTCGAGTGTCTCAGCAGCCCAGTCGATTGCCATGGCAACCTGGGGCAACACTTTCGTGACCGACTGGACGGCACGAAGATCCTCATCGTTCATCGTCGTGACGATTTGCAGCGATGTCATCGTATCGAGGTCCATTGACCTTTGATTACGCTGTTCGGTCGTGAATTTTGTTAAATCGAGCATTTCATTCACCTCATCTTTCCTGTTTCTCGATGTAGTTTTGCTTAATGACATGCGTCGCCCGTTCGTAGTCGCTGGCAACGTAAGCAGCGTACAGGGCATCGACAACCATAAGCTGGGCCATACGCGAAGCCATGGCACCGCTGCGGACCAAGGGTTCACTCGCGGCGACGCCGAGCACGGCATCGGCCATGGTGGCAAGCTTGGATGATCCATCTACTTTGGTAACGGCCACGACGGGACAGTTGTGACGTTGAGCCTCGGCGGTGCAGTCCAGCACCTCTTGCGTCAAGCCCGAGTAGCTAAAGGCGATTGCCATATCGCCCTCATGCATGTTCTTGGCACATAAGAGCTGATCATGCCAGTCGTCGTACAGATGGCACTCTTTGTCGACACGCATGAGCTTTTGCGCCAGGTCGTGCGCGACCAAACGAGAGGCACCAATACCGAACAGATTGACCGCGCGTGCCCGCTTAAGACGGGCCGCGCATCGCTCCAAGACGGTGTAATCGAGCGTTCGCGCCGTCGCCTCGATCGTTCGCACGTTGCTTTTCATCACCTTCCCCACGATACGTTCGACGCTGTCATCCATGGAGATGTCCTCGAGGGCAACGTCTTTCTTGTCACCTAAGAGCGCCAGCTCGGCAATCAGTTCGCGCTGGAACTCCTTGTAGCCCGCAAAACCCAAACGCTTGCAAAAGCGCAAAATGCTCGAGGGCGAGGAGAACGTGACATCGGCAAGACCGCGGACGGACAGCCCGACCACCTCGTGCGGATGAGCGCTTACATATGCGATGACATTGCGTTCCGCCGGGCTCGCGCTGAGCTCACGCTCGCGAAGCCGCAAAAGCAATCCGTTTGCCATCTCAAACACCTCCGTTGAGAAGAATTAAAGACCAACGAACGATTCGTACCGTATACAAACAGCTTTTGCGGTACATTGTGCCGCATCGTGGCGCACAAAGGGCGAGCGTTCTACCGCTCGCCCCTCAAATCCGACCGCTCGGAAATACGCGCGACACAAAATAATTCAACAAGGTCGCATTATCAGAAACGGGTTTGTTACCGGCTAGCGCCTCGCATGGGCGCCGATCGGCCGAGTCGCATGGCGCACCAACGCCGCTGCCAGCAATACCAACAGCATGGCGGTGACATAGCCCGCAGCATCGAATCCTAAATCGATAACGTCGAAATGCCTGCCGGGAACAAAGATCTTATGTACCTGATCGCCAACGGAGCAGGCGGCGCAAAAGAGCAATACGGGCACGCAACGGGAGCATACGCTCCACGGACGCCTGGAAAAGCAAACCACGACCACCGAGGCGAACAATCCGACGAAGAAAAACTCTACGGTATGGGCAACGCGACGGACGTTCGTGCCCACCCACATGCGAATGGAAGCAAGTCGGCCAGACCGGACATTCGAGGCAGCCGAATCGGTGCCCCCGGTCATTCCGTTCTCCGCCTGAGCTTCACCCGTGGCATCGACAGCCTGAACGCCCGTAGCCTGGCCCTCCACCACACGCGCGGTGGACTCGCTCAGCAACGACGTCTCCACCGCATTTTGCTCCGTCAGCACCCAGATGCCCGCCAGCGTTGCAGCGAACAGAACGATCGCGGTCCATCCGATTATCTGTTTTACGCGCGCCAAGGGCCAACCTCCTTTTTTGAATATCAGCGAGTGTAGCCCCAAATGGCATCGTCACCGTATCAAAATTTGAATCGCAACAGGAAGCGACAAAGCGACGCAAACCCCTACCCCGCCTCGCGCATCCAGCGATCGAACGTCCCCACGCACACGCCCAGGCACTCTGCTGCCTGGCTGCGGGTAATATCGCCTGCCTCATAGCTATCGCGCACCAGCTCAAACTGAGGAGGGCACGGCTTGCGAGGTCGACCGAAACGGACCCCTCGCGCCCGCGCCGCTGCAATTCCCTCCGCTTGGCGCCGGTGGATATTCTCGCGCTCCACCTGCGCCACGTAGCTCAGCAGTTGCAGCACAATATCGGCAATCAGTACGTTGGTCACATCCGGCGCGCCGCTGGCCCTAGCGCGCGTGTCAAGCAATGGCATGTCCAACACCACAATGGCAACCCCGAGCTCCTTGGTAATGCGTCGCCATTCCTCAAGAATCTCGGAGTAATTACGACCAAGTCGGTCGATAGAAAGCACCACCAGTACGTCCCCGTCTCCCAGGACGTGCAGCAGCTCGCGATAATGCGGTCGATCGAAGTCCTTGCCGCTCGCATGGTCGGCATAAATATTCGCCGAGCCCACACCATAGGCGCCCAGCGCCTCCAGCTGCCGATTAAGGTTTTGATCGCGCGAACTCACCCGCGCATAACCGTACACCGTCGCCATCTCATCCCCGCTTTCTTGTAAACCTGCCAAAAGGGACAGGTTTATTTTGGTAGGTTTTACCTCTCAAATAGCAGGTAAGCGGGCGGCCGAGCAGACGGCAAGGTAGCCACGATTCAAATGCGGAGGGCGGTCCCGAAAGGCCGCCCTCCGCTCCCCCACCATCAGTCGGGATTTGGCTAATGGATAAGCTTGAAGTCCAAGTGCCCACGCGTGGTATTGACGCGCGAGACCTCGATGATCACGCGCTGCCCCAGCTCGTAACGGGTGCCCGTGTCGGCACCCGTGAGCGTTAGCGCGTCCTCGTCGAACTCGAACCACTCGTTGCCCAGGCTCTTGATCGAAACCAAGCCTTCGACCTGCGTTAGATCCAAGCGCACAAAGAGGCCCATGCTGCTAACCCACGAGACGGTTCCGGCATAGCGCTCGCCTAGACGGTCCTCATAGTACTGGGCAATCTTGATCTTTTGCGTCGCATGGCTGGCGGCATCTGCCGCGCGCTCGGCATCGCTGCATGCGCGGCAGATCTGCGGCAGAATGCGCGGCAGCGACTCGCGTCCCTTGCCGATCAGCCGCGACGTACGGACCAAGGCGTCCTTGCCGCCGAGCTGCTCATAGGCCAACTGCAGTTTGAGCACGCGGTGCACCACCAGATCGGGGTAGCGACGGATGGGACTCGTAAAGTGACAGTAGCACGGCGCGGCGAGCGCAAAGTGGCCCTCGTTGCGCGGCTTGTACAGCGCACGCTGCATGCTGCGCAGAAGCAGCGTGTTGACGAGCGGTGCGTTGGCCGTACCGGCGGCAGCATCAACTGCAGCCTGCAGCTCATCGGGGCTCCCCAGGGCAATACCGGCAGCACGGCGATCGTCGATGATGCCTAGCTGCGCCAGCGCAACGGCGGCACCGTGCAGGCTATCGGGGCTCGGATCCTCATGCACACGATAGCAGGCCTCGATATCACGGTCTGCCAGCCACTCTGCAACGCACTCGTTGGCGAGCAGCATGGCTTCCTCGATAAGCGACGTGGCACACGAACGCTCACGCGCCACAATCTGCACGGGCACTCCGTTCTCATCCAATAGAGCGCGAATCTCGGCCGTGTCAAAATCGACTGAGCCGCGGGCGCGACGAATACGACGGCGAAGTTCGGCGAGTTCGTTAGCGGCAACAAGGAAATCGCCGAGGTCGATGTTGTAGCCGCGGGCGGCCTCCTCGCACGCAAGACCGCGCTCAAGCGCTTCCTCGCGCGAGGTCTCGGCAGCCGCAACATCCTCAGCCGCGCCCTCCAGCACCGAATACTCAACCGCGCCGGCACGCACCAGCAGCGCCTCGGCGCCGTCATAGTCCATACGCACACGCGAGCGAATCACGCTGGGGTACGGATCGTAATGCCGCACGCGACCCTGCGCATCGAGCTCGATATCGACGGTAAACGCAAGACGGTCCTCGTCAGGGCGAAGCGAGCACAGGTCACAGGACAGGCGTTCGGGCAGCATGGGAAGCACGCGATCGGCCAGATACACCGATGTCGTACGATGGCGAGCCTCAAGATCGATATGCCCGTCCCAAGCCACATAGTGTGAAACGTCGGCGATATGCACACCCAGCTTATAGCCGCCCTCGGGCGTGCGCTCCAGCGAAATGGCATCGTCAAAGTCGCGCGCGTCGACCGGGTCGATCGTGATGACAAAGCGGTCGCGCAGATCGCGGCGGAGCGGGTCCTTAAGCGCCGCGGACACATCGAGCGAAAGCCCCTCGGCCTCGTCCAGCGCGGCCTCGGGATAGCTATCGGTATAGCCGTAACGCGCCATCACATATTGAACGCCCAAATCGGGCGCGTCATCTCCGCCAATGCGGCGTTCGATCGTCACGGTGCCCGATTCCAGGCGCGTCGGGTAGGTCAAAATGCGCGCGACAACAGCATCACCCGGGTGGACACCCAGACGATCCGCCGAGGTATCCTCGGGCAAAATGAAGAAGTCGGCCTTCAGGCGCGAATCGAGCGGCTCAATCACACCGAGCGGACCGGCGGTCTGGTACGTGCCCACCACGCTTATAGCTGCACGCTCAACCACGCTTTCGATCACGGCGCGCCGCTCACCGTGCGGGCTGTTCTTAATGCTCACGGCAACGGTATCGCCATCCATGATCTCGCGCTTACCGCGGCCCATGACCTTGTAGTCGCCATTCTCGGTTATGACATAGGCACTGTGCTCATGGAGCTGCACGCGCCCGGTCAGGCTCGGACGGCGTTCGCTGCGCACCGGCCCGCGCTTATTGCGAGCTCCACGCTTATGCTTGTTATTGCGCCCCATGGCGCCTCCTTGCTATCGATTGCGAGCTCCAAAGAGTCTACCCAAATGATTCGCTTTCCTGCCGTCCCCTTGGAATCAAAAAACGGGCCGCCCCATAAGAGACGACCCGTTGGAAGGGATGTATTCCAGGCATGCCTACACGCGCAGGTAGCGGCGCATGGCAATGGCAGAACCAAAGAGACCGATAATCACGCCGACCAGAATCAGCGCAGCATAGGTCACCAGGTAGTACTGCATCGGCAGGGCAAACGACATCCAGCCGATGCTCTCCTGCAGACGCGGAATCATCAGATTGCGCAGCAGCTCCAGAACGCCGATGGAAAGCAGCGAGCCCAAAATGGCCTGCAGCACGCCCTCGGTGATAAACGGGCCACGAATGAAGCCGTTGCTGGCGCCGACCAGACGCATAATCGCAATCTCACGACGACGCGCCGTGATGGACAGGCGAATCGTGTGGTTGATGAAGATGAATGCGATAAAGGTCAGAAGGCCAACGAGCACCACGGCGGCGATGCGGATGTAGTTGGTCACCTGGAACAGGCGGCTCACTTCCTCCTGGCCGTACAGCACGCTCGCGTTGACGTCGCCGTCATCCGCGATCTTCTGGAAATCGGCATCCTTCTTGAGCTTCTTGGCCGTGCTCTCGACCTGAGACGGATCGTCCATCTCAATCGCAAACGAGGCGGGCAGCGGGTTCTGGCCGTCGCGCGCGCTCATGGTGGCGTCGGCGTTACCCGACATCTTGCTCGTGTACTCGGCCAGCGCGTCATCCTTATCCTTATAGGTCACGGACTTGACGTTGCTCCACGTCTTGAGCTCGGCCTCAAAGGCCTGAACATCGGCCTGATCGGCGTCGTCACTAATGAACGCGTTGATGACAACCTGATCCTCGACGGTGCCGATCACGGAGTTCAGCATCGCGGAGCCCATGATGAACAGGCCGATGATAAACAGCGAAAGGAAGATCGTGATGACGGCGCCGAGCGAGGTAGTCCAGTTACGGAAGAAGTGGCTGATTGCCTCTTTGAAGGAGTAGCCCACGTTAGTTGGTGCCATAGTTTCCGTAACCTCCCCTCTCCTGGTCGCGGATAACGTGACCGCCCTCGAGGGCGATCACGCGACGGTGCATGCTATCGACCATCTCGCGGTCGTGCGTGGCGACGATCACGGTGGTGCCGGTGCGGTTAATACGCTCGAGCAGCTTCATGATGCCCAGCGAGATCGCCGGGTCGAGGTTACCCGTGGGCTCGTCGCAGATCAGCAGCGGCGGACGGTTGACCATAGCGCGGGCGACGGCAACGCGCTGCTGCTCGCCACCGGAAAGCTGGTCGGGCAGCGAGTCCATCTGATCGGCCAGACCGACCAGACGCAGCACCTCGGGCACCTGGCTGCGAATGACGCCCTTGGGCTTGCCGATGCACTGAAGGGCAAACGCCACGTTTTCGTAGGCGGTCTTTTGCGGCAGAAGCTTAAAGTCCTGGAACACGGCGCCAATCTGGCGACGCAGGAACGGAACCTTGCGGTTCTTGATCTTCATGAGGTCCTGACCGGCAACCAGGATGCGGCCGCTCGTCGGCTTGACGTCGCGGTTGAGCGTCGACAGCAGCGTGGTCTTACCCGAACCGGAGTGACCGACCAGGAAGACGAACTCGCCCGGATAGATCTCGATGTTGATGTCGTCGAGTGCAGGCTTGTTGGGCTGTGCCGGATAGATCTTGGTGACATGCTCCATAAGGATAACGGGCTCGACACCGGCCTGCTTGGCCATCTTCTTGCGGCTGACCTGCGGATCGATGGGCGCAAACACCGACGTAAAATCGGGGTTGTTGAGCGCGTTATCGAGGCTTGCAACCTCGGCGGCCTGATCGCTCTCGACCACCGGGGCAGCAGGCTGCGTGGGGTCGGGAATAGCAGCAAAGAGACCGGACTGCGCTGGCTGAGGAGCCGGCGTCGCAGGGGCCAAGGGGTCGGGAATGCCGGCCATGGTAGGCTGCGGCGTAGCGGCGCCAGCCTGAGGCTGCTCCACGCGAGCGGTCACGGCCTGAACGGGCTCAAAACCCGCCGTGCCGGAAAGCGCGACATCGCTGGTTGGATTGTAGGCAAAGGGATCGGATGCCGGCTGTGCCTGATCTGCCGGCTGAGCGGGGGCCTGAGCAACAGGCTGGCCCTCTGAATCCGGAGTGGCGAAACGACTGCCCTGGACGCCTGCCTGCGTCTTGGGGGCATCATCGCCCGCACCGGAGGTACGGAAGTGGTTACCCACTGGTGCTCCTTATCGTCGTGCGTTTAAACTACATGAGCGCTTTGTATTTTAGCAGCATTAGCTTTGCTGCACATAAGAAGCATGGCGTGCTTAGGGATCCCGTCGGCCGGACACAGGGTTACTCTCCAAATCGTCCTCGGACATGTCGGAGCCCCCGCTGCGCGCTTCGCGCGGCGGGGGCTCCTCCTTCCTGCGGAAAGATTTGGAGAGTAACCCTGTGCCCGGCCTGCGATAACTAAGGGGTCGCTGCGTTTATCTTGGGGTGCTGCATATACAAAGCTGGAAGGGTCTGAATTGCGCTTTGTCGATATATGCCCTTTTCCCTGATGGGACCGTGCTTGAGGGGCGTCTTCATAAGTTGCGGTGAAATAGGGACTGTTGAGCCTTTAAGCTGGCAAAACAGTCCTTATTTCACCGCAACTGAAACAGGGGCGCACTCCAAGAGAGCGCCCCTGCCGGGTTTCCATAGTACTGGCGAAACAGTTTTATAGTTCTGGCGAAGCAGTCCTTGAGATCCGCCTTGCCTTATGCCAAGAACTCCTTGGTGGTCGCCACGATGTTGGCGGCGTCCAGGCCGTACTTGTGCAGGAGCTCGGCGCCCGGGCCGGACTCACCGAAGGTGTCGTTGACGCCGATCTTCTTGAGCGGCGTCGGGCACTGCTCGCACAGGACGTCGGCAACGGCGCTGCCCAGGCCACCGATCACAGAGTGTTCCTCGCCGGTCACGACGAGGCCTGTCATGGTGGCGCTCTTGACGATCAGGTCG
>URYU01000058.1 GCA_900552155.1 uncultured Collinsella sp.
GACGTGAAACGAAAGGGCGCTGCCCTCCTGGTCGCGCCCTTGAAGTTGAACGTCAGATTGTCCAAATGCGGCCCGCGCAGCGTCGCGCCGTTACGCGGGTTGGTAAACCCGCGTAACTACCTACTCCCGTGCTCCGTACTGCTTGTAGTAGGCGTCGATGGCGGTCTTGAGCTCGTCATCGATGACGACCTTGCCGTCGATCTCGTGGTTGTAGAGGGTCTCGACGACCTCGGCCATGGAAACGATGCTCGCGACGGGGAAACCGTACTTTGCCTCGATCTCCTTCTGTGCGGTGGTCACGCCACCCTTGCCGACCTCCATGCGGTTGAGGGACACGATCAGGCCCTTGATCTCGACATCGGCAGCAGCCTTGACCTTGGGATAGGTCTCGTCGATGGACTTGCCACTGGTGGTAACGTCCTCGACCATGACCACGCGGTCGCCGTCCTTGGGCTCATAACCCAGCAGGTTGCCCTTATCGGCACCGTGATCCTTGGCCTCCTTGCGGTCACAGCAGTACTTGACCTCCTTGCCGTACAGCTCGTGGTAGGCAATGGCGGTAACAACAGCCAGCGGAATACCCTTGTAGGCCGGCCCAAACAGGACGTCAAAGTCGTCGCCAAAGTTATCGTGGATGGCCTGGGCGTAATACTCGCCCAGCTTCTTGAGCTGATAGCCCGTCACGTAAGCGCCGGCGTTCATAAAGAACGGGGACTGACGGCCGCTCTTGAGCGTAAAGCTGCCGAACTTAAGAACGTCGGACTCAACCATGAACTTGATGAACTCTTGCTTGTAAGCCTCCATACGGGCTCCTCTCGTAATCGCGTACGTGCTCTTCAGTTTAGCGCAGGCGAGGCGTCGATGTGGGCGTGCTTTGAGGCCACGCCCCCGTTAGAGTAAGGGACTGGGCGGCGGCTCATACGCTAGTCCTTGGGTGTCCAGGACCAGAAGAAGTTGATAAGGGCCACACGCGAGGCGGTACCGGCCTTTTTGTTGATCGAGGAAATGTGGCGGTAGAGCGTGGAGCGCGAAAGGAAGAGCGTTGTGGCGATGTCCTGAACGCTCTGGTCCGAAACGACCAAGACCTCAAGAATATCGCGCTCGCGCTCTGTAAGCCCGAAGGTGGCGACGAAGGCATCGAGGCGTTCATCGGACGTGAGCTCCGCTGCCTCCACGGGCTCGGGGTCGAAGCATGTGGGCGCAAGATCCCCACCAAGATCGTCGGTGGTAAGCGGCAGGCCATCCTGCATCACGACATCATCGGCCCGTTGCCCCAACTGCCCCAGCAGCGTAATCGCAATGCCCACAAACATCACGAGCGCCGCGCCGACTGCCGCCAGCACGTTTTGACTCGAGATGATCGCCACCGCCGGCGCCGTCACGAGCATCGAGCACACGTTGTTGACGACGCGGCCCATGCACGGCCAAAAATATGACCAGCGCGCATAGAGCGAGATGGCGGCGAATTTTGTGGTAAAGAACACCACAAAGAAGCCCGACCCCAGATAAAAGATGATCGTGGCAGCGAGCTCGTTACCGCCACCGCCATCGATGATGAGCACAAAGAACGAAAGCGTGGACAACATGGCGGCGCATGTCATGCCGATATTCATATACGAACGGCCGCGCAGGTCAAATAGTGCGCCAGCGACCAACGAGCTCACGACAAGCAGCAGGCGCGGCCAGTCACCCAAATCAACAGCTCCGGTAGCATGCAAGGTTGTGAGACCCGCGTTGAGAGCGGCGAATACGCTGGAAAGATACGCTGTCGCCACGGTCAAGCGAGCTACAGTGCGGCGGAATGCCGCCTTTGCCTCGGGATCGTCATGCCACTTGGCGCCATATTCCAGAGCATCTACCGAAAGCCCGGCAACACTGGGTTCAAAGTTGGGATCGGACTCGTCGCGCAGCTTGGCGCGTCGGGTACCGTGGAGTAACGCCACCTGCGCGATCGCACAGACGACCAGAACAGCCTGCTGAGGAATGCCGGCAGGCATCACCATGTGGTTGAGGACCTGCACCAGAACGCCCATGGCGTAAGAAAGTGCGGCGGCGCGCGCCAAGCAGGGCGTCCGCGCAAAGCGCCGCGCAAAGTTTGCGTGGGCAGTCGATCCGCAGTAGCCCAGCGCGCAGCACGCCACCAGGCCGCCGGCAATTACCACCTCAAACCGCACTGCCATAATCATCAGCAGCAATGCCGCCACCAGCAAAACGCCCGTGACGTCACTCGTTGCGTCGATGGCATGGGGACGGCGATAGTACAGAATGGGACGCACAAAAAAGCCAATCACGCTCGCGCCGATAACAAGGCTCTCATAAATAACGACCTCGTTTGGAGACACGAACTCGGCCATGCGCACATCAAAAAGATACTCGCACGCCAAAAACGTGAAGAAGAACAGCGCCAGGCATATAATCTCCCGAATGCCCCGACGCAAATATGCGGTTGTGTCTCCCATGCCCCTCATGGTTAACCCCCAGCCGCTCAATTGTCTGGAAATCTATTTTAATAAAGAACCAGTCTCAATATCGAAGCCAGGCTCGAAATGCTGCCAATTCGACCCCAGCCGTCCACATCACGCCGCGATTTTGAGCCGCATGGACCAGAAGGGACGCGCGCGATCTCTAGCTCGGCCAGGAGTGTCTCCAACTACCACTCATTTAAGTACGTCCCCAATGAGTGGCCGAAGAGTGTCCCCCGCGACTAGTCGTTTAAGAACGTCCCCAATGACTAGTCAAAAATGGGCCATGTGTCCCAGTTGTGGAGACTCCTTGAGCCGTCTGGGTATCGCGAAGGATCGCGCACTCCCCCATCATCGAAAGTGACACACGCTACCAGTTGATGGGAGGCAGCCATGGGCTTCTTTGACAAGATGTTCGAGAAGAAAGAGTGCGCGATTTGCGGTACCGAGCTGGGACTTCTAGGTAAGACAAAAATCAATGAAGGCTACCTGTGCAAAGAGTGCGCCGGCAAGCTCTCCCCCTACTTCCACGGCTATCGCTCCAGCACCGCGGACGACATCCGTGAGCAACTCGCCTACCGCGAGGCCAACGCCGAGCGCCTGTCTTCGTTCAACCCCACGCGCACGCTTTCTGCCGGGCGCACCAATATTATGCTCGATGAGGACGCGGGGCTGCTGATCATCACTTCGCAGAGCCGCTGGCGCGACGCCAATCCCGACATCATCGAGTTCTCACAGGTACTCGGCTGCGATATGGATATCGACGAGCAGCGCACCGAGATCTATCGCGAGACCAAGGACGGCGAGCGCGAGAGCTACAACCCGCCGCGCTACGACCTGGATTACGACTTCAATCTGACCATCCATGTCAACACGCCGTACTTTACCGAGATCAACCTGCGCGTGAACGACTCCACCATCGATCAGCGCGGCTCCATCGAATACCGCGAGGCCAAGCGCCAGGCAACCGAGGTCCGCGATGCGCTGGTGCAGCTGCGCCAGGAGACGCGCGACAGCGTCGTGGCCGCCAAGGCCCCCAAGACCGCGGTGACCTGCCCCTTCTGCGGAGCCACCACCATTCCCGATGCCAGCGGGCGCTGCGAATACTGCGGCGGCGCCATCGGCGCATAGCCTCCGGCAGCGAAAGGACCGATCATGGCCTTCGAGAGCGTTAACTATCAGTGCCCTGCCTGCGGTGGCCCCTTGCATTTTGCAAGCGCCGAGCAAAAGCTCGTCTGCGACTACTGTGACTCGCGCTTTGAAGTCGAAGAAGTCGAGGCCCTCTATCGCGAGCGCCAGGACAAGGCCGACGCCAAAGCCGATGCGGCAGCCGCAACACCCAAGCCCGTCGCCGACGACGCGGTGCAGGAGCTCGCCCAAAACGCCGGCTACATCTGCTCGTCGTGCGGCGCCGAGCTCGTGTCCGACGGCACCGTCGCCGTCACCACCTGCCCGTACTGCGGCAACTCTGCCGTGGCGCCCGGCCAGCTCTCTGGCGACTTCTCGCCCGACCTGGTGATTCCGTTTAAGCTCGGGCGCGACGACGTCACGGCCGCACTCAAGGAACACTACAAGGGCAAGATCTTGCTGCCCAAGAGCTTTGTCACCGGCAACCACATCGACGAGGTCCAAGGTGTCTACGTGCCGTTTTGGCTCTACGGCGCCCGCGTTGACGGCGAAGTGTACTTTGACGCGACCAACGAGACCGTGACCGAGGAATCCGACCGCACCGTCACGACCACCGACCACTACGATGCCTATCGCAAGGGCAATATCTCGTTTAAGCGCGTGCCCGTCGACGGATCGTCCAAGATGCCCGACGGCCACATGGACGCCATCGAGCCGTTTGACTACGACGCACTGCGTCCATTCTCGGTCGCATATATGCCCGGCTACATCGCCAACCGCTACGACGAGGACTGCGAGACCTGCAAGGCGCGCGCCGAGCGCCGTATGGAAGAAAGCACGATCTCGGCCCTGCGCGAGACCGTCGTCGACGAATACGACGATGCCACGGTCGAAAGCAAGCAGCTCGACTACACCTGGGAAGACAGCGACTACGCCCTGTTCCCCGTCTGGATGCTCTCCACCTCATGGAACGGCAAGAGCTACCTGTTTGCCATGAACGGTCAGACCGGCCGCTTGGTCGGCGAGCTCCCCTGCTCCAAGCCCAAGCTCGTCATCGCCTCGGTGCTGTTCTTTGTGATCGGATTTGTCCTCTCCCAGATCCTCTTTATGGGTGAGAATGCCTTCGATCCGGATTACCTCGCCTTTGACATCGAGGGCATCCTCATCAACATCGTCGCGCCGCTGATCATCGTAATCATCGGAGACGTGCTGCTGGTAGGCCAGCTCAAAACGGCCAACGAGGCCACCCACGCCGACGAGTACTGCGGCGAGCTCGACCTGACCGAGAAGCACGACACCTTCAGCCACACCGAGACCACCGTTGTCATGAAAGACGACAAGGACGACTAAGCAATCCAACCAATACCACCCGGCCTCTGACGAGAAAGGAAGATCACCATGGGACTCTTGAAAGCTGGATTGGGAGCTGCCGGCGGCGTCATGGCCGACCAGTGGAAGGAATTTATCTACTGCGAGTCGATGCCCGCTGACGTCTTGGCCTGCAAGGGCAGCAAGCGCACCGGCGGCCGCAGCTCCAACACGCGCGGCGAGGACAACGTCATCTCCAACGGCTCGGTCATCGCCGTCAACGACGGCCAGGGCATGCTCGTGGTGCAAAACGGCAAGATCATCGAAGTCGCGCTGGAGCCCGGTGAGTTCGTCTTCGATACCGGCAGCGAGCCGAGCGTCTTTAGCGGCAACCTGGGCGACTCCATCAAGGAGACCTTTGCCAATATCGGCAGCCGCTTTACCTTTGGCGGCGATGCGGGCAAAGACCAGCGCGTCTACTTCATCAACACCAAGGAGATCATCGGCAACAAGTACGGCACCGCCTCGCCCGTTCCCTTCCGTGTGGTCGATAACAACATTGGTCTGGACGTCGACATCTCCGTGCGCTGCAACGGCGAGTATTCGTACCGCATCACCAACCCGCTGCTGTTCTACACCAACGTATGCGGCAACGTGACCGATAGCTACACGCGCGACAAGATCGACAGCCAGCTTAAGTCCGAGCTGCTCACCGCCCTGCAGCCCGCCTTTGCCAAGATCTCAGAGATGGGCATCCGCTACAGCGCCATCCCCGGCCACACCACCGAGCTCGCCCGCGCGCTCAACGAGGTCCTCTCTGCCGACTGGCGTGACCTGCGCGGCGTCGAGATCGTAAGCTTTGGCGTCAACTCCATCGCCGCCTCGCAAGAGGACGAGCAGATGATCAAGGACCTGCAGAAAGCCGCGGTCATGCGCGATCCCACCATGGCGGCAGCCAACATTGCCAGCGCCCAGAGCGACGCAATGCGCGCGGCAGCCGCCAACCCCAACGGCGCGATGGCAGGCTTTATGGGCATGGGCATGGCAGGTGGCATGGGCGGCATGAACGCCAGCCAGCTGTTCGCCGCCGGCCAGGCACAGCAGCAGGCCGCTCCGCAGCCGGCTCCGGCTCCCGCCCCCGCACCGGCTCCCGCCGCACCTGCGGCCGGCGCATGGACCTGCAGCTGCGGCGCCACCAACACCGGCAAGTTCTGCTCCGAGTGCGGTAGTCCCGCACCCGCCCCGGCACCGGCCAAGTGGTTCTGCCCCAACTGCGGCAGCGAAAACGGCGGCAAGTTCTGCAGCAACTGCGGAACGCCCCGGCCCTAGCCCCTCTATCTGGTAATTGGCGGGGGATCCGCCACCCCCGCATTTGTTTCTATGGGTTTCGTTCGATAAAGGAGGACACCATGAAGACAACGTTCAAAAAGTCCGTGCTCGCATTTCTGACATGCGTCCTGGCGCTCGCCTTTGCCCTGACGGGCTGCAGCGGCGGCGGCAAAGACCCCAAGGCCAACTTCGTCGGCAGCTGGCAGTACTCGGGTGGAACCTTGGATGGCGAAGAGCTCACCGATGAGTACATGGACATGCTCAAGGAGTGGGGCGTCAACTGCATCCTGATCCTCGATGAGGACGGCACGGGCACCCTCGACCTGTTCCTTGAGGTTGTCGACCTTAAGTGGGAGGCCAAGGACGCCACCACCGCAACCGTCACCGCCGAAGATGAATCGCACGATCTGAAGCTCAAGGACGACAAGCTCGTCCTGGAGGTGGACGGCGACAAGTTTATCTTCACCAAGTCCGACAAGGATCTGTCCGGTACGGTAAAGAAGGATCGCGAGAACGCCGAGAAGGAAGAGGAGATCGATGAGGCCGTCGAAGACGACGACGTCCAGAGCATCGAAATCTCCCCCGCCGTCACCGTCGCCGATGACGACCTGTGCACCATCACCATCACCGAGAAGTTCAAGGACGACTGGGGCGACATCGGCTTTGTCGTCAACATCACCAACAAGAGCGACAAGGACCTGACCTTCTACGCTCCTTCCGGCAAGACCAACGTCAACGGCACCATGAAGGAACCCTGGTTCTCGGCTCACCTGATGCCCGGCACCAACGCCACCGAGGAATTCACGTTCTCGAACGGCGAGCTTGACAGCCTTGACGACCTGGTCAACACGACCATCGGCATCGACGCCTATCTGACCGATTCCTACGAGGACGTCGCCTCTTACACCGCAACCATCGCGTAACGGCACGTAACATCAGCCGCGGATTGGCGGACACATCCGCGCACATGTCAAGCGGGGCCACAGGAGATAATCCTGCGGCCCCGCCGCTTTATGCCGATGCGTAACGAGCGTTAGCGCTCCATGTTGGGAACGATGCTGCCCTCCGTTACCGCGCGCACGGCCAGGCGCATGATGTTGTCGTAGCCGGTCTTGTTGAGAATCTCCGAGATGCGACGCTTGATGGTACCCTCACTCATAAACAGCTCGGCCGCGATCTCGCGGCGGCTCTTGCCCTCGCAGGCAAGGCGCAAAATCGACAGCTCGACATCGTCGAGTGCCGCCGTGCCCGAAAAAATGCTCTCGGGCGGCTTGGGAAACGTGCAATAGCCCGCCAGCGTAGAGCGCATCACGGCGAACAGCTCGTCGATACCGACGTTCTTGTACACAAAGCTATCGCCGCCCGCCTCGCGAGCCTGATCGACAAAGGTGATCTCGGGCATGCCGGTCATGATAATGATGCGGCACTCGGGCAGTTGTTCTTTAATGCGCGCCGCCGCCACGATGCCGTTGGAATCATGCTCGGTGCATACGTCCATCAGTATCATGTCCGGACGCTCCTTGAGCGCGACACCCAAGGCCTCGGAAGCATCGGCAATGGCGGAAACAACGGTCATATCGGGCTGGTCGCCAACGGAGCGCGCCAGACTCTCGCGCAGGATGGCCTGGTCTTCGACTATAAGGACGCGGATCATGAGCTTCTCCTTTGGACCGTGGCGTTGGAGGCGAGCGGGATGGACACCGTAAGCGTGAAGGGTGGGGCGGCGTGGACTTCCAGGCTGCCGCCCAGATTCTGTGCGACATGCCTCATACCTGGGATACCCGTTCCCTCGCGATACGATACGGGCGCAGGCGCGCCGTCGTTAGAAACGGCCATCCGCGCAACAGTGCCGTCTTCCGACGTCTCCTGCAGCCGGCGCACATGGACCTGATGGGCATGAGAATGCTTGGTGGCATTGGTCGAGGCCTCGCGGATAATCTGCAGAAAGGCTGCGGCGACACGCGCGTCGCTTGGCAGCTCGCCCTCCACATCGATCTGCACGCTCACCAGGCCAAAGGCATGGACGATATCGCCCAGTTGCTCTGCCGGTTCGGTGTCGCCCCCGCTGCGCAGATCGGCAGCGATTGAGCGCAGCAGCGGGTCGATCTGCTCGAGTGACTCGTCATCCAGGCGCCCCTCCTCCAGATAACGATGGAGGATGGACAGACGCTGCCCGATCACGTCGTGCACGCGAGCGCGCATACGCAGATAGGCCGCATTGTCAGCAACTTTTTTGACTTCTTCGATCTGGGCTTGGAGCTCTTGGCCCGCAAGCTCAAGCAGGTGGTTGGCTTGCGCCAGGCGATCATGAGCATACGCATACTCTGTTACATCCAGGCCGATAATGCGCTCAAAGAGGCGGCCCGAAACCATAACGTCATCGTGCACAAACAAGCGAATCTCGGCGGGAGAAACCTCGACCACCGCCCGCGCCTCACCAAAACGGTCCAAGTTAATCCGCACGCGGTTCCTACTGCTTTCGGGCATTTGCATGCTAAGTTTGCGCAGGTCGTTCCATGTGCCGCTCATGTCACCTAGATCGGTGGGCATATGAAGTTCCACCAGGTTTTTGCGCATGCAGCGGTTCATGAGCAGCGGACGGCCCCTCGGGTCTAGATACAGGATGCCCACGGGAATCACGTTGATGGTCTCGATCGTCGAGAACATGGTGATATCCTCCTGGCGGTTACGGACGTCCATCAAGAGCGCCGCGATGGAACGGAACAGGAAGAACGCTCCCTCTGCGATAAGGACAACGGTCCACGCCGAGCCCATGGCAAAAACCACCGGTGGTGTAACGGCGACAACAAGCGACAGCTCGGCCAGCATGACGGTGCGACGATAGCGCACCATAAGCACCACGCCATAGGCAAAGATTGCGGCATTGAGCCACAGCACTCCGCCCATTGCCCTGGCGCAAACGTCAAGCGGCGCCACCAGATACGAGCCAGACGACGCGAATAAGATGAGCGCCGAAATCATCAGGTGAAGCACAAGGCTCGCCTCGTAGGCGCAAATCACCTTACGGTTATAGGACGAGCGGCGCGATGAGATGAGCGGGACGTGGATCGTCTGCAGACACGCAGCCAGGGCAAAGACAACATCGAGCGCAACGATTTGGGGAAGGATGAGCGAAATCTGCATCGTCACTCACCCGCCCTCGGCATCAAGACGATCATGCGCAGCTGGCCGGGCTCGCCCTCAAGGCGATATGCCACGTTGCGCCCTTGCAAAGCGCTTTCGAGCTCTTGCGCAGCTGGCGTCTGCGAAAGATCTGCATCATCGTTGGAAAAAAGCGTGGCGCGCAGCTCGACACTGCATCGGTCATGGTCGCCCAAGTGATACCTAAGCGCCGGATGGGCGGTGGTGTAGGCAAAAAACGCAAAGTCATACACGCAATCGTACAGGGCGCTTACCGTACTGGCGTGCAACGGGCACCGTATGGCGATAATCGAGGCGCAATCGATATCGATGGTGCGCAGGTCACTTGCGAGCTCGTTGGCAATGAGCTGAATGCGGTCGCGATCAAAACCGCTCTCCCCGTGCTGTGCCAACGTGAGCGACCCCTTGCGCTTGCAATAGGCGACGAGCATCTTGGCGCGCTGCAGCATGCGGTAACGCTCGTGCGAAGACGCTTCGTCGGTCAACGGCGGCAGCGAGCTCAGCAGGTCGTACATCCCTTCGAGCGCGCGGGCAAGCGCCTGATCCACGTCTTGGACCAGCAAGGTCTCGGCCTCTTGATCTGCCAGGTGCGTCTTAAGGTCGTAGTCAGCGGCGAGCAGCTCATTTTGACGCTGCAGCTCCATGCGACGATGTGCCAGTTCACGGTTAAGCTCGTTGAGCTCCGACACGTCTTGGGCAAGCAGCGCCGATCCACCCAGCAGCGGAAAGGCGCGATACATTACATCGGGATCGGACGCCACGGCAAAGGCATGAGCGCGCCCGTGCTCCTGGGTCCGCAACTCCTCGCGCACGCCTACCGGCATTGGCTTTGACACTGGCGTGGCATAGACTTCCTGCAGGTCGCGCGTTAGAACTTTGAGGTCGAGCGGCAAGGTGTCGAAGATGCCAGCGATGTCGTGATACGACGGAATGACACCGCAATCGAGACAGATTTCCATCGCCACCACGCACAGGACGCAATAGACGAGCGAGAAGTTGAGCCTCCATGCCCAGGGCACGCGCAACGCATACGAGAAGCCAAAAAAAACGAAACCAAACACAACACCAGCCGCCGAACCCAAGCAACGAACGAAACC
>URYU01000059.1 GCA_900552155.1 uncultured Collinsella sp.
GGTTATCGGGGATTTTCCTATGTACGTGTCCGACGATTCGGCAGACGCGTGGAGCGAACCCGAGAACTTCTGGCTGTCCGATACCGGCAAGGCGATTGAGATTTCCGGTGCGCCGCCCGACAACTTTGCGCCCGAGGGCCAGGTGTGGGGCAACCCAACGTTCCGCTGGGACCACATGAAGCAGAACGGCTATAGCTGGTGGATGGATCGCCTGCGTCGTGCGTTTTCGCTCTACGACCGCGTGCGCCTGGATCACTTCCTGGGCTTCCACAGCTATTTCAGCATTCCCGCGGGTAAGGCATGCGCCGACGGGCGTTGGCTGGCAGGCCCGGGCAAGGACCTGTTCCAGACCGCCTACGACGAGCTGGGTCCGCTCAACTTTATCGCTGAGGACTTGGGCTATCTGACGCCCGGTGTTCGCGCCATGGCATCGACCTGCGGTTTCCCCGGCATGGACGTGCTGGAGTTTAGCGACTACGACGTTCGTTGCGGAATTCATCCCACACCGGGCAAGATCCTGTATACCTCGACGCACGACACCTCGACGCTTGCCGGATGGTGCACACACTCCTTTGCAGGCGGCGACGAGCCGAGCGGCATTGAACTGGCAAGCGAGCTCATGGGCAACGCCCTGGCCAGCGATGCTCCGCTCGTGATGATGCCGCTGCAGGACGTGCTAGGACTGGGCGACGATGCACGTATGAACGTGCCGGGCGTGGCCACGGGCAACTGGACCTGGCAGGCTGAGGAGGCCGACGTTGCGGCAGCCGAGGAGAAAACTGCGAAGCTCCTGCGCAGCACCCATAGATTCTGGGGCGAAGCGTGATAAAACCCCCGATATAGGGTACAGTTACAGACGTTTGAATTTTTGCGGGCAGAGCGATCTGCCCGCTTTGTGCTGAAAAGGAAGTATTATGGCGCGCTACGATTACAAGTGCTCGAGCTGCGGCAACGTGTTTGAGGTTGAGCATCCCATGTCCGAGACTCCCGAGGTCGTGTGCCCCAGCTGCGGTGCCCCGGCGGCCAAGACGTTCTCGGCCAGCGGCATTAAATTTGAGGGTAGCGGTTTCTACAACACCGACCAGCGAAGCGGCGGCTCCAGCACCAGCGCCACGAGTGGCTGCTGCGCCAACTGCCCGCATAACCACTAGGAACCAATCAGCCCCGCGACCGACATCGATCGCGGGGCTGATTCTTTGCGCTATAGGTGGCTCTATGAGTTGCGGTGAAATAAGGACTGTTTGGCGGGTAGAAGCGGCTTTTCAATCCCTATTTCACCGCAACTTAGTAGAGTTAATTGCGGACTAGCCTGGCGCAGAAGTGGCCGTCGTAGGAGTCGGCGTTTACGGGGACGCTTTGGAAGAGGCCTCGATCGTTCTGGCGTACGGATACGAGCTTCTTGGCCTGATCAAACTCGGGGAGTTGCAGAATCTGTGCCTCGGAAAGCAGTGCCACGCTAAATCCGGCGCCCTCGGGAGAAGCGAGGAACGCATCCACGACCTGCGTGTTCTCTTCATCAAACACCGAGCACGTCGCATAGATCAGCTCGCCGCCGGCAACTACGCGCGCAGCAGCCTCTTTGAGCATCGTCAACTGCAGTTTGGGCAGCTCAACCGTCACGTCCTTTTCGGTCAGGCGCCACGGGATCTCGGGATGACGACGCATGGTGCCGGTGCCCGAGCACGGCGCATCGATAAAGACCGTGTCGAACTTAACCGGCTCACCAAGCATGGCATCAAACGATGTGAGTACCTCATCAAGCTCGCAGGCATCACCCGAAACCGTACGAACGCCCTGAATACCAGCCTTGTGAAGGCGCGCGAGATTCAGGTCGCACTTACGGTCATGAAGATCAAGTGCCGTATGCTGACGCTCATAGCCGGCGCGCTTGGCCTGGCACATCATCACATAGGTCTTGGTACCGCGACCGGCACCAATCTCAAGGCAGCTTCCGGGACGCGTCGCAGCGGTCGCGATGAGCTGAGCGTTAAGGTCCGAAGCCACCGCAGCGGCGCGCTCAAACACGCCCGATGCAACGGTAACCTGAGCATCGACCGGCGCATGGCAACCGGGAAAGACAGGCGCCACAAGCTGCGAGATATACTGATCTGGCTTGGTAGCAAAGGCGTTCTCATGAAGGGCCAGCGGCGCGGGGGCCAGATTGCCGGCAAAGTTAAGCGCACCCTCAGGAGTGTCGAACGATGCCATAATGCGAGCGCACAGCCAACGCGGTAGACCCATCAGGCGCGACAAACGAACCAAGCGTCGCTCAGGCTCATCTACATCGGACGCAGTGGCAAAGCCCTCAACGTTGTCCGCGACCTTATGCAGCACGGCATTGGCCAAACCTGCGGCAGACTTAGCTCCGCTGCGAACTAGCTCAACGCCCTGACTCACCGCAACGCGACCAGGGGTATGTAGGTAGAGCATCTCGAAGGCCGAGATACGAAGCGCCATTCGAACACGCGGCGCAACCTTTTTAGGCTTGTCGAGAAACTGATCGAGCAGTTCGTCCAAAATACCCTGCGTGCCGGCCACACCAAGCGCCAAGCGAGCTGCAAAAGCGGAATCGCGCTGGTCAATGGCCTTGGCAGATGCGCGAGAGGACAGCACGTCGCGCGCATACATACCGCGGCGATCGGCCTCCATTAGCACATCGAGCGCAAGCTTGCGCGCGGGAGACAGCTTGCTCATGACAAAACACCCCAGATAAGATCGGCACCCTGCAGGCCGGCAGCCCAGGCAGAAGCAGACATAGCACGCTTGCCATCGGGCTTAACCTCGAGCAACTCAACCGAGCCATCGGAAAGACCCAGGTAAATACGCTTGGCCTTAACGAGAACCTGACCCTCGCCAAGCGACACATCAGCCGGCGCAGCATCGAGCACGCGCACGGTCTTGCCGGCAATCACGCAGCGAGCAGGCGCTGTATCGGACGAAGCGAGCACATGACGCACGCAATCGAGCGCCGCCATCTGCGGATCCAGACGCATCTCCTGCTTAGAAATCTTGGCAGCATGAGTGACGAGCGACTCATCCTGCTCAGTCCACACGGCGGTGCCATCGGCAAGAGAAGGAAGCGTATCGGCAAGCAGTTTGCCGCCCAGCTCGCCAAGTTCCATAGTCAGCGCCTCAGCATGCTTACCGGCAACCGACGTGGAAGCCTGAGCACAATAAGCACCAGTATCCACGCCATGTCCAATACGCATAATGGAAACGCCAGCAACCTCATCACCAGCGAGAATCGCACGCTGAATAGGAGCAGCGCCACGCCAGCGAGGCAGCAAGGACGCATGAACATTCACAATGCCGAGCGGCGCCATATGCAGCACGCCATCCGGCAAAATGCAGCCATAAGCAGCCACACAGAAAATATCGGCTTGCGCAGCTTGGAGCGCCTCAACAACCTCCGGCGTCATACGATTAGCCTCAATAACCGGCAACCCCAGCTCAAGCGCCTTAGCCTTAACAGGAGACGGCTCCAGCTTCTTACCACGCCCACGAACAGCATCAGGACGAGTAACAACAAGCGCAATCTCGTTGCCAGCCGCAACAAGCGAAGTTAAAGAAGGCACAGCAAAATCGGGCGTACCCATAAACACAATACGCATAAAAGTTAGTCTCCTCTCAATAACGAGCCGAGACGGCTACAAAACAAAAGCGTTCCGGGTCGCAAACGCACCCAGTCGCAAGAACAGTTCAACAAGAACAAATATACCCAAAACCAAAGAAAGAGCCGCAATAAAAGCAGCTCTTCCAACAAAGCAATTATCAGCGAAGACGCCCCTCCCTGGCCCACGGCACCCGGGCGAGACAAGCAGCGTTAACGTAGTCCCCGGGGCACCCGCCTATATCGTCCCGCGCGCAGTTTCGCAGCGCAGCGAGAATGTTTGAGCACGGGATGATATAGGCGGGTGCCCCGGGGACGGACAAACCTACTCCGTCTCGCCCGGTCGAGCGCCGCGGGCCAGGGCGTCCTGGTACTCCTTGACGGCCTTGATCCTCTGCATCGGCTTCAGTCGCTCGAACATGGTGTTGCCGTGCAGGTGATCGATCTCGTGCTGCAGGCACACGCAAAACAGGTCGCCCGAGGCCTCATAGCGAATCAGGTTGGCGTCCAGGTCGTACGCCTCGACGACGACATGGTCAGGACGCTCAATCTCGCAGCTAATGCCAGGAATGGAAAGGCAACCCTCGCTAAACGGCACCAGATGGTCACTCTGCTCCACAATCACGGGGTTGATGAGCACGTAGGGATCATAGTCGCTCTTGTCGCTGTAGTCGCAGTCGATGGTGACGAGCTGAATGAGCTCGCCGATCTGCGGAGCAGCCAGACCGCAGCCGCCGTTCTCGAACATCATCTTCTTCATCTTCTCGGCAAGCGCCTCGATCGCCGGGGTGATCTCCTCGATGACGGCGCACTCCTGGCGCAGACGAGGGTCAGGCGACAGTACGATTCCGTTGGCTTCCATGGCCATCCTTTCGGGTTGTTACATCAAATCATAGGCATCGACGTCAACGCTCACGCTCACGCCGCGCATGGAGCCCGCCTCTTTGAGGCAGGCGTCGATATCATCAGAGACATGGTACCCCACGGGCGACTTCACAAGCAGATGGAAGCGGTAACGGTCCTTGGCTCTCTCGATTACACACGAAGCCGGACCAAGCACCTGGGGCACGGCGCTCCCCGCCCGCAAAAAGTCGGGCGCGGCAGCATGCCAGCGGCGCTTGAGGAGCTTTGCGATGCGCGCGATGTAGTCCTGCGCGTCGTCTCGGTTCGCCGACCACACCAAGATGTTGACCAGGCGAACAAACGGCGGGTACAGCGCGTCGCGGCGCTGGTCCAGGTCGTAGTCGGTAAAGATCGAACGGTCGTGCTCAGCGACGGCGCGAATGACCGGATCCTCGGGCAGATACGTCTGGATGATCACCTCGCCGGGGCGATCGCCGCGACCGGCACGGCCCGCCACCTGTTCCAGCAGGTCGTAGGCGCGCTCTCCTGCACGGAAATCCGGTAGCTTGAGGGTGAAGTCGGCATTGACCACGCCCACGAGCGTGACCTCGGGAAAGTCGAGACCCTTTGCGATCATCTGGGTGCCAAGCAACACGGCACAATCGGCCGCATCGAACTGCTCGAGCAGCTTTTTGTGTGCATCCTTGCCGCGCGTGGAATCGGCATCCATGCGAATGATGGCGACGTCCTCGGGAAGCATCTGATGCAGTGCGTCCTCGATCTGCTGAGTGCCAAGACCCATTTTTGCCAGGTAGCGACTGCCACATTTGGGGCAACGGCTCGTGGGCGCGGGATACGGCTGCACGCGCCAAGACGAACCGCAGGTGTGACACTGCAGCGTGTGCGTGCGCTCGTGGTACGTGAGCGCGGTGGAGCAGTGGTTGCACGTGGGGACACATCCGCACTCGCGGCACATCAGGAAGGGCGCAAAGCCACGCCGGTTGTGCAGCAACACGGCCTTTTCGCGGCGCTCGACCACACGCTCCAGACCTTCCATCAGAGGTTTAGAGAACATGGAGCGGCTACCGTGCGCGAACTCGCGGCGCAGGTCGGCAATGCGGACAGTCGGCAGCACGGCGTGTCCCGGGCGCTCGGGCATCTCGACGCGCGTCCAGGTGGCACCGTTATACGTGCCGCGGCGGCAGCGGTCGAGGGCCTCAGCAGAAGGCGTGGCCGAGCCCAACACGAGTGGGCAGCGATAGCGACGCGCCATCTCGGCCGCTACCTCGCGCGCGTGGTAGCGCGGGCTGGAGCCCTGCTTGTAGCTGGTCTCATGTTCCTCGTCAATGATGATAAGGCCCAAGTCGTCAAGCGGGCAAAAGAGCGCCGAGCGGGCGCCGACGACCACGCGGGCCGCACCGCTGGCAACCATATCCCACTGGTCCAGACGCTCGCCGGCCGAAAGGCGCGAATGGAACACGGCGACCGTCTCGCCAAAGCGCGAGCGGAAGCGGCCGACGGTTTGGGCCGTCAGCGAGATCTCGGGCACGAGCACGCAGGCCGAGCGACCGGCCGCGAGCACGCGCTCGATAGCTGAGAGGTAGACCTCGGTTTTGCCGGAGCCCGTAACACCGTCCACGAGCACCACGTCGCCGTGCGCATCCAGGCGAGCGCGCTCAATCTGCGCGAGCGCCTGCTGCTGGCCGTTGGTAAGTGCGACCGGCGCTTTGCCACTCGAGGAGGACAGCGTGGTCTGCTCGCTGCAACCGCGCCAGGCACGGCGCTCCTCCACCACGACAACGCCGCGCTTTTCGAGCGCCTTGATGGTCGCCGACATGCTGTTGTAGAGCAGGTTGAGATCGCGCGTCGTGACCGGGCCGCACTGGAGCGCCTCGATGAGCTGACGCTGACGAACCGCCGTTTTGGGAGGCGTATAGTCGAAGCCCTCGGGCGTAAGCATGACCCAACGGTTTTGGATAGGCTTGACGGCTGGGCGCTCAACCGACCATGCGCCGTCGTCGCCCTTGACCACCCGCGGACTGCCGCCCGGGGGCAAAAACAGGCGCAGGCACTCTGAAAGTGTCGCGACATATTCGCGGCTCATCCAACGCGCGATGCGGGCGGCCTCGGCACTAAAGAGCGGTTTGCTGAGGATAGCCTCGATGACTTTAATGCGCGCGGGATCGAGAGCGTCGTTACCTTGCAGGTCGGCCAGCTCGGGCGCAATGTCGACGATGTAGCCCGCGGCCGCACGGTTACCAAAGTGGACCAGGACCGTTGATCCGATCTGCGCTTCGCTAGCAAGGGGTTGAGGAATGCCATAGGCAAACGGCTCGGACAGTGCACGCGTCGGGATGTCGAGAACCACGCTCGCATAGGCGGCGATGGGCTCAGGTGCGGGCTCGGGCAGCGCCGGGGCGGCGACAGGAGCCGCGGACTTCGGAGCTTCCTCCGGTTCCGGCGAACCAAACAGCGAAAGTTGCTCGACCATGGCCCCAGCACCTCCTATCCCATACGTCTACAGAAACAAGAGCCCCGCTCGGGTGAACGGGGCTCGGATACAAACGTTTGCGCAGCGATTACAGCGCCATCGTGCGGGCGCGGTCGATGCGCGCCAAGCAATCGTCGCGGCCGACGAGTGCCATGGTCTCGCCCAACGGAGGGCTCACCATGTTGCCGCAGACGGCGACGCGCACAGCCTGGAACACCACGCGCTTCTTGAGGTCCATTTGCTCGGGCAGCGGCTCAAGCGCGGCGTCGATGTTGGCGGCCGTCCACTCGTCCACGCCCTCGAGCGCGACCTTGGCGGCATCCAGAATGGCACCCATGCCCTCCTTGGCCAGGCCTTTGTTGACGGACTTCTCGTCATACTCGAGCGTATCGGCCGTAGCGAAGATGGGAGCGGCGACGGTCACGGCGTCGGCCGGCATCTTGGTGCGCGGCTTGACGATGGCAGCGAGCGCGTCGATCCAATCCTCACCGTACTCGACATTACCCTCGATGAGACCCGCCTCGTGCAGTTCGGGGACCATGATCTCGTCGGCAAACTGAGCATCGGACATGCCGTTGATGTACTCAGCGTTGACCCAATCGAGCTTCTTGGGGTCGAAGGTCGCCGGGTTCTTGGAGATGCGGTCGAGCGAGAACTTGCTGGCCAGGACATCGCGCGGGATGATCGTGGTCTCGCCGTCGAGCGACCAGCCGAGCAGCGCCAGGTAGTTGACGAAGGCGTCGGACAGGTAGCCGGCGTCGCGGTACTCCTCCACCGAGGTGGCGCCGTGGCGCTTGGAGAGCTTCTTGCCGTCGGCGCCCAGGATCATGGAGATGTGGGCGAACGTGGGCACGGGCGCGCCGAGGGCCTCGTAGACCATGACCTGGCGCGGGGTGTTGGACAGGTGATCGTCGCCGCGGATGACGTGGGTGATCTTCATCATGGCGTCGTCGACGACGGTCGCGAAGTTATACGTGGGGGTGCCATCGGAGCGGAAGATGACAAAGTCGTCGAGCTCCTTGGCGTCGAAGGTCACCTCGCCGTGGACGGCGTCGTGAATGACGACGTCGCCGCGGTCCTCGGGCACCTTGATGCGCAGGACGTAGGACTCGCCGGCCTCGATGCGGCGGCGGGCCTCCTCGGGATCAAGATCGCGGCAACGACGCTGATAGCCCTGGAAGGGGTCCTTGCGCTCCTGCGCGGCCTTGCGGTCGGCGTCAAGCTGCTCCTTGGTGCAGAAGCAGGGATATGCCTTGCCCTCGTCCCAAAGCTTCTGAGCGGCCTGCTTGTACAGGTCCAGGCGCTCGGTCTGGGCGTAGGGGCCAAAGTCACCGCCCACCTCGGGACCCTCGTCCCAGTCCAGGCCCAGCCAACGCATGGCGCGCAGGATGATCTGCGTGTTCTCGTCGGTGGAGCGGGTGGGGTCGGTGTCGTCGATGCGCAGGATGAACGTGCCGCCGTATGCACGGGCGAAAGCCCAGTTATAGATAGCGGTGCGGGCGCCGCCGATGTGCAGCTTGCCCGTCGGTGAGGGTGCAAAGCGGACGCGAACGTCTGATGCCATGGATATCTCCTCGATTGCAGGATGGATGTCTAACCGCACCAGTATAAAGCATCAAAGCAACCTCCGCACAAAGGGCATCGACCCACTCATTGGGGACAGACTTAAATGACCAGCCTTTGGGCAACCTGTCGGCATTTAGGCAAGGCTGATCATTTAAGTCTGTCCCCAATGAGTAGGTGCGGAAAGGGTGTGAATGTTTGATTTACGCGCTATGATGTGCCCTTGCATAGAGAGCCCGGCGGAATGGTAACGGTCGCCGGGACACGTTTTTTGAAAGGACAATCATGTCAGAAGAACTTCGTTCCATCCCGCCCCAACACGGGTCCTTTGTTTTTACGTCGGAGTCGGTGACCGAAGGTCATCCCGATAAGATCGCTGACCAGATCAGCGACGCCGTCCTCGACGCAATCCTCGCCAAAGAAATAGAGCTCCAGGAGCAGGGCTACATCGCCCCCAACGGCGTACCGGCCAACGTGGAAAACGTCCGCTGCGCCTGCGAGACCCTCGTGACCACCGGCACCGTCATCGTCGCCGGCGAGATTCGCACCCAGGCCTACGTCGACGTACAGGAAATCGCCCGCGGTGTTATCCGCCGCATTGGCTACAACCGTGCCAAGTTCGGTTTTGACTGCGACACCTGCGGCGTCATGAGCCTCATCCACGAGCAGTCGCCCGATATCGCCCAAGGCGTTGACGAGTCCTTCGAGACCCAGACCGGCGCTACCCCCGACCCGATCGTCCGATCGGTGCCGGCGACCAGGGCATGATGTTCGGTTATGCCTCCAACGAGACCAAGACCCTCATGCCCATGCCGCACTACCTGGCAAGCCGCCTGGCTGAGCGCCTGGCCGCCGTGCGCCACGACGGTACCCTGCCCTATCTTCGTCCCGACGGCAAGACCCAGGTCACCGTGCGCTACGAGGAAGGCAAGCCCGTCGAGGTCACGACCATCGTCATCTCCACGCAGCACGCCGCCGAGATCGAGGACATGGGCAAGATCAAGGCCGACCTCATCGAGCACGTCATCACCCCGGTCATGGCCGCTGAGAACATGCCGTGGGACAACGCGGACATCTACGTGAACCCCACCGGTCGCTTTGTCGTGGGCGGCCCCATGGGCGACACGGGTCTGACCGGCCGCAAGCTCATCGTCGACACCTACGGTGGCTACGGCCGTCACGGCGGCGGTGCCTTTAGCGGCTAGGACTGCACCAAGGTTGACCGCTCCGCCGCGTATGCCGCGCGCTGGGTCGCCAAGAACGTGGTCGCCGCCGGCCTGGCCGACCGCTGCGAAGTCGAGCTTGCCTACGCCATCGGCGTTTCCAAGCCCCTCTCAATCATGGTCGACACCTTCGGTACCGCACATGTTGCTGAGGACAAGATCGTTGAAGCCGTAGAGAAGACCTTCGACCTGCGCCCGGGTGCAATCATCCGCGACCTAGACCTGCGTCGCCCCATCTACGAAAAGACGGCAGCCTACGGTCACTTCGGCCGCGAAGACGCCGACTTCACCTGGGAGAAAACCGACCGAGTCGAAGAACTCAAAGCAGCCTGCGGCCTGTAAGCCAACGACAAAAGCTGCAGTCACATATCGATGCACCAAAAGAAGTACCGGCCCCAACCGGTACTTCTTTTTTATTTAAAGGTGGTGAAGATGAGTCGACCTGGGACATGGAATAGGTCATAGGCCGATAAATTTTGCAGCAGAGCGACTCCAACCATGTATCCTACGTTCCGAGGGCTTTGGTATTTGGTCGGTCGCGAGATCCGCACGAGCCGGAGAGCACTAAATGTGC
>URYU01000060.1 GCA_900552155.1 uncultured Collinsella sp.
TTAAATTTTGGCCCCCCCCGGGGCTCCCGCACAACGGGACCTCGGTTGGGTTCCGTCCCTTTGGCAGTCGCTTCGCTCCTGCCCTACTTTGCTGGTATGGCGGTTTGGCGTTGGATCGGTTCTTTCTGATATATGCTGGTTGCGGCTCTTCTTTTGGGAGGAGTCGCTTTTTTGTTGCTAGGAGGTTGGCCCGTGTTTGATGGAGATGCTCGCTCTGAGCTTCTTTCTGCTGATTGGAATCAGGAGTGGATGCGTCTGCAAGCTGATCGGCATCGGGCTGATGATTCTTTTGAATGGGATAAGCGGGCTCGGCATTTTCGGCCGCTTGAGACTGCCCCTTATGCTCGGGATTTTATGAAGCTGTTGGCGCTTGAGCCCGGCGAGTCGGTGCTCGATATGGGATGCGGGGCTGGGTCGATTGCTATTCCGCTTGCTCAGGCTGGGCATCCTGTGATTGCGGCTGATTTCTCCCCTGCTATGTTGGGCACGCTTGATGCCGGCATTGAGTACTATGAGCTCGAGGATCGCATTACGCCGCTTGAGCTTGCTTGGGATGATGATTGGGATTTGGTTGGCCCGGTCACGAAAGCGGTAGATGTTGCCTTTGCCAGTCGGTCGGTTACGACGACCAATCTAAAAGGTGCGCTTGCCAAGCTTGATCGTACGGCTCGTCGGCGTTGTGCTGTCACGATGGTCGCCAACTCCAGCCCGCGCTATGACCTGCACCTGATGAACGCCATCGACGCCTCGGTTACCTGCAGTAATGGCTTTGTGTATGCTTTTAATATCCTCATTCAGATGGGTGCCCTGCCGCAGGTTACGTACTTTGAATCGCCCCGTCGCGACACCTTCGATAGCCTTGAGGCGGGCGTAGCAGATTTTTCCCGTATGCTCGAGCATGGCAACGAGGATAAGATCGACCGCCTGCGCGACTACATCGCTCAACACATGATTGAGAATCCCCGTGCCGGCGAGCCGGGCTCCAAGGGCGTACCGCAGGGACGCTACATGCTCGACCACGTCCGCAAGGTCCGTTGGGCGTTTATTGCATGGGAGCCGGTCTCTGCGCCCAGCTCATAGCCTGTTCGCAGCCCGCACTGCCCACTCACTCGGCATCCGCATTCTTTTTGAACTGGGCAAACGCGCTCCACACCGCGCCGTTCCTGCGCTATCGTGGGACAGCTCACGTAGATTAAGGCCCCGTCGCGGGGCGCCCCATACATAGAAAGCGAGAACCCATGGCACTGACAGGAGCCCAGGTCAAGCAGCTTCGCAGCATGGCCCATCACCTCAACCCCGCCATCATCATCGGCAAGTCCGATGTCAACGAGGGCACCGTCGAGCAGACGGTCGCCTACCTGGAGAAGCACGAGCTCGTTAAGTGCTCTGTGCTGGACGGCTCCAGCCTTTCTGCCCGCGAGGCCGCCGAGGAGCTCGCCGAGCGTTGCCACGCCGAGGTCGTCCAGGTCATCGGCCGCAAGTTCTCACTGTATCGCGAGTCCTCGCGCAAGGACATCGAGAAGCTCAAGCTCGTCTAAGAGCCAATGATCCGGCGATCCAACACATAGCAAGCTCACGGGTGCCCAAGTACTTTGGGCACCCGTTTTTTATCGCTCGACCAGCACGCGATTGAGCCGCCCCTCCACCAAGCGCTCGTACAGACGCCGCGTCTCGGGCTCGGGCACGCCATTGACCTGCTCCCTCAGATGGTGCATATGCCCGCTGTATAGCTCGACGATATCGCGCCGCCGCCCCGCCGCACTGTAGACGCGCATGGCGCAGCGCACCATATCCTCGCGCGCCGTTTCCTGCCGAAGCCCCGACTCCGCCAGCCAAATCGCCGACTGCAGATCGTTTTCTTCTAGAGCGGCATTTGCTCCCTTAATCATGCAATCGATGTACTTTGACTGCATGATGCGTCGCATACGCAAAAAGTAGGTGGGATTACAGCCATTGGGAACATACAGCGGTCCGGCATAAAGCTGCTCAATCTTAAGACACAGCTCAACTAAATGGGGCCCGCGCGCACCCGTGCGATTTCCCAAAACCTCGCGGCTTATCTGGTCAAACAGCCGTACATCGGTCTTGACGTAGTCGCCGTTGAGCCCAATGCATTCATTTTGGATGAGCACGCACGACTTGCCATCCGGCGTCGGTCCCAAAGCCGACCGCAAGCGCGATATCGTCGAGTACAGGTTGTTGCGGGCGCTATTAAACTCGGCATGGGGCCACAGCTCCATGGCCAGCGTCTCACGATCGACGAGCGCATCCATGCCCAGCGCAAGCCGTTCGGCAAGCGTCGCCGCCTTCTTGCGACGCCACATTTTGTCCGTGATGGGAAACCCGTCGCGCTCGGCGCGAAACGCACCAAACATGCGAATCTCGATATGGTCGATGGTATCAACGGCTTCAACCTCGCCGGCCTGGAACAGGCGCTCGCCCTCCCCTTCCAAATCGTCGCGCAGCGAGTACCGCGACAGCTCGCGCACGGGAAGCTTCTTGCGTATCCTGCCCGCCGGCTCGCCCAGACAATGCATGGCAAGGCGCGCAAAGAGCCGATACGATGGCTCTAGAATCCCCGCACGATTCATGGACATCCAGGCCGCAAGGTCGCTGTCTCGGCCCGCACAGGCCAAATGCAGCGCCACCATCCAGGCCTCCGCTCCACCAACCTGCGTCTGGCTTATATCGAGTAGCTCCGCTTCCTCGCGAACCGAAACCATCGAGGTGTTACGCAGATATGCCGCGCGCTCCAGCAGCAATGCGTTATCGCGCATGTACGCAATCGACTCCTCGGCAAGTTTGAGCACTTGGACCGCACGGAACTTTGCATTAACCGGCCGTCCCTCTGCCAGCGACTGCCAACCTTCTAGCAACAGGCCAAACAGCTGAATCTGGTTGTCGCGTATGCGCACGGCAAAACGATCGAGCTCGTTGAACGCCGCATCGTCGGTTACCGGCAAGCCGGAAAGGAGCCGCCGTGCCGCCAACACCATGCGCACCCAGATGGCCATCGCCTTAAGCCCACGTACGTCGAGCGCCTCCCGCACCACCGTCATCTCGTCGTCGCGCTCGTCGGTTCCCGCAAACGACCCATCAAAGAGCTCCACCAACATGCTATCGGCCCGTATAACAATCCCCGCGATGTCGAGCTCGCAATCGTAGGCCTTGCTCGTTTTGAGCTGCTGTAGAACGCCGCCGCCATCTCCCCGCTCGGTCAGGCAGCGCTTGACCTCGATATGCGCAGACAACATATCGAGTGCGGTATGGGATGTCTCGATTTCTGGCACGGCCAGGTTCGTAGGAAGCCCAAGCCCGTTGTCCCCATAGCAAACAGCCGTCAGTGTCTGGGCCACCCTCCATGAAACAGGGTCTATTTCGCAGGCCGCCCGTTCGCCCCCGCGCTCGATGACCGATGCCATATAGCGAGCGAGCTTTGTATTGGACACGCTGACCGCTGCCAGATATACGCCAAGCGCCTCGGCAGGCGTTGGCTCTGGAGCCGGATCGTCGGCATCGATCGTGTCCAGCGCTGCTCGGCAGATATCGGCCCCGTGCCCCGTCAGAGCAAGATCAACCCCATACTGTCCAGCAAGTTCAAGAACCGCTTCACGGTCCAAAAAGGCGTCCGCTAGACCCATCGCTGCATCGCATCGGCCCGCCTTAAGCAAAATCCGGGCCGCCCTCGGAACAAGTTCGGGGCGAACCTCGGCCACCAACTTGCGCAAACGCAAGCGTCCGTTATCCTCCGTGCCCAGACACGTAAAACTCCGCTCGGCGGGATCCAAGCCAAAGATCGGGTAGTCGCGTACAAAGTAGGACTGGTCGACCATCGACAGCCTTACCCCACAAGCCTCGAGTTCTGCTATATTGCCCTCGCCCATCAAAACCATGAGACATGCCACGCAAAACAGCGCATTATTGTCGAGCGAAGCCAGATCGACAAGTGCCGCGCCATATACGTTGACAATCTCGTTTTCGAGCAGACCGGCTACGTCGCCTTGGCCATACAGACCCGTCTGCAATGCCGAAACGAGCTCGGGCACGCCCTGCGTGAGCTGATAAAAGTCGAGCGATGTGCTGATCGAAAACGCCGATGCCCACGCCGAATACTCATAGGCATGCACCTTGAGCATCTGCGCATTGATCTTAACCGAATCGCCCAGCCCATGAATCAGTTGACGATTTGAAGGACGGCAGGAGATAAAGACCCCTACCCCCATAGCACGCAGGCCGCGAATCCTGTCGATGAGGTCTTCGGTATCGTGCTGATCGAGGTTTGGCACATTATCAATCGCGATAAGGGAGTGCGGTTTGTCTTTGAGTTCTTCGGCAATCACCTCGAGCTGCATAAACACCTCGCGCCCAGTGGCGCGATCGGCCTCGATAATCCGCACGGGACCTCGCGTCGGGTCGCATTTAACCTCATGGGTGTACTGCAGCAGCACCGAGGTCTTCCCAAACCCGTCGGGTGCATAAAGAACCACGATGCCGGCCTTTCGGCCCTTGGCGATAAGCTCTTTCATCAAGCGTTCGCGTCGCACCATATAGCCTCCGCCCAACGGCATCAGCTCGAGCTCGTCTATACTGCTCAAATCGTTTACCATGCCCGCTCCTCAACTCGACCGTATGGACACTGTAGCCGCAAGACCATACAAGCCGCACTATGAATAGAGCGACCTTGTGTTTTAGGTTGTCTTTTGGTACGCAAGCGGCAAGTTTTTGTACAGCGAGGGCCGATTGTTATTAATCCCCCGACTAATCGGTCTTTAAGCAGGTAAATGAGCTTGTCAGCTTGTCCCATCTAAGCGGCAGTGTAACGCAGATGAACAAGGTTCAGCCATGTCATTCAACTCGCCTAGCACCCGCTACCGTCTACGACCTTCTAGTGGCATTTTTGCATAGAATCTGGTATGGAATGAATCAAGCTGTTGGGCATCCGGCATTCGTCAAGCTTGCGCCAAGATTTTGGTCAAGCGGGCGGAAAGGGATAGCAAAAAGGCCCCCGCAAAGCGGAGGCCTTAGGCAAGGCTATGTCGAGGTGCAGGATTCGCGCTACTCGCAGAGCGAAAGGGCGGCCTCGTCGGCAACGACAACGCAGTTGGTGTGCAGCTGCAGGATCGAAGCCGGGCACTCGGGTGTAACCGGACCATAGCACATGTCATGCACGGCCTGAGCCTTGGCCTCGCCATTGGCGACGACCAGGATCATGCGGGCATACATGATGGTCTGGGTACCCATGGTGTAAGCCTGACGGGGAACATCGTCGATGCTGTCGAACAGGCGGCTGTTGGCCTGAATGGTGCTCTCGGTGAGGTCGACGCAGTGCGTACCCTTGGAGAAGTGGTCATCGGGCTCGTTGAAGCCGATGTGGCCGTTGTTGCCAATACCGAGCAGCTGCAGATCCGGGTAACCGGCGTCGGCGACGATCTTGTCGTACTCAGAGCAGGCAGCGGCGGCGTCGGGGTTGGAACCGTCGGGCACATGCGTGTTGTTCAGGTCGATGTTGATGTGATCGAAGAAGTTCTCACGCATGAAATAGTGATAGCTCTGGGGATCGTCGTGCGAAAGGCCGCGATACTCGTCCAGGTTGTAGGTGCTGACCTCGGCAAAGTCGACGTCGCCCTTCTTGTACCAAGCAGCGAGCTGCTTGTAGGCACCGATCGGGGGGGAGCCGGTGGCAAGGCCCAGCACACAGTCGGGCTTGAGGATAACCTGCGCCGAGATAATATTAGCGGCCTTGCGGCTCATATCCTCGTAGTCTTTAGCTTTAATGATCTTCATTACGCGTCCTTTCTCGTACAAGAGAGGCAAGGCTCCCTTACAAGCACTTGCCCGCGGCCCGCGTCGGCCGCAACCAACGTGTGCGGCCACCAGGGCGAGGTCGCGTAATGTATGTGTCTCGTGTCTAGCCGCGTCGAGGCCCCTGCCCGTCCACGGTGACCCGAAGCTGTTTAGCCTCGGACGTTTCCCATCTTGCCACGGAGGGCGTCCTCTTTCAAGGGCGCCCTCCGTAAACGTGTTTGAATTGTAGGCTAATGGCCACGTGCACTTGCTAGCGCTCGCGAGCAACGATGAGCTGGTCCATCTCTTCGACATGCACGCCAACGGAGCCCTTAATGCTCGAGAACTCAACGGAGTTGCACACCAAGATGGGAACCGTCACATCGTAGCCCTCGGCAGCAATTGCCTCGCGATCGAACTCAATGAGTACATCGCCCTTATGGACGATGTCACCCACTTGCGCATGTACGGTAAAGTGCTTGCCCTCGAGCTGAACAGTGTCCAGGCCAACGTGGATGAGCACGTCCAAGCCATCGACCGTGTTAAGCGCAACGGCATGTCCCGTGGGAAAAATGGCCTCGACCTTGGCATCAGCCGGTGCAATCACACGCGTTCCGGTGGGCTGAATCGCCACGCCCTGGCCCAAAAGGCCGGTGGCAAACGTCTGGTCGTTTACCTCGGAGAGCGGAATGACGTCGCCCGAGATGGGAGCATCCAGCGTAAGGACTCGACCACGCATACCAAAAGACCTTAGGACTTTAGTGAACATGCTCCCCCTCGGACATACCAATCAATCAAAATAACCTTAACAGTTTACCACTTGGCAACGGTTTTAGACCATTAGGGAAGTTCGCGCTTGACAACCTCGACGATGTCGTCGACAACGCGCTGGGTCAGCTCGTGCGTCTCGGCCTCGGCCATCACACGGACCAGCGGCTCGGTACCGCTCGGGCGCACCAGAATGCGGCCGCGGCCGTCAAGCTCCTTCTCGGCAGCAGCGACAGCATCCCAGATGGGCTGGCAATCGTCCAGACCAGCCTTGTTGTCCGAATGCACGTTGACGAGTACCTGCGGGTACTTCTTCATGATGCCGGCAAGGTCGGTGAGGGTACGACCGGTGCGCTTGAGCACGGCCAGCAGCTGCAGAGCCGTCACCAGGCCGTCACCGGTGGTGTTGTGCTCCAGGAAGATGATGTGGCCGGACTGTTCGCCGCCGATGACGGCGCCGTCCGCGAGCATGCGCTCCAGAACGTAGCGGTCACCCACGGCAGTCTGAACCATCTCGAAGCCCTGCTCCTTCATAGCGATGGAGAAGCCCAGGTTGCACATGACGGTCGAGACGATCTCGGAGTTGGCGAGCTTGCCGCGAGCGGCGAGGTCGGAACCGCAGATAGCCAGGATGTAGTCACCGTCGATCTCATTGCCCTCGCTGTCCACGAACAGCACGCGGTCGGCGTCGCCGTCGTGGGCCAGACCGATGTCAGCATGGGTGCGCAGCACGAGCTCGCGCAGGGGCTCAAGGTGAGTAGAGCCGCACTCGACGTTAATGTCAGTGCCGCAGTAATCGGTGTTGATGGCATGGACTGTGGCACCCAGGCGCTGCAGCGCGGCGGGCGTAGTCTGGCAGGAAGCACCGTGACCGCAGTCGACGGCAACGACCAGGCCATCAAGCCTCAGGCCATCGAGCGTATCGATAGCGTGGTCGACGTATGCCTTGCGAGCGTCCTTCATCTTGATAATGTGGCCAACGCCGGCGCCAGTCGGCAGCGTATCGGCAGCCATGGCTTCCTCGGACATGACCCAGGCGCTGATCTCTTCCTCGACAGCATCGGGAAGCTTCATGCCCTTGCGGCTAAAGAACTTGATACCGTTGAACTCCGGCGGATTGTGCGAAGCGGAGATGACGATGCCGCCATCGAGCTCGTTTTGAACAGTGAGCAGCGCCACGGCGGGCGTGGGGATGACGCCGCAGCAGTGCGGACGGCCGCCCTCGGCCATAATGCCGGCGGTCAGAGCGCTCTCGAGCATGGTGCCCGAAAGGCGCGTGTCACGGCCGATGCAGATGTCCGGACCAAGAAACTTGGTCGCCGCGCGGCCCAGGCGAAACGCGAGGTCACACGAGAGGTCGGCATTGGCGACGCCACGGACGCCGTCGGTACCGAAGATGTTCTGGGGCATAGGATCGCTCCTTCCCTAGCAGGCGATATGCAACCGCCCACCCTAGTCGAAAAAGAAAAGCGGGACCCGCCGAGGAATCGGCAGGCCCCGCTTGTACATTGTATCTCGAAAGGAGATAAAACCTTAGCGCTTGGAGAACTGGGGAGCGCGGCGGGCCTTCTTGAGGCCGTACTTCTTGCGCTCGACCACGCGAGCATCGCGCGTAAGGAAACCGGCTTTCTTGAGGTCAGCACGGTAGTCGCCAGCGTTCAGAAGAGCGCGAGCGATGCCCAGGCGCAGAGCGCCGGACTGACCGGAAATGCCGCCGCCATCGCACAGAGCGATAACGTCGAACTGACCGGCGGTGTCGGTCACCTTGAAGGGAGCAAGGGCGTTCTCAACGAGCTGATGACGGCCGAAATACTGCTCGGCGTCACGCTTGTTGATGGTCACCTTGCCGGTGCCGGGGACGAGACGGACGCGGGCGACGGCGTTCTTACGACGGCCGGTACCCTGGTAGACAACGGTGTTCTCAGCCATCTTTAAGCCTCCAGCTCAATCTTCGTGGGGTTCTGGGCAGCGTGCGGATGCTCGGCACCAGCGTAGACCTTAAGCTTGGTCATCTGGGCACGGCCGAGGGTGGTCTTGGGCAGCATACCGCGAACGGCGCGCTCGATGACCTTCTCCGGGTGCTTCTCCATAGCCTGGCGGAAGCTCTCAGCCTTGAGGCCGCCGTTGTAGCCGCTGTGGCGATAATAGGTCTTCGTGTCGGCCTTGTTACCGGTAAGCTGGACCTTATCGGCGTTGATGACGACAACGAAGTCGCCGCAGTCGCTGTTGGGCGTGAACTGGGGCTTGTTCTTACCGCGCAGGATCATTGCGATCTGGGTGGCAAGACGGCCCAGGACAGCACCATCGGCGTCGACGAGAACCCAGTTGCGCTGGACCTCGCCCTGCTTGGCGTAGTGAGTCGATTTCGAAATCACTTAGACTCCTCCATGTACAGTACGTGTTGTTACAGAGATTCACGGGGCTCTGCAAGTAACCCGTCCATATTACCCCGCTCGCCGTACGAGTCAACAGGTATTTTGGCTCCGACCAGAGTTTCTGCACATGTCATCCACGAGCCGTGATTTTCCAGCTCTTTAGCTGTTGTCATTTTTTGAGGGTTCGCCGTCGCTAGCGCTCAACGAACTCTTGGATTTCCGCGAGCAGGCGCTTTGCCTCCTGACGGCCCTGGATATACAGGTTCAGAAGCTTTGCCGGATCGTGCTCAACATGGCCGACCTCGACCGGCTTTTGCGGAGCGACGACCAACGCACGGCCCTCGCGCTCATACTTCCACAGGTGCATGCGCTGGATGTTGTAGCGGTCGTGGCGTGTCTCGATAGCCTCGAGCAGATAGGGGTAGTCGGCATAGCGGGCGCGCGCGGCAGGCATAAACTCGTAGGGCTTTTTCTCATACGAACGGTCCTGCGTGACGATGACGACCGCACGGTCGAAGCCCGCCTCCTCGAGCACATGCTCGATAGGAACCGAATCGGCTACGCCGCCGTCGACGTATTTGTGCCCGTCAATCTCGACCGGCGGCGTCACCAGCGGCAACGAGGTCGATGCGCGCACGGCGTCGAGATCGAGTACGGCGCTTTTGACCGGAAGGTACGCGGCGGTTCCAAAGAGCATGTCCGTCGCGACGGCGTACATCTCGATGGGGCTCGCGTCGAACGTCTCGTTGTCAAAGGGATCCAAGCGGTCCTGGACATCGTTGAAGATAAAGTCGTAACCCACAATGGAGCCCGTGGACGCAAACGATGCGGCGCCCATGAAGCGGTTGTCGTTGCAGAAAGCCAGGTTGATGCGGTTGGCACGGCCGATCTGGTGCGACTTGTAGTTCACGCCGTTGAGGGCGCCGGCCGATACACCGTAGACAGCCGGAATCTCGACGCCAGCCTCCATGAGAACGTCGAGCACGCCCGCGGTAAATTGCCCGCGGAAGCTACCGCCCTCCAAAACGAGCGCGACCTTGCCGGCGTTCTTTGCCTTATCTTCTGCAGTCATATTGACCTCCTGCGATTGCGTTTTGGCTTTCTTCTACCCAGTTTTGGGATGGCGAGCGCGCAGGTTTTGGAGTTAAGGGGTCGGGGCGGTCGGCGGGAAAGCGCGTCCCGGTCTCAGAGCAAATTCCGGGTCGCATTTTCCGCTTGATGTGCCATCCGGAAACTACGTCCCAGTCTGAATGCGGATTCCGGGACGCGCTTTCCGCCTGGGCCGCCATTGGGAAAGCGCGTCCCACTCTGCATCACTGAGGCGCTTTC
>URYU01000061.1 GCA_900552155.1 uncultured Collinsella sp.
GCCGTACAGAAAGGCGGCGAGCGCCTTGTCCATGTCGGTCTCGACGCGGCAGTCATCCGCCTGCAGAATGCGTCCGGCAAGCTCGTCCGCCGAGGCGCGGCGCCTGTCGGACAGCAGGACGGGCCGCACCAGACGCTCGTTGATGGTGAACGAGTCTACCATGCCGTCAAAGAAGAACATCGCGCAGTGCAGGCCGTTCCGGCCCGTCGCCTCGCGCGGCGGGCTTTTTTTTGGGGTTCCCCTGCTTTTTCTCCCTGCGGGAATTTCCGGCTCCGTGCCCGCCTCTCCTGCGGAAAAACCCCGGAAACTGCTGTTTCAGAATCCGGAGTGGCTTTTTTCGTTACGATTTTTTCGTATTTCTCCCGGATTTTCTTTATCTTTGAAAGTATAAATCTAACCTCATTACCTATGGAAAAGCGTATCGTGGAGTGTGTCCCTAATTTCAGCGAGGGACGCGACAAGGCAGTAATCCGTCAGATCACATCGGCCATCGAATCCTCCGGGGGCGTCAAGCTGCTGGACGTGGATCCCGGCGAGGCGACCAACCGGACTGTCGTCACGTTCGTCGGCGCGCCCGAAGCGGTCGTCGAAGCCGCCTTTGAGGGGGTGAAGAGGGCTGCCGAGCTGATCGACATGCGCCGTCATAAGGGTGCGCACCCGCGCATGGGGGCTACCGACGTGTTGCCGCTGATCACGATTTGCGGCATCACACTCGCCGAGTGCGCCGAGCTGGCCCGCAAACTGGCCGAACGCATCGCCGCTGAACTGCATGTCCCGACCTATTGCTACGAGGCCGCGGCCTTCACCCCCGAGCGGCGCAACCTTGCGGTCTGCCGTGCCGGGGAGTACGAGGCGTTGCCCGAGAAACTGGCGCACACGGCATCCGCGCCCGTCGACCGAAGCCTCACCCATCTGGTTATCGTAAGGGTCCTCGCGCATGCCGTCGAAAGAGGGCTCAAACTCTGCCTGGAATCGATTGTTGGCCACCATACGCCACGGGTCGAGATTGCCAAAGTAGTGACGGCGGCGCCACTCCTCCCCCATCCTGCGAGCAGAAGATCCAAATGACACGTCGGCGTTGAGCCAACCGGTCTGCGGCGTATAGAACTCTGCCCAGTCGTGCGACCCCACCGAATCGGGCGCAACATACAGGCCGCTCTGCCAACGAGCAGGCACCCCCGCGATGCGGCACATGGTGATAAACGTGAGCGCCATAACGCCGCAATCGCCGCGGAGCGAATGCGCACAGTCGTCGGCAATAGATCCCAAAAGCAGGTACGGTGGCTGATAGCGATAGTCGATATGCTGTGTCAGGTAATCATAGATAGCACGAGCGCGATCGAGCGGATCCTCGAGTCCGTCAACAACACCGGCCGTCAGCTGCTGCAGATACGGCGTGAATGCAATGTGCGGACGGTCCTCGGAAATATCCTCGGACAGCGGCGCGTCCATACACGGATGCGCCGGAAGCGCACCCCCATAGATATCGCGATAAGCGGCAGCGATGTGATAACGATAGGTCACCGAGAATGAGCGCTCACTCGAAGAAGACCACGAGGCGGTACGCGCCGAAGCGTTCGCGGGAGCAACAGTACCCTCCGGCGTCATGTCGAGAATCTCGACCTGAGACTGTTGGCGGCAGGTGGCGGCAACGGGAAGCCAAGCGTGAACGGTCTCCCCCTCTAGAGCGCCGGGGACAGACAAGGACGCCTGAAGCGTAATAACGCGAGTCAACCCGTTTTGCGACTCCATCTCCTTGAGCATCTCGTTGCGCAGTGCTACTCCGTCCGTAGAATCGGGACGCATGCCGGGGACCTCTTTGGGATATACGCGAAGCGAATCGAGGAAGTTGTCGAGAACGAACAGCTCGCCATCGATAAAGCGCCAGTCAATACGCTTACGGTCAATCAGATCGTCAAACTGCTCATCGGTAAACTCGGGCCACTCCTCGCGGATCATCTCGATAGCCCGATCACGCGACACCGAAAAATGAAGCGGCGTCTCGATCATGCGATACCGCTCGGCACGAACGCAGGCAGCAAGCGAGGGATCGGGATTCTGCCCCAAAAGACGATCACAAGCCGCAACAGCCTGCGTCAAATATCCGGCATCCTTGAGACGAAGAATCTCGGGCAGCAGTCCAATATCGAGATGACGGAAATCATCACAGCAAACATCAACAGAGCAACCAACAGGACCCTCGTCAATGACCTTCCCATCCGAAGGCAGCACATTAATAACAGCCATACCAAACTCCAAGTCATTAGAACTCTTGAAGCCCATTGTAGCGAGATAAAAAAGAAAGCCCCAACAAGGGAGCCATCAACACCGCCGAGCGGTAGTCAAAAAATGAATTCAGCCCAGTAACCCTGTAGCGAGTTAACGAAGGAGGTCCCGTTCACCCGAAGCTTTTCCCATTGCGCGACTTCTGGCAAAGCCAGGTGAGCGCAAGGGAAAAGCGTAGGGTGAACGGGGCCTCCGACGGGAAAGTTAAACCGCTACTTACGCCTTGTTGACGGAGCCAAACTCCTCCATGAGCTCCTTGGTGCGGGCAACGATGTTGTCGCGACCAGGCTTGAGGAGCTTGCGGGGGTCAAAGCCCTTGCCCTGCTGATCCTTGCCAGCCTCGATATACTCGCGAACGCCCTTGGCGAAGACGAGCTGCAGATCGGTGTTAACGTTGATCTTGGAGATACCCAGGGAGATGGCCTTCTTGATCTGATCCTCGGGGATGCCGGTACCACCGTGCAGAACGAGGGGCAGGTCGCCGGTCTGAGCCTTGATCTCGCCCAGACGCTCGAAGGAAAGGCCAGCCCAGTCGGCGGGATACACGCCGTGGATGTTGCCGATACCGCAGGCGAGGAAGTCGACGCCCAGGTCAGCAATCTGCTTGCACTCAGCGGGGTCAGCGAGCTCGCCGTTGGAGGTCACGCCGTCCTCGGTGCCGCCGATGCCGCCGACCTCGGCCTCGATGGACATGCCCTTGGAGTGGGCAAGCTCAACGAGTTCCTTGGTGCGGTCGAGGTTAAGCTGGAAGGTCTCCTCGTGAGAGCCGTCATACATGATGGACGTGAAGCCGGCCTCGATGCACTTGAAGCAGTCCTCGTAAGAACCGTGATCGAGGTGAAGGGCGACGGGGACGGTAACGCCCGTGGCCTCGCCGGCAGCCTTGACCATGTCGGCGCAGACCTTGAAACCGCCCATCCACTTAGCGGCACCAGCGGTGCACTGAAGGATCAGCGGAGACTTGGCCTCCTCGGCGGCCTGGAGAATAGCCAGGGTCCACTCGAGGTTGTTGGTGTTGAAGGCACCGAGAGCGTACTTGCCGGCCTCGGCCTTCTTGAGCATGTCTGCTGCGTTGACGAGCATAAAGAAACCTCCTGTAAGGTTGCTCCGATAACGCCTGAGATTTTACCACGACATACCCGAGCATAAACGTTCGTTTGTTCACGAATACCATCCGATTGGACAAATTTTGACCGTTTGCCCCACAGAATCGACCCACTGGGGAAAATAGCTTGACGATTGAGCGGTCTTCGTGATTCGAAAGACGGCTTCGAGCCTACATCTGCATAAACGGATTCTGCATAAGATCGCGCGCCATCGAGGTCGAATCGCCATGGCCCGTCAAGCAAACGGTATCGGGCGGAAGCGTCTTGGCAAGTTTGGAGAGCGAGCGCATAATCGCCGCCTCGTCACCGCCGGAAAGATCGGTACGACCGTGGCTGCCCGGGAAAAGCGTGTCGCCCACAAAGGCGATGTTCCCCTGCTCGGTCGCGGCGAACAGGACGATGCCGCCCGGCGTATGCCCCGGCGTCTCGATCACCTGCAGGCAGATATCGCCCAATTCAATCGTATCGCCCTCGGCAAGCAGCCGCGTCGGCTCGCCCGGATCGGGCGTCTCAATACCCCACATGGCGCGCTGCTCCTCGATATTTGCGCGAGGCACCGTCACGTCCTTAGCGCACAACTCATATAGTGCGCTGTCGCCAACGACAGCTCGAACCCCGGCGACCCCGCCAACATGGTCGGCATGACCGTGCGTGCAGACAGAGCCGAGTACGCGAACTTCGGGATGCGCGGTGCGGATATGCTCCACAAGACGCTCGCCCTCCCACGCCGGATCGACGATTAAGCACTCGTCATTCGAAATCACGGCGTAACTGTTGGTCTGAATCGGGCCGTTGACGAGTGCCTCAATCGAAGCTGCACCTCGGGGTGTCAGGTCCAAAGTCATATCGCCCATGCGCATACCCTCCTTCTAAAATACGTTCGAGGCACCAAACGATGCCTCGAACGTAACCAATATCTATGATGCTGAGAGGCTCTCGCACCTACACACGGCGCTTGAGCTGAGCTCCGCCTTCGCCGGGCATAAGACGGCGAGCGTCGTAGACCGAATCGACACTGCTGATGGAAGCCAGCAGCGGATCCAGACCACTCGCGTCCGAGATCTCGACCATAAAGCGCAGGGTTGCAATACCCTCGCGGTTGGTCGACGTGGCGGCAGAAAGGATATTGCCGCCCGCATCGCCAATGGCAATGGTGACATCCTTGAGCAGGCCCATACGGTCCAAGCACTCGACCACGATCTCGACCTGGAAGAGGGTGTCGGCAGCGCCGTCCCACTCCACATCGATCATGCGCTCGGGATGTTCCATAAGACCCTTGACGTTGGGGCAGTTGGCGCGATGTACCGAAACGCCACGACCGCGCGTGATGAAGCCGACGATGTCGTCGCCCGTCACGGGGTTGCAGCAATGAGCCAGACGGACCAGCAGGCCGCTGTTGCTCTCGCCCTTGACGATAATGCCGTTACTTGCGCTCTTGCCGCGCTTTTGCGGCTTGCGGTTGGAGCCGCGAGCAGGCTGTTTCACGACCTCGGCGATAGCCTCGGCCTTGGTGAGCTGTTCCTCGGGCTTGGGGTCCAAGATTTGCTCGACCTTATTGCCCACAGCGCGCGGGGCAACCTTGCCGGCGCCGACGGCGGCAAACAGGTCCTCGAGCTGCTTGAAGTTAAACTGCTCCGCTACGGCGTTGAGCGCACGCGTCGAACGCGGCGTAGAAATGCCATAGCCACGCTTCCGCAGGTCCTTGGCCAGTATATCGCGGCCGGCAGCAGCGTCGTCATCCTTGGTCGCAGCGGCAAAATAGCGGCGGATCTTTGACTTGGCGGAAGGCGTCTTAACGATCTTGAGCCAATCACGCGACGGCTTGGAACTCTTGTTAGTCAGGATCTCGACACGGTCACCCGTCTTAATCTCGTGCGTGAGCGGAGCCACCGCACCGTTGATTTTGGCGCCGACGCAATGGTTTCCCACCTCGGTGTGAACGGCATAGGCAAAGTCGAGCGGCGTGGAGCCGGCACGAAGCGCCATGACCTCGCCCTTGGGCGTAAAGACGAAGATCTCCTGATCGAAGAGGTCGACCTTCAGCGAATGCAGGTATTCCTTGGCGTCGGTGATCTCATCAGACGCAGCCCAATCGAGCGAATGCTTGAGCCAGTTGATCTGGTCGTCCAAACGTTGAGCGTCATTGGTCTTGGAAGCAGACGATCCGCCCGACTTCTTGTATAGCCAGTGGGCGGCAATGCCGTACTCGGCCTGCTCATGCATCTCGTAGGTTCGAATCTGAATCTCGAGCGGACGGGCCGTGGGGCCGATGACCGTCGTGTGGAGCGACTGGTAGTTATTGACCTTGGGCATGGCGATATAGTCTTTAAAGCGACCGGGCATGGGGTGCCACAGCGTATGCACCGCGCCGAGCGTGGAGTAGCAATCGCGCACCGAATGCGTGATGACACGCAGTGCCACCAGGTCGTAGATCTCGGAGAATTCCTTGCCCTTGCGCTTCATCTTTTGGTAGATGGACCAATAGTGCTTGGAACGGCCGTTAATCTGGAAGTCCTCCAGGCCAATGCGGTTGAGTTCGTCGGTGAGTGTCTTGATGGTCTCGGCCAGATAGCGCTCGCGAACCTCGCGCGACTCAGCCACCATGCGCGCAATGCGCTGGTAGGCATCGGGCTCCAGGTAGAAGAAGGACAGGTCCTCGAGCTCCCACTTAATAGAGCTCATGCCCAGACGGTCGGCCAGGGGCGCATACACGTCCATGGTCTCGCGAGCCTTAAACAGGCGACGATCCTCGCGCAGGGCTGCCAGCGTTCGCATGTTGTGCAGACGGTCGGCAAGTTTAACGATGATGACGCGGATGTCCTTGGACATGGCGAGGAACATCTTGCGCAGCGCGAGGGCCTGCTTCTCGTCCATGCTGTCGACTTCGATGTTGGTGAGCTTGGTCACGCCATCGACGAGCTCGGCCACCGTATCGCCAAACAGGCCGGAAACATCGGCAAGCGAGGTCTCTGTATCCTCAACGGTATCGTGCAGCAGCGCGGCGCACACCACATCGCAGTCCATCTTGAGATCGGCCAAAATGATGGCCACCTCGACGGGATGGTTAATGTACATCTCGCCCGAGCGGCGCTTTTGGTTGCAGTGCTTCTCGGCGGCAAAGCAATAGGCCTGCTCCACCTTAGAGAAGTCCTCCTCATTCATATATTTGAGGCACAGGCGCTCCAGCTTGTCGTAGCTGTCCGCCATAATCTCGGGCGGCAGCTCATCGGCATGCTTATAGTGCTCCATCTCCGAAAACGGCTGGAGGGTGGAATCATGGGCGGTACGGGCTGCGGCATCCATCGAGGTCCCCTTCCCCTAGGCCCGCGGTACGATCGGGCGGTTAACTTTGGCTAGCATATCAGAAGCGCACGAATCGAGTGCCCAGCTCCGGAAAGCCGAGAACTCCATGCGCGAGCGCAAGCCCTCCAAATAGCGAATTGACCTGCTCAATTGCACACGGCCGGGGTTTTCGGCCATCGCGATGCGACGGGTGTCGTCAAACCCCGAAACGCGACAGAAACCAAGCTCTTCGAAGATTCCCAGGCCGCTTTCCACCGAGCGCTCGTCGACCGGCGTGCGGGCATCGATGGCAAGGCACATCTGCGCGATGTCGATATCGCTCGCGCTAAAGAAATCGTCCCCGGTCTTGCCGCGGTTGGAGCGCCACATGGTCTGCAGCGCTCGATAGAGCGTGACGAGTTCATCGCGCTCGGGCGCGTAGCAGTCGAGCAGGCGCTCGTTAATGCGAGCGTCACGCGACGAATAGAGCAAGTGAATCACGGCAGGTTGGCCGTCGCGACCGGCGCGTCCGCTCATCTGGTTAAATTCAATGCTGCCAAACGGCATGTGGTAGAGCACGACATGGCGAATATCGGGCAGGTTGACGCCCTCACCAAAGGCAGAGGTCGAAACGATGCAGCTGAGGCTTCCGTCACGAAACGCTTCCTCAACACGGCGACGATCGGAGCGCGCAAGCCCCGCGTTATAGAACGCGATGCGGGTCGCGCAATCGGGCACCCGCTTGCGCAGCGTCTTGGCAAGCGCCACGGACTGATCACGCGAGTTGACGTAGATGACGGTCTTCTCCCCCGTAGCCACGATTGACACCAGGCGGTTCTCGCGGCTCGCAAGATCTCGGTCATCCTCGAGCTGCAAGTTCTCGCGCACCGTCTCGTCGACCACCGTACGGGTAATCGGTAGAACACGGGCGAGCTCGGCCACAACCGGAGCCGTTGCGGTGGCAGTCGCGGCCAGAACGACCGGGTCGCCCAGGGCCTTGAGGATATCGGGCATGTCGAGATAGGCGCTGCGGTCGCCGCCCTTGGCAAGACCGGCATGATGCGCCTCATCGATAACGACAAAACCGATGCGCCCCGAACGCGCAAAGCGGTCGCGGTGAATGGACAGGAACTCGGGCGTCGTGAGCACGATGCCAGTGCGGCCCGAAGCCAAGCCGGCAAACACGTCATCGCGCGCCGCCTCCACGGTCTCGCCGGTCAGCACGCCCACGCCAATGCCGAGCGCGGCCATCGTCGACGAGAGGTGATAGGCCTGGTCGGCAACAAGCGCGCGCAGCGGATAGACAAAGATGCTCGCACGTCCGCGAAGCACCGCCTCACGCGCGGCATGCACATGGAAGATGAGCGACTTGCCGCGCCCCGTTCCCATAACGGCCAGAACACTTTGGTGATCGGCCAGGGCATCGAGCGCCTCGACCTGCGCGCGGTGCGGCTGGTTCGAGCCGATAAAGCTATGGATAAGCGAGCGCGTGAGCTCGGTATAGGAAAGCTGGGCGAGCGTCTCGCGCTTGCGCGACTCCAGGCGCAGGCCAGAATCCGCCGGCTGCACGCCACGACGAAGCTCGCATGCCGGATCGTCGACGCCGGGCAGCGTGGTATCGCGGACCAGAACATCCTTGATCATGAGCTTGGGCTTCACACGCCCCTGCCAATGCTCGGCAACGGCCTCGAACACCAAGTCGACAGCGCTATCGCAGTTGATGAGCTTATCGATTTGCGGCACGCGGAACATGATGGCCGGCACGCTCGCGGCGCCATCGGTCGCCACAAAGCGCATGTGCTCGCCGGTTTTGCCCACCACGGCGCGATCGCACATCGTCACGCCCTCGGCAGCCAGCAGCGGCACCTTGTTGCCCTGGCCAAACGGCTCAAGACGGGAAATCTGCTCTATAGTCTCGATATTCAGCTCGGAAAGGTCGACCGTGGCGGCAACCTCGTCGATGTCTTCAAAGTCCTCAGCGGGAATCTCCGATAGCACGGCGGAAAGGCGACGACGGAATTCATCGAGCTTGGATGCCTCGATGGTCACACCCACCGCACCGGCATGTCCGCCGCGACGAATCAGCAGGTCGGAACAGCGCTCGACGGCGTCAAACAGGTTAACTTTGCCCACCGAGCGACCAGAGCCGCGCGCGATACCGTCCTCGATCGAGAACAGCAGCGCCGGCACGTGATAGCGGTTGGTCAGACGGCTTGCCACGATACCCTTGACGCCCTCGTGCCAGCCTTCGCCGCCCACAACGATCGCGCGCCCGCCGTCATAGGTCTCCTCGACCTTTGCCATGGCATCGCGCGTGAGCTCCGCCTCGATCTCACGGCGCTGGCGGTTGATTTCCTCGAGCTCAGCCGCCAGCGCGCTTGCTTCGATGGGATTGCGGGCAAGCAGCAGGTCGAGCGCCAGCTTGGGATCGGCCATGCGGCCGGCAGCGTTTAAGCGGGGAATGAGCGAGAATGACAGGCCATCCGCCGTAATGCTCGAAAGGTCCGCCTTGGCAAGCGCGGCAAGCGCGATATAGCCGGGGCGAGCGGTTACGCGCATCTGCTGGATGCCCTCGGCAACCAGCGCGCGGTTCTCGGGCGTGAGCGGCATCATGTCGGACACGGTGCCCAGCGCCGCGACCTCGATTAGCGAACGCCAATACGACGGCTTGCCCAGGCGCTCACCCAGGACTAGCACCAGCTTGAGCGCCACACCAGCACCGGCAAGCTCGCGCGAGGGGCCCTCGTCCTCGAGCTTGGGGTCGGTCAGGGGCACACCCTGCGGCACCTGGTCGGAGGGCTCGTGATGGTCCGTGACCACCAAATCGATCCCCAGGTCCTCCAAATAGGAAACCTCTTCCTTGGCGGCAATGCCGTTATCGACGGTCACGATCAGCTGGGGGCGAGCGAGCTCGTTAACGCGGTCGAGTGCCGCACGCGAAAGACCGTAGCCCTCATCAAAGCGATGCGGAATAAACGGCGTGACATCGGCGCCAAACGTGCGCAGCGCCTCGGTCAACAGGCAGGTCGACGTAATACCGTCAACGTCAAAATCGCCAAAGACTGCAATGTGCACGTGGTTGCGAATAGCACGCTCGACGCGGTCGGCAACGACCGACATGCCCGGGATAATGAGTGGGTCGGCCCAGTCGCGATCGAGCGAAGGTGTCAAAAACAATTGGCCCTCTTTGATGGAGTCAATGCCGTGCGCGACCATAATGCGCGCCACCAGCCCGGGAATGCCCAGACCAGCCGAAAGCTCCTTTTCGAGCTCGGGGTTTTGCTGAGCGACCGCCCAGCGATGCGTCGTCTTAAGCGATGACATAGGCACCCACCCCTGATAGGGGCAGGTCGCCGCGATACCTCTCACGGTTCATAGCGATGAGTCCTCTGTGTATGCCCGCTTCGGCAGGCAGATCTGTTGAACGGATTTATTATACCGTGCGGCGCGGACGCAAATCGCCGCAGCACGCC
>URYU01000062.1 GCA_900552155.1 uncultured Collinsella sp.
CCCGGAGCGCACCATCGTCTTTATGCGCACCAAGCACCGCGCCGACAGCTGCTGCCGTCGTCTGGAGCGCAAGGGCATCAAGGCCGCTGCGATTCACGGCAACCGCAGCCAGGCCCAGCGCGAGCGCGCGCTTTCGGCCTTCCGCGACGGCACCGTTGACGTGCTGGTGGCGACCGACGTGCTCGCCCGCGGCATCGACATCAGCGACGTGCGCTATGTCGTGAACTTTGACGTGCCGGCAGAGCCGACCGACTACATCCACCGCATCGGCCGCACGGGCCGCGCCGGCGAGCTGGGCTGGGCCATTACGTTTGTGACTGAGCAGGACGTGGACGAGTTCTACGAGATCGAGAAGCTCATGGACAAGACGGCCGACATCTACGAGGCCGGCGACTTGCATGTAGGTCCCAACCCGCCCGCGGTTGACCCCGAGCGCGACCCTGCGGCCTTTACGGTGAAGAAGAAGACCAAGCGCGGCAAGTCCAAGAGCAAGAAGCAGCTTGAGCAGGCACGTCGCGACGGCAAGCGCAACGGCGATGACTACGGCGATGTGGCCGGTCGTTCCAACCGCGGTCGCGACGAGCGTCGCGGCGACGGCGAGCGCCCGAGCCGTCCTAAGCGCGGCGGCAAGACCCGCGTGCGCGAGGGCGTTCAGGCTCGCGTGGACGAGGCCGTGGAGAGCGTGGCTCGCGAGGTGGCTGCCGAGGAGCGCGCTGGTGCTGGTGCCGCTGAGCAGCCTGCGCGCGGCAACCGTGCCGAGCGTCGTGCCAAGCAGTTCCAGGGCGAGGCACACCGCCGTCGTCGTGAGGACGAGGACCGTGGCGGCCGTCGTCGTGTCGAGCGCGAGGACGAGGGCCGCGGTTCGCGCGGTGGCAAGCGCGGTTCGGGCGACCGCCGTCGTTCCGGTCGTGATGACGAGCGCGGTGGCCGTGATGAGCGTCGCGGCGGCGAGGGTCGCGGTGAGCGAGGTGCTCGTGGCGGTGAGTCCCGTGGCGGCAAGCGCTTTGAAGAGCGCGTTAGCCGCGGCGGCGAGCGGCGCGAGGGCGCGCGCGGCAATGGCGGCCGCGGCGGCGCTGGTCGTTCGAATGAGTCGCACGATCGTCGTGACCCGCGTGCCAGCCGCGATCGTCGCGATGACTGGCGCAACTACGACGATACCCGCGAGGAGCGTCGTGGCGGCTATCGCGGCGGGCGTGGCGGCAACCAGGCCGGCTCCCGCGGCGGTCGTGCCGGCGGTCGCGATAACCGTGGCAGCTATGGCAACAATCGTGGCGGCAAGCGCGGCGGCAGCTCCCGTCGCCCCGGTGACGGCGGCGGCAAGCGCAAGTAACATACGCGTCGCACGCTAGAGCGAGGCGAACTAAGGGCCCCGAGCAACTACGCTCGGGGCCCTTTTGTTTGCCGCATCCGATCGCTAGTTCAAATGTGATTTCCTCGGGAATGCATCTAGAGGATGCCGTGGGCCTGTTTCCTACCATGCGGCAATGGGTCCCATGGGGTGCGCCGTGCATTTTTTGGAGTATTCTGCAGTTCGAGTTGTCTGCATATGATTTGACGTCGCCAACGGTGGCGTTCGGATATCCCTAGCGAGCGTTCTGAGTCAGATTTCGTCGTTTTCCGGAGCAGGGGCGCGTCATTCTCGCCATGTCGGAACCCAAAATGACGCAGCGCCCTAAAGGTTTGCCCGCTCGGGGTATTGCTGGCGCGGTCACGTTGCAGAATACTCCGTTTTTTGCACGGGCCAGGATGGGGTACCTCGGGAGAACACGGCGGTATCCCGTAAAAATATACAATCTGTACCGTAATTTATACAAAACGAAGAGGCAGACAGCGTAGGGTTGGTGCATTGGGGTGCTTGATGCACCAAAATGGGGATCCCACGTGCCGTATACTCTGGCTGGATGTGAAAACGGCTTGACGCGTTGCCAGACGTAGGGGGAGGGTGTCTCGATGAGCGTATTCGAAATTGTGTTTAGTCCGACGGGTGGAACGCAGAAGGTGTCTGGCCTTGTGGCCGGGGCACTGGACAAGAATACCGTTACCGTCGATCTGACCGATAGCGGGCTAGATTTCAGCGCTGTCTCGATGACTGAGGACGACGTGGCCGTAATCTCTGTGCCGGCGTATGCCGGTAGAATCCCGGCTGTGGTGGCTGACCGGTTGGGCATGGTTCACGGCAACGGAGCGCGGGCCGTTCTGGTGTGCGTCTACGGAAACCGCGCGTTTGAGGACACGCTCGTAGAGCTGGAGGACGTTGCGAAGCATGCGGGATTCCGGGTGATCGCGGCAGTTGCGGCCATTGCAGAACATTCCATTGCGCGACAGTTTGCTGCCGGTCGTCCGGATGCGCAGGATGCGGCGCAGCTCGCAGAGTTTGCGCAGCAAATTCAGCAAAAGCTGTTGGCCGAGGATACATCCGAGCCCTCTATTCCCGGCAATCGTCCTTATAAACAAGCTGGAGGTCACCGCATGGCGCCCGAGGCAACAGAGGATTGCGTCTCCTGCGGTGCATGCGCCGCGGCGTGCCCCGTTTGTGCTATCGACAAGGGTGACCCCAAACGAGCAGCTGGCGAGGCGTGCATCTCCTGCATGCGCTGCATTGCCGTATGTCCGCGAGGCGCTCGTAAGCTTGATCCCAACAAGCTATCCGCTGTTTCCCAGATGCTGAGCAAGGTTTGCGTCGTGCGGAAGGAATGCGAGCTCTTTATCTAGCGCAAGTGAGATTGGTGCAAACAAACGGGGGTGCGGACGATTTCTTGGACCGCGCCTAGGCGTATCCAAGCTTCCTGCGGTACTCCATCGGGCTCAGCCACCCGAGGGACTTCTTGATCCGCTCCTCACGATAGTACACGAGGTAGGCCTCGAGCCTTCCCATGAACTCCTCGGCCGTCACGCCCTCCCAGTCCCGGTAGTGGAAGAACTCGTTCTTGAGGCGCCCGAAGAAGCCCTCGCAGGCCGAGTTGTCCGGGCTGCAGCCCTTCGCGGACATGCTCCTGACCAGGCCGTTCTCCTCGCAGATCCCGATCCACTCCGGCCAGCGGTAGTGGCCGCCCCGGTCCGAGTGGATCGTCGTGCGCACCCCCGCCGGCCTCGCCGCGCAGGCCTTGAGCAGGCTCGAGTTCGCGAGGCGCTTGTCGGGGTGCAGCCCGATCGACCAGGCGACGGGCATCCCGTCGAAGCAGTCGACGATCGGGCTCAGGTAGACCTTCTCGCCGCCCGGGAGCCTGAACTCGGTGATGTCGGTGAGCCACAGCCGGTTGGGCTCGTCGGCGCGGAACCTCCTGTTCACGAGGTTCTCCGGCGCCTTGGAGACCTCGCCGGCGTAGGAGCTGTAGCCCCGGGCGCGCCTCTTGTTGTAGACGACCTCGAGGCCCTCCTCGCGCATCACGCGGGCCACGCGCTTCTCGCTGGCCCGGACGCCCTCGCGGCGCAGGCGCGCCCAGACGGTGCGGTACCCCCAGCACCCCGAGCCCTCGCGGAAGATGCGCACCACGCGGTCGCGTATGTCGGCGTCGCGGTCGCGCGGCGCGGCGACGCGGGGCCTCCAGTACTCATAGGAGCTCTTCGATATCCTCAAGAAACCTGTGATCGAGCGGAGGGGCAGGGCGGTCGCCCGCCTCAATCTCTCGCCGAGCTCGCACTTGCTCCTGTTCGAGATCGAAGCCGGGTCCCACCCTTCCGCTTTTAGGTCGGCCAACACCGCCCTGAGCAGCAGGTTCTCTATCTGGTCCTCGTTGAGCCCGGCGAGCGGGCCGGTCGCCGGCGGGGCGTAGATCGACTTGTCGGGGCCCAAGCTGGCCTCCTTCCGTGGCGGTTTCCTCGCCCCGATTCTACAGCGCGCCCCGGTGTAGCTGTGCGGGAGGTGCCCCGTCGCCCACTTCTTGGCCGCGCCCACCGAGACCCCCGCGAACTTCGCGGCGGCGGTCGGCCCCATGCCGTCCTCCGTCGCCAGGAGGAAGAGCTCGACCTTCTCCCTGCTGTACATGCGAACCTCCAGTCCGGACCGCCCCGCGGTCCAACTTTCTGTCCGCACCCCCAACCTGGCCCTTTTGCACCAAAAACGATCCGTTTTCCTCCGTTCCCAAGGGATCATGTGATCCGAAGGGGACGGAGGAAAACGGATCAAAAAGGAAAAATAGTAAGGCGCTCTTTTTCACATTGAATATTGCAATTTGGTAACGCGTTTTATCAAATATGGCATTTATCTGCGGTAATGTTCTATTTCACCGCTGAGGGTGACATTTTATACCGCCTGCCGAACCGTATGGAGACCTCACAACTTTTTAGGTCAGTGTTGTGCGTGTAGCAATTTCGCCCGGCCTCGCCTCCGGGCTGCCATGTGAGAGGGGATCTTATGGCTCGACTGCATGTAATGGAACGCAGCCACGCTCAGGCCGTCATGGACGACCTGCATGATGCGCTCGGACGTTGTCTGGCGGTGAGCTCGCTCGCCCCGTGTCCCGTGGAGTTTACGGCAGCGCTCGTCAACCTGTGCTCCACCCAGAGCTGCGGCAAGTGCACGCCCTGTCGCGTGGGCCTGAGCGCGCTGAGCGACCTGCTCGCCGATGTGCTCGAAGGGCGCGCCGATGAGTCCACGCTCAACCTGATTGAGCGCACGGCCCGCACCATCTACCTTTCGAGCGATTGCGCCATCGGCTACGAGGCCGGCGCCATGGCGCTCACGGCCATTCGCGGCTTTCGCGACGACTTTGAGCACCACATCCGCGAGCATTCCTGCGGCTTTGACCGCGAGGCCCGCGTCCCGTGCGTCTCGGGCTGCCCGGCGCACGTCGACATTCCTGGTTACATCTCGCTCGTCGAGGCAGGCCGTTATGCCGACGCCGTCAAGGTCATCCGCAAGAACAACCCGCTACCGCTCGTCTGTGGCCTGGTGTGCGAGCATCCCTGCGAGATGCATTGCCGCCGTGGCATGGTCGACGACCCCATGAACATCCTCGCCCTCAAGCGTTTTGCCGTTGAGCATAGCGACCTCAACGACCACAAGCCACATGTAGTGGACAACACCGGTAAGCGCGTCGCCGTGATCGGCGGCGGCCCGGCCGGCCTTTCCTGTGCCTACTACCTGGCCGTGATGGGCCACAAGGTGACCATCTTTGAGCAGCGCCACCACCTGGGCGGCATGCTACGCTACGGCATCCCCAGCTATCGTCTGCCGCGCGAGCGCTTGCAGGCCGAGATCGACTGGATCTTGAGCGCCGGTATCGACGTTGAGCTCGACCACTCCGTCAACGGCGAGGAGCTTGCCCGCCTGCGCGACGAGTTCGATGCCGTCTACCTGGCCATCGGTGCCCACAGCGATAAGAAGCTCGGCCTTCCGGGCGAAGAGGCGCCCGGCGTGGAGTCGGCCGTCAAGATGCTGCGCGCCATCGGTGACGACGAGCTGCCCGACCTGAGCGGCCAGCGCGTGTGCGTCATCGGCGGCGGCAACGTGGCCATGGACGTGGCGCGCTCTGCCGTGCGCTGCGGCGCCGAAAAGGTAAGCATCGTCTACCGCCGTCGCATCTGCGATATGACGGCTCAGGACGCCGAAATCGCCGGCGCCCAGGCCGAGGGTTGCGAGGTTCTGGAGCTCACGGCGCCGCTCGCCATCGAGACGGGCGAGGACGGTCGCGTGAGCGGCCTGCGCGTGCAACCGCAGATTATCGGCGAGCCCCGTCGTGGTCGTCCGGCTCCGCGTGCCGCCGCCACGCCCGAGCGCGTCATCCCCTGCGAGCGTGTGTTCGTCGCCATTGGCCAAGACATCGATTCCAAACCGTTTGAGGAGGTGGGCATTGCCTGCAAGTGGGGCTGCGTGGTCACCGACTCGGACGGTGCCGTGCCCAACTTCGATGGCCTCTTTAGCGGCGGCGACTGCCAGACCGGCCCCGCCACCGTCATCCGTGCCATCAACGCTGGCCGCGTGGCTTCGGCAAATATCGACCGCTACCTGGGCTTCGACCACAAGATTAAGCTCGACGTGGAGCTGCCGACCGTTCAGTTTAAGGGCAAGCACGAGTGCGGCCGCTGCGAGCTGGGCGAGCGCGAGGCCGGCGAGCGTATTCACGATTGGAATCTGGTCGAGCAGGGCCTTACCGAGGAGGAGGCGCGCCAGGAGGCAAGCCGCTGCCTGCGTTGCGACCACTTTGGTTTTGGCGCGTTCCGCGGAGGGAGGAACCTGGAATGGTAGAGCTCAACAACCCCACTGTCAGCGATAACACCGAAAGCGGAGCACTCAATATGGTCAAGCTCACTATCGATAATTGCGAGGTCGTGGTGCCCGAGCACACCACGATCCTGGACGCGGCCAAGTCCGTCGGCATCCAGATTCCCACCCTGTGCTACCTGCGCGATCTGAACGAGATCGGCGGCTGCCGCGTGTGCGTGGTCGAGGTTGAGGGCTGCGACCAGCTGGTTGCCGCCTGCAACAACTACGTGCTCGATGGCATGGTGGTCCACACCAACAGCCCCAAGGCCCGCGAGGCGCGCCGCACCAACGTGCAGCTGCTGCTTTCGCAGCACGATTCACGCTGCACGAGCTGTGTGCGCAGCGGTAACTGCAACCTGCAGACCATTGCCAACGACCTGGGCATTTTCTATCTGCCGTATCAAAGGCATTTGGCGGGCGAGGGCTGGGATTTCGATTTCCCCATCATCCGCGAAAACGACAAGTGCATTAAATGCATGCGCTGCATCAAGGTGTGCGAGAGCGTACAGGGCCTAGGGATTTGGGACCTGACCAACCGCGCCACGCATACCGCCGTGGGCACCCGCGGGCGCGTGCCGATCGGCAAGACCGATTGCGTCGCGTGCGGCCAGTGCATCACGCATTGCCCGACGGGCGCGCTGCGCGAGCGCGACGACACCGAGACCGTGTTTGACGCGCTCGCTAATCCCGACAAGATCGTGCTGGTGCAGATCGCGCCGGCCGTGCGCAGCGCCTGGGGCGAGGAGCTCGGCATATCTCGCGAGGAAGCCACCGTTGAGCGCTTGGCCTGCGCGCTGCGCCGCGTGGGCTTTGAGTACGTGTTCGATACCGATTTCTCGGCCGACCTCACCATTATGGAGGAGGGCTCCGAGCTGCTCGAGCGCCTGGGCGCCGCCGCTAAGGGTGAGGGCGACAGCCGCGGCTGGCCCATGTTTACGAGCTGCTGCCCGGGCTGGGTACGCTTTGTGAAGGCGCGTTACCCCGAGTTTGTCGACAGCCTGTCCACGTCAAAGTCGCCGCAGCAGATGTTCGGCGCTATCGCCAAGACCTACTACGCCAAGGTGCTGGGCGTGGAGCCCGAGCGTCTGTTCGTGGTGTCCGTTATGCCATGCACGGCCAAGAAGGCCGAGTGTGCGCTGCCGAGCATGATGGGCGAGGGCGGCGCGCCCGACGTGGACGTTGCGCTGACGGTGCGCGAGATGGTGCGCATGATCCGCGCGAGCCACGTGAGCGTTGACACGCTGGTCGAGGAGCCGCTCGATACGCCGTTGGGCTTTGGCACGGGCGCGGGTGTGATCTTTGGCGCCACGGGCGGCGTGATGGAGGCCGCCGTGCGCTCGGCCTATTACCTGGTGACGGGCAAGAACCCCGACGCCGACTTCTTTACCGATGTGCGCGGCCTGGACGGCTGGAAGGAGGCCGTGGCCGATATCGATGGCACCAAGGTGCGCGTCGCCGTGGCACACGGGCTGGGCAACGCTGCCCGTCTGCTCGACGCGATTCGCGACGGCCGCGTGAGCTATGATTTCGTTGAGGTTATGGCGTGCCCGGGCGGCTGCGTCGGTGGCGGCGGTCAGCCCATCCACGACGGCTGCGAGCTGGCAGCCGAGCGTGGCCAGGTGCTCTGGGGCCTCGATGCGAACGCCGAGATTCGCTTCTCGCATGAGAATCCTGATGTCCAGGCGTGCTACCGCGAGTTCTTAGGCGAGCCGCTCTCGCCACTGGCCGAGGAGCTGCTGCATACCGACCATCACGCATGGACGATGCCTAACGAGGGGACATGCTAGCGATGCGCGCGTTTGATGTTGAGATGTCGCGCCGGGGGTTTGCCTCGGCGCTCGCCGCGGGCGCCCTGTCACTTGCGCTCGCGGGCTGTGGCGGCGGGGCTGCCGGTGCCGGGTCCGCCGCGAGCTCGGTTGCCACGGACGGCGCCGGTGCTGCCGCAGAGCCGGTCGAGGTGCACGTCGCCTCGCTCAAGGGCCCGACGTCGATCGGTCTGGTGCAGTTTATGGACCAGGCGGCCGAAGGTGCCACGGACAACGAGTTCGACTTTGCGATCAGCGCCGCAGCCGACGAGATCGTGCCCAAGGTGATTCAGGGCGATATCGATATCGCCCTGGTGCCCGCCAACGTGGCGGGCGTGCTCTACAACAAGACCGAGACGCGGTGCAGGTCATCGACATCAACACGCTGGGCGTGCTGAACGTTGTGACGGGCGACGCGAGTGTGGCCTCGTTTGGCGATCTGGCGGGCCATACTGTCTACATGACGGGCAAGGGCGCCACGCCGGAGTACGTCATGAACTACCTGCTGGAGCGCGCGGGCCTGACCGACCAGGTGGCGCTTGAGTTTAAGAGCGAGCCCACCGAAGTGCTGTCGGCCCTGCTTGCCGACCCGTCCGCCGTGGGCGTGCTGCCGGAGCCGTTCAAGACCGCTGCCATCGTCAAGAGCGAAGGCAAGCTGTCGGCGCCGGTGAGCCTGACCGATGTGTGGGATGAACTGGCGGGTGACACGGGCTCCCGTTTGCTGACGGGCGTAACCGTGGTGCGCCGTGCCTTTGCCGAGGAGCATCCCGAGGCCGTGGCGGAATTCTTGCGCTGCCATGAGGCGAGCGTGAAGGCCGTCAATGCGGCGCCGGCGGACTGGGCTCAGGCCGTGGTCGATGCAGGCATCGTGGATAACGTCACGATTGCCGAAAAGGCGATTCCCGGGTGCATGCTCGTGTGCCAGACGGGGAGGGATATGAAGGCGGCGCTCGGTGGGTACCTGCAGGTGCTGGCCGATGCGGACGCGAGCGCCGTGGGCGGCAAGCTCCCGGCTGACGATTTCTACTACATGGAGTAGCCCGTGCGTGCGTTTGCTCGACAAATGACAGAGCGTATGAAGGACGTGGCGGCAGCAGGTGCCGTTGCCGCCTTTTGGCTTGCCGTGTGGGTGCTGATGGCGGGTTTCGTGGCGCAGCCGTTGATTTTGCCGGGGCCGGGCGCTGTCGTGGTGGCGTTGCTGCGACTGGTATGCGATGCCGGCACATGGGCGATTCTGGCAGGCTCGGGTGCGCGGATTCTAGGCGGTTTGGCGCTTGCCGCGGTGTGCGGTGGTTTGCTGGCCGGAATTTCGTCGCGCTCGCAGGTGTTTGTCCGCTTGGTGGCTCCGGCGCTTTCGTTTGTTAAGGCGACGCCGGTTGCCTGCGTGGTGGTCCTGCTGCTCATTTGGCTGGGATCGGCGCGCATGAGCATCGCGTCAGTCTTTTTGATGGCACTGCCGGGCGTATATTTCTCGCTGGTCGAGGGCTTGGCACAAGTGGATAAGCCGCTGGAGCAGATGTTTCGCCTGCACGGCGTGCGGGGCTGGCGACTGTTTTGCGCCCATACCTGGTGCGAAGTCCTGCCGTTTGCGCTTTCGTGCGCCCGTGCCGTGATTGGCATGAGCTGGAAGGCCGGCGTGGCAGCCGAGCTTATCGGCATGGCGGTGGGCACCGTAGGCGAGCGCATCTATCAGGCGAAGCTGCTTATCGAGACGGCTGACCTGCTGGCGTGGACCGTGCTGGTCGTGGCGGCGTCGTGGGCATGCGAGCGCGTGCTGGTGGGGTGGCTGCGGGCTGCGGGGCCCGGGGCGTGGCGAACTGCCGTGCGAGCGCATGGGCATGGACTGCGCGGGCGTACAGGGGCTGCGAGCGATGGTGCTGCAGCGGAGCTTGCGCTTGCCGTGGGCGATCGCGCGCCTTGGGCGCCGGCGCTCGACGGGCTGGTGCTTCATGTGCCCGCTGGTGGACGCACCTGTGTGATGGGCGCTTCGGGCGTGGGCAAGTCGACGTTGCTTGCGCTGGTGGCGGGGGAGTGCGCACCGTGCTCCATGGTGTTTCAGGATGTGCGCCTGGTCGAGGACGCCTCTGCTTTGGATTACGTGCTGGTGTG
>URYU01000063.1 GCA_900552155.1 uncultured Collinsella sp.
GTCTTCAATACAGAAAATATCAGTGCGGAATGTTTTGGGAGATAGCCCAAACAGCCCCGGCTGGGTCCTGTGTAGTCACCCCTTAGGCGGAACTCTCCTAATTATTTGGATGAGTCGTTTACTTACTTGTACTGTTACCGCCTTCCCGCTCTTGTGGCGGTATTGTTTGTTCGTATGTAATCGTTTGACATGTTGAGGGGGGGAGGGTGCTATGGCTCGCGAGAGTGCTCGTTCTAAGGATACGGCTAAGCCTGGCATCAAGGATGTTGCGGCGGTGGCGGGGGTTTCGCCTACTACGGTATCTCGTGTGCTTAATAATCGTGGCTATATTAGCCAAGAGCCCCGCGATAAGGTCCATGCCGCGATGAAGCGCATCAACTATACGCCCAACGATATCGCTCGTGCCATGCTCAACGGCCGCCTGAATCTTATCGGTATGATCGTCCCCTATGTCAGCAGTCCGTTTCATGCCCAAGTGGTTCAAGTCATTGAGCATACCCTGGCCGAAAACGGTTTTAAGATGCTGCTGTGCAATAGCGCCAATCGACCCGAGCTTGAGCGCTCTTATATCGACATGCTTCGACGCAATATGGTTGATGGCGTCATCGTCAACTCGCTTAATATCGGTGCCGAGGCGTATGCCGAGATGGGCTTGAGTCTGGTTGGTATCGACTGCGACCTTGGCGAGGCCTCTGTTCAGATTGCGAGCGACAGCTATAGTATCGGCGAACTTGCCACGCGTCGCCTGATCAATGACGGGTGTTCGCGCATCCTGTGCCTGCGCAGCAATAGCCGCATGCGCATGCCTGCCAATAAGCGTACCGATGCCTACCTCGATGTTGTTGAGCAGGCCGGTTTGCCCGCGCTTGTCCGTGAGGTCGAGTTCGTTAAGCCCGACGACGAAAAGAGCGCGGTCGTTGCGAAGATCCTCGATGAGAACCCCGATATTGACGGCATCTTTGCGGGAGACGACACGATGGCGGCCATCTGTCTCAACGTTATGAAGCAGCGAGGCTTGAGCGCTCCGGGCGATATTAAGGTCGTGGGCGCGGATGGTGCCCGCCGCACTATGACGTTTATGCCTGACTTAACAACCGTACGCCAAGATATCGATCGCATCGGAGAGCTCGCGGCGCAATCCATCATTGCTCTTATTAACGGCGAAAAGCCCGAATCGAATATCAAGCTCCCCGTTGAACTCATTGAGGGTAAAACCGCGTAGTTCATCCCGTGCCAAAAGAATTCCTCAAACACCTCTGATGACCGTTCGCCGGCATATGTCAACCGTTTGCCGACGACTGGAACTGCAAAAAGACGTATTGGTGTGAAAACGTTTGACATATGAAAACGATTGACATATCTTGCAGTTGTACCGAGTTAGTATCTCGTGAGAAAGGAAGTCTCGGATGCACAAGGTGTATTACCAGCCTGAGGGAATTTGGGTAGGCGACATCATGCCGTACGGCGAGGACGGCACGTTCTATCTCTATCATCAGCGTGACACGCGAAACCCCGGACCTTTCGGAGAGCCGTTTGGCTGGGCACTCGCGACAACCAAGGACTTCGTCAATTACAAAGACTTTGGCGAGAGCCTTGAGCGTGGCGGCGACGAGGAAGTCGACCAGTATGTTTATGCCGGCACGGTGTTTAAGGTGGGCGACAAGTACCATGCGCTCTACACTGGTTGCAATCGCGATAAGGTCCGCGCACGCTTGATGAAGCAGGTTCTTCTTCACGCAACGAGTGACGACGCCGTCAAGTGGGAGAAGAACATCGCCGAGACGCTGCTTCCGCCCCAGGAGGGGTACGATGACCGCAACTGGCGCGATCCCTTTGTACTTTGGGATGAGGAGAACGAAGAGTACATGCTCATTCTCGGCACGCGTGTGGGCGAGGACAAGCGTCTGATGACCGGTCGTCTGGTCAAGTTCACCTCCAAGGACCTGGATACCTGGGAGTTCCAGGGCGACTGGTGGAATCCGGGCTTGTACACCATGTTCGAGATGCCAGATCTCTTTAAGATGGGCGACTGGTGGTATCTGGTGTTCTCCGAGTACAGTGATGGCAACAAGACCCGTTATCGCATGTCTCGCTCCATCAACGGTCCTTGGATCACTCCTGCGGACGATTCCTTCGATGGCCGCGCGTACTATGCCGCGCGTACCGCATTTGATGGCGAGCGCCGCGTTCTCTTTGGTTGGGTTCCTACGCGTGACGAGGGCGGCGACCCCAGCTCTTACCTATGGGGTGGCACCTTTATGCCTCTCGAGATCGTTCAGCGTGCCGACGGAACGCTTGGCACCAAGCTCCCCGACAGCATGCTTGGCGCCTTTGGCGAGGCTAAGGCAGTCGAGGCCTTTGAGCTTTCCTGCGAGTCGGGCAAGGTCGAGCAGGTGCTCGCCGCGGATGCCGGTTCCACCTATATGCTCGACGCCGACATCGAGCTCGCCGGTGACGCTGCCGGCTTCTCGGTGAAGCTTGCCGAGGACGCCGAGTCCGGTCTTGCCTACGAGTTCCGCGCCAACCTGCGCGAGAGCAAGCTCGAGTTTACGGCGGCCCCCCAGTATCCGTGGTTCCAGGTCAACAACATGGGCCTCGAGCGTCCGTTGTTCTTTAAGGGCGAGGGCACTCATCATGTGCGCCTGGTCGTTGACGACGATATCGCGACCATCTTTGTCGATGATGTTGCGCTTAACGCTCGCTTCTGCAATAAGCAGGGCCAGGGTGTGGCGCTGACGGTCACCGACGGTACGCTCAAGTGCGTAAATGCAACGATCGCGTCTCTGTAATGGCAACGAACCGTTTTATGATTTAGAAAAGGAATGGAGAGGAACATGGACTACAAGGCAGTGTCCCAGCAAGTCGTCGACAACGTCGGCGGACTGGAGAACATCGAGGGCGCCACGCATTGCGTGACCCGTCTGCGTCTGGTGCTCAAGGATACGAGCAAATACAACAAGGCCGAGCTCGAGAACATCGATGGCGTCAAGGGCGTGCTGTACAACAGCGGCCAGCTCATGATCATCTTCGGTACCGGTACCGTCAACAAGGTTTACGATGAGTTTATGGCTCTGACGGGCGTTAAGGAGATCAGTGCTTCCGAGGTCAAGGGCGCCGAGGCGGACAAGAAGGGCAAGTTCTTCTCGGTCCTCAAGGTATTTTCGGACATCTTTATCCCCATCATTCCCGCCTTCGTCGGCGCTGCTATCATCATCGGCCTTAAGTCGCTGATCGTTGCCAACGGCCTCTTCGGCATGGAGGGCAGCCTCGCCGATCACAGCGAGTTCCTCAAGAACCTCGCAAGCTTCTTTGCCATTATCGCCACCACGTTCGACTACCTGCCTGTCCTGGTTATGTATAGCGCGGTCAAGCGTTTTGGCGGCAACCCGATCCTGGGCATCCTCGTCGGTATCGTCATGGTTCACCCGAGCCTTATGAACCGTAACACGTTCGTTATGGACCCGACGGGTGCTGAGTACTGGAACTTCGGTCCGCTCTCCATCCCCATGGTTGCTTTCCAGGGCGGCGTGTTCCCTGCAATCCTGACTGCCTGGTTTATGGCCAAGGTCGAAAAGATTGCCCAGAAGTACATCCCCGAGGTCGTCTCGTTCGTCTTTGTCCCGACCGTTACCCTGATTCTTGCTAACGTCGCTCTGTTCACCGTGTTCGGCCCGCTCGGCAACCTGATCGGCGACGTCCTCGCTGGCGTAATCGATGTCCTGTACAACAGGATGGGCGTCTTTGGTGCCTTTGTCTTCGCCGCGTTCCTGCAGCCGCTCGTCGTTACCGGTACGCATCAGATCATCCAGGGTATCGAGGCAAACCTCGTTGCCACGACTGGCTTCAACTACATCCAGGCCATCTGGTCGGTTTCCATCATCGCCCAGGGCGGCGGCGCCATCGGTATGTACCTCATTCACAAGAAGCACTCCAAAGAGCGCAACATCTGCATGTCGTCCTTTATCCCGACGCTGGTCGGAATCTCCGAGCCCGCTATCTTTGCTGCAAACATGCGCTATTCGATCATCCCGTTCATCTGCGCTTGCATCGGTGCAGGCTGCGGCGGTGCCTTCGTCAAGCTCTTTGAGGTGCGCGCTATCGGTCAGGGTCTGACCGGCGTGCTTGGCCTGCTCATCGTCACGCCCGAGACCCTCGTGTGGTATGTGGCTGGCAATCTCATCGCCTTTATCGTGCCGATCGTCTTGATCTTTGCCTACAACAAGGCAAAGGGCGTGCCGACCACCGATGAAGAGGGCGCTGGCGCTGGCTTCGACGTTAGCTTCTAGTTGAGCCGTTCAGTGTAATCTGAGGATAAGTCCATTTGAGGAAGGGCGTTCGACTCGTGTGAGTCGAGCGTCCTTCCCTATAGACGAGAAAGTCAATGGCGATGTTAAATCAAAAAAACAAGGTGATGCGTGCGGACTATGAGCAGTGGCGAGCTGGACAGGATGAGACGGCGGCTCGCATCGCGTCCGACCCCGATAGGCTTCTGTTCCATGTGGAGCCTGAGCTTGGCTGGCTCAATGACCCCAACGGTTTGGTGCAGATTGGTGATATATATCACATCTATCATCAATACGATCCGTTCGATGCTGCGCATGGCGGTCCAGTGCTTTGGAACCATCTGACGACAAAGGATTTTGTGACGTACGAGAATCACGGCCCAGCGCTGTTCCCCGATTCCGATTTGGATTCGAACGGAGCGTATTCTGGTTCTGCCTTTGTACGTGATGGCAAGATTCACTACTTCTATACCGGCAACGTCAAGCATTTTGACCGCGATGATTACGACTACGTGTTGACGGGCCGTGAGCAAAACCAGATTCATATGGTTGCCGAGAATCCCGATGAATTGGGCGAGAAGTGCATAGCTGTTGGACCGGCCGATTACCCCGACGATATCGGTACGCACGTGCGCGACCCCAAGATCCTTGAACACGACGGTATCTACTACATGGTTCTGGGCGCTCGCACGAAAGACGACCGCGGCTGCGTGCTTGTCTATACCTCGCGCAATCTTGAGGACTGGAGCTATGCGACGCGCATTGAGCTGGGCGAGAAGTTTGGCTTTATGTGGGAGTGCCCCGATCTGTTTGAGCTCGATGGTGAGCTTGTTCTCGTTTGCTGTCCGCAGGGTGTGCCTGCTGATGGTTGGCGTTACCGCAATCCGCATCAGTGCGTGTGGTTCCCCATCGGGGCCGATTGGGAGGCGCCGAGCTTTAAAATCGTCGGGCAGGGCATGCCCCCGATGGTCGATGCCGGTTTTGATTTCTATGCTCCGCAGTCCTTTGAGGATGCTGCAGGCCGGCGTTTGATGATCGGATGGTCGGGTTGCCCCGATGCGACGGCAGAAAACCCGACGGTTGCGCGCGGGTGGCAGTGCGCGTTGACGGTGCCGCGAGAGCTGAGCATGCGCGATGGTAAGCTCTGCCAGCAGCCGGTGCACGAGATTGAGAGGATGCGCGGCGACTGCGTTCGCGCGACAGGCGGTGAAACCGTTGAGGAGCCGGGCCGCCTGTTTGATCTTGTGGTTTCCTGTGAGGGCGCCAAGATGGTCGAGCTCGAAATCCGCAAGGGTGTCTTTGTGTGCTATGCAGACGGGATGCTTACCCTCGACATGGGTGACGAAGGCTATGGGCGCGACCAGAGGTCGATCGAGCTCAGCGAGCTTCGCGACCTGCGCGTGCTTTCGGACACTACGATGGTCGAGATTTTTGCAAATGGCGGCGAGGCGGCACTTACGAGCCGTACCTATTCGCCGGCGGTTCCGGCGATGGAGCTGCACGCCGAGGGCGCGGCATCGATGAATTTCTACCGCCTCGTGCATTAACCGTGCATGGGGCACGATTGGACTTGCTGGGCGGAATGTGTTGCAGTTGCCGCAGCGAACTACCGTTTATCGCGTATAGCTACCGTTTGCGGGATAAGTAACACTCATTTATAAACCGTGTAAAATCTCAGCCAAGCACGGAGTTTTCCAGGGAGACGCTGTCCTTTGTTGTGTGCAAGGGGCGGCGTCTCTTTGGCGCTTGGAGGCCGTTGCGCAACAGTGCGGCGGCGCGTGTCATGTATTGAAAAACCAACGTTGAGATGGGTCGTGATAATAATGGGCAAGTACGTAATCGTGGTTGAGTCTGGTTCGGATGTGACGCCGGAGCTTTGCGAACGCTACGGCATCGTGCGCGTGCCCATGCATGTCACGATTGGTGACGAGACCGTCGAGGACGGCTCGATCGATCCGCTCGAGATTTATTCGCGCTGCAACGAGTTTGGCGTGATGCCCAAGACCAGTGGCTGTGCGCCTGCGGATTTCGCTCACGTGTATGACCGCATTCATGCCGAGCAGCCCGACGCGACTATTCTGCATCTCGCGTATTCCGAGGCCACGACCTGCTCGCATCAATCATCGAAGATCGCCGCCAAGGGTCGCGACTACGTTTACTCCATGGACACGCGTTTTGTCTCGGTGGGCCAGTCGCTCGTTGTCGTCGAGACCGCCAAATACATCGAGGCTCACCCCGATGCCACCGTCGACGAGATCTTTGCAGTTACGAACTCCGTCATGGACCGTGTGCTGCTGGGCTTTGTTCCTACCGACCTAGCCTTCCTTAAGGCAGGCGGTCGTCTGTCCAACGTGGCATTCCTTGGCGCCCACCTGCTCAAGATTAAGCCCTGCATTGAGGTAACGGGCGGTAAGTTTGTGGCGACCAAGAAGTTCCGCGGCTCTATGCTCAAATGCGCCCGCGCCTTTATTGACCACATGGTTGCGAAGGGCGAGATTGACTACTCGCACATTGGCCTGGCGTATTCGGTAGGTCTTTCCCAGGAGCTGCGCGACGACATGGAAGTCTATGCGTACGACCTGGGCTTTAAGGACGTTACCTGGACTCAGGTCGGCGGTGTCATCTCGAGCCATTGCGGCCCGACCGCCTTCGGTGCGGTGCTCACGCTTAAAGCGTAAGGCCTGGCGTCTATCGATTTCTATTGCCTCGGCGGCGGGCGGGTTGCGACAACCTTCCCGCCGCTCTTGCGTAGGGCCAAATAGGACAATCCAATTGACCGCTAAACCGTTTCGCCATCATGCATATGGGCTAGAATGACTCTGGCATTTATGTAGCTAAAACCAATGAGAGGCAAGGTAGCGGGAATGGCTGAGATGACGCTCGAGGGTGTGGACGCTCGTCCCGAGGACTCTGCGTTTGCCCTGGGCCGTGTGCATTCGATTGAGACGATGGGAACGGTCGATGGACCCGGCATCCGCTTTGTGGTGTTTGTTCAGGGCTGTCCCATGCGCTGTGCGTATTGCCACAACCCCGACACCTGGTCGGTTAACGGCGGCACCATGGTGACCGTCGAGCACCTGATGGACGAGTTCCAGAGCAACCATGAGTTTTACCGCAGCGGTGGTATTACGGTATCCGGCGGCGAGCCACTCCTGCAGCCTGAGTTTTTGGCCGACCTGTTCCGCGCCATGCACAACAACCCCGATGGTCGCGTGCACACCTGCTTGGATAGCTGCGGCTATGCGTTCGATCCCGCGCACCCCGAGAAGTTCGATGCCGTACTCAACGAGACCGATATGGTGCTGCTTGACATTAAACACGCCGATCCCGTCGAGCATAAAAAGCTGACCGGTTGCGATCCCGCACGCATTCTGGCGTTTGGTGATGAGCTCGCGCGTCGCAAGATTAAGGTCGTTATCCGCCACGTGGTGGTGCCGGGCATTACCGACACGGTGGAGGAGTGCGAGAAGCTCGGTCGCCTCATCGCTCCATGGCGCAACGTGGTGGGCCTGGAAATGCTGCCGTATCACACGATGGGTGTCGTCAAGTACGAGCAACTGGGCATTCCCTATAAGCTTGAGGGCGTACCTCAGATGGATACCGCGCGCATGCCCGAGCTGCGCAATGCCGTTATGGCCGGTATGAAAAAGCGCCGTGCGGAGCTCAGGTCGGCCATCGGCTAACAAGCCATTTTTGCCCCTTTATGATACCCGAGCTGTACTGGCCTAACGGCTTGGTGCTGACACGGTTGAGCCAAAATGCTGGTACCATACCGTGGATAAGCAATTTGCACGGATTTGGGGGATGGCATGGCAACCATCGCGATCATAGGCGCACTCGAAAAAGAGGTTGCGCAGATTAAGGAAGAGCTGAGTGGCACGCATGAGTCGCAGGAGGCGGGCTTGACCGTTGTGAACGGTGGGCTTTCGGGTCTGACAGTAGTCGCCACGACGGCAGGCATGGGGACCGTGAACGCCGCTGCCGCAACGCAGCATCTCATCAGCAAATACGCCCCGCAGGCCGTTGTGTTTTCGGGCATTGCGGGCGGCCTAAACCCTAAACTCCATATTAACGACGTGGTTATAGGCAAGTGCCTGCGCTATCTGGATACCGATACGGCACTCATCGCCGAGTCCGCGCCGGGGCTCGAGGAGTTTGTCTCGACACCGGCGTTGGCTGATGTTGCCGCCGCCGTGCTTGCCGAGCATGGATTTGTGGATGCCTCGGCGGATGAGACTTCTGCGGAGAAGGACCCCAAGCAGTTCCTGTGTGGCACTATCGCCACGGGTGATCGCTTTGTTACGGGTGACGCCATGCGTAACGCTGCGATTGAGGCCACGCATGCCGATTGCGTCGAGATGTAGTGCGCGGCAATTGCGCACATCTCGGCCATGAATGGTGTCGATTGCCTGGTACTGCGCGCTATCAGCGATAATTGTGACGAGGCATATGACGCGTTTTGCGAGCGCGAGTTCGATCTGGACGAGTACGCTCGCACCGCGAGCGGCATCACGCTTGACATCGTTCGTCGTATCGCCGCCGCGCAATAGCACGCCCGTTTTGTAAGAACCTACGACCAAGGAGTGTCCATGGCCGATTCAATTAACTACCAGCTTGCCAAGTTCGTCGCCAGCTACGGCAAGGTTTCGCAGATTCCCGAGTCAACCTGTCCCGAGGTGAGCTTCGTCGGCCGCTCCAACGTGGGCAAGTCCTCCATCATGAACAAACTCTTTGGCCGCAAGAACCTGGTCAAGGTTTCGAGCACGCCGGGCAAGACGAGCAACATCAACTTTTTTGAGGCCGACGACGTGCATTTTGTGGACCTGCCGGGCTACGGTTTCGCCCGTCGTTCCAAGGCCGAGCGCGACCGCTGGGCCGAGCTCATTGGCGATTTCTTTGACTCCGAGCGCAGCTTTAACTTGGTCGTCTCTCTGGTGGATATCCGCCACGACCCCAGCAAGCTCGATCACGACATGATTGACTACCTGCAGGGCAACGAGTTCAACTTTATCGTCTGCCTCACCAAGGCCGACAAGCTCAGCCGCACCCAACAGGCCCGCCAGGCAGCAGCCATCAAAAAGCAGCTCAACGTCCCGGCCGAGAACGTAATCATCACAAGCTCCCAGACCGGCGTGGGCATCGACGAGCTTAAGCGCCGCATTGCTGAGGCCTGCCTTTAGTCAGGCTGCAACCCCTCAAAAGCTTTCATCTATATCACCTCAGTGATAGTTATTGGTAAACTATCACTGAGGTGATATTTTTTGGAGGTCGATATGGAGCTTTGGCACGGGTCGGAGGTTGTTGTCGAGCATCCGTCGTTGGATAAATGCAGACAATTCAATGACTATGGGTGTGGGTTTTATTGCACGCCACATGAGGAAATGGCAATGGAGTGGGCATGCCGGACTGAGTCTGATGGCATTGCGAATCGATATGAGCTCGATATGGATGGCCTCGCGGTCTTGGATTTGGAGTCCGGGGAGTTTTCAATTCTCAATTGGCTTGCGATTTTGGCTAACAATAGGGAGTTCAATGTTTCGACACCGCTGGCGCGCGAAGGACTTCGCTATCTGCTGGATAACTGCCTGATTGATATTTCTCCCTATGACGTAATTCGAGGTTATCGCGCCGACGATTCCTACTTTTCGTTTGCAAGACAGTTCGTTAACGGCATGATCTCGCTTAGGCAACTGCAACTCATTATGCGTTTGGGCGATTTGGGCATCCAATACGCTCTTATGAGTGAGCGTGCGTTTTCAGTAATCAGATTCCGCGAATGGAAGCAGGCGTCGGGATC
>URYU01000064.1 GCA_900552155.1 uncultured Collinsella sp.
AAGGCCCTGCGCCCGGCCCCTCGGTTCCCGCTTACGAGAGCGACGTTCTCAGCAACTCGTTGAAGAGCTTCGGGTTGCCCTTGCCGCGGCTCGCCTTCATGCACTGGCCCACCAAAAAGCCGATGACCTTCTGGTTGCCGTCACGATACTGCTGCGCCTGATCGGCACAGTTTGCCAGCACCTCGTCCACAATCGGCTGCAGCGCGCCGGCGTCGCTCACCTGACGCATGCCGCGCTCATCAACGATCTTGTTGGGGTCGTCGCCGGTCTGGGCCATGGCCTCAAAGACCTCGTGCGCCTGGTTGGAGCTGATGGCATCGGTCGCCAGCAGCTTGGCCAGCGCTGCCACCTGAGCCGGCGCGATGCCGGACTCGGTGAGCGACACGCCCGCGCCCTTAAGGTAGGCGATCATCTCGTTGACCAGTAGGTTCGCGACCGTCTGGGCCTCCTTGCCAGCCATGCCGGCAGCGGCAGCCTCAAAGAGCTCGGCAAACTCCGGGTCGCCGGCGATTTGCTCGGCGTCCGCCGCCTTAATGCCAAAGTCGGCCTCAAAACGGGCGCGCTTGGCATCGGGCAGCTCGGGAATCTCGCCACGGCAGCGGTCGATGAACTCGTCGTCCAGATCAAACGGCGCCAGGTCGGGATCGGGGAACAGGCGATAGTCGTCGGCCGTCTCCTTAACGCGCATGACCACGGTGCGCTTGCGGCTGGGCTCCCAGTGGCGGGTCTCCTGATAGATGATGCCGCCCTCCTCGAGCACCTCGGCCTGACGGCAGATCTCGTAGGCAAGGCCATCATGCAGGCTCTTAAACGAGTTGAGGTTCTTGAGCTCGGTCTTGGTGCCCAGCTTGGTCTCGCCGCGGCGGCGCAGCGACACGTTGCCGTCGCAGCGCATGGAACCCTTCTCCATGGAGCAGTCCGAAATGCCCAGCGTCACAAAAATGCGACGGAGCTTCTCCATAAACAGGCGCGCCTCCTCGGGCGTGCGCAGATCGGGCTCGGTAACGAGCTCGATCAGCGGCGTGCCGCAGCGGTTGTAGTCGACGAGCGACTCGGCCGCGGCGGTGATGCGGCCCTCGGCACCGCCCACGTGGACCATCTTGGCGGCGTCCTCCTCCATGTGGATGCGCAGAATGCGGATAGGCACCGTGTAGGAACCGTCCTCGCGACGCTCGGGCATCTGCAGGTTGGACGCGTCATAGCTGGCCAGATGGCCGGCGCGCTGGTTGCCCTCGCGCATGGTCGACGTCATGGACGTGGACAGGCCCTCGGCATTGGCAGAGGCGCTCGCCAGACTTTGGGCCTCGGCCTCGCCAAACGCGCAGTCGGGGCGCTCGGCGGCACCGCGACCGGTCACATCAAGATCCAAGTGGCCGTACATGGCAAAGGCGACCGGACCCTGCGTGGTCTGGAAGTTCTTGGCCATATCGGGATAGAAGTAGTGCTTGCGATAGAACATCGAGTGGCGCTGGATCTCGCAGTTGGTGGCGAGACCGGCCTTGACGATGCTCTCGATGGCGCGCTTGTTGGGCACCGGCAGGGCGCCGGGCAGGCCCAGGCACACCGGGCACACGTTGGCGTTGGGCTCGTCATCGTGGCTGAGCTTGCAGTTGCAGAACATCTTGGTATCGAGTGCGGTGAGCTCGGTATGGATCTCCAGGCCGATCACGGCCTCCCAATCCTGCAGGACCTCGGAAAGCTCCTTCATTACAGCTCGCCTCCCTTCCCGGCAAAATCGGGCGCGACGGAAAGCGCGGGCGCACCCGTGGCGGCATCGGCAAAGCCGCGCTCCAGGGCGCGGGCAAACGTGAGCAGCTGACGGTCCTTAAACGCCGGACCCACCAGCTGGGCAGAAACGGGCAGCTGAGTATCCTCGCCCAGGCCCAGCGGCACCGAGATACCACCGTTGCCGCAAATGTTGAGCGAGATGGTGTACAGGTCGGAGAGGTACATCTGCGTGGGGTCGCTGATCTCGCCAAACTTAAAGGCCGTGCGCGGCGAGGCGGGCATGAGGATGGTGTCCACCTTGGCATACGCGGCATCGTAGTCCTGCGTGATGAGCGTACGGGCCTTTTGCGCAGCGTAGTAGTACTTGTCGTACACGCCCGAGCTCAGCAGGTAGGCGCCGAGCATCTGACGGCGCTTGGCCTCGGCGCCAAAGCCGTGGGCGCGCGAGAGCGAGCTCTGGTCGGACAGGTTGGCGCAGCCCTCCTCCTGATAGCCGTAGCGGATGCCGTCAAAACGTGCCAGGTTGGAGAACGCCTCGGCCGGGCCGATGACATAGTAGGCGGCGATGGCGGCGTCCAGGTGCGGCAGGTCGACCTCGACCAGCTCGGCGCCCTGGTGCTGCAGCTCCTGGGCGGCGCGCGGAACAGCGGCCTTGACCTCGGGCGTCAGGCCCTCAGCCTCCATAAATGCTGGGATGATGCCCACGCGCTTACCCTCGATGCTGTCGTTGAGATGCTCGGTAAAGTCGACGGCGCAATCCTGGCTGGTGCAGTCGTACGGATCGTGGCCCGCGCCGGTAAGCGCGTTCATGGCCAGCGCGACATCCTCGACCGTACGGCCGAAGGGGCCCACCTGGTCGAGCGACGAGCCAAAGGCAACCACGCCGTAACGGCTCACGGCGCCATACGTAGGCTTAAAGCCCACCACACCGCACAGCGACGCCGGCTGGCGAATGGAGCCGCCGGTGTCCGAGCCCAGCGAGAGCGCGACCTCGCCCGCGGCGACGGCGGCAGCGGAGCCGCCCGAGGAGCCGCCGGGCACGCGCTCGGTATCCCAGGGGTTGTTGGTGCGGTGGAACGCCGAGCTCTCGGTGGAGCTGCCAAAGGCAAACTCGTCCATGTTGGCCTTGCCCATGGGCAGGCAGCCGGCATCGAGCATGCGCTGGACGCAGGTGGCGGTGTAGACGCTCTGGTAGTTCTCGAGCATGCGGGAAGCGCAGGTGGTGCGCGTGCCCACGAGGTTCATGTTGTCCTTGATAGCCAGCGGCACGCCCGCGAGCGGGGGCAGTGGCTTGCCTGCGGCACGGTCGGCATCCACGCGCGCGGCGGCCTCGCGCGCGAGCTCGGGCGCCACCTGCAGGAATGCCTGGACCCCGCCCTCGCGCGCCTCGATGGCGGCAAGGGAGGCCTGGGCCACCTCGGTAGCGGTAAAGTCGCCGGCGGCAACGCCCGCGGCGATCTGGGCGGCGGTAAGGGAATCGAAGCTTAGCGCCATTACTCGCTCTCCCCCTCTCCCAAAATGGACGGCACGCGGAAGTAGCGGTCGCGCGCGCTGCCGGCGTTTTCGAGCGCAACGTCGAGCGGCAGGTCGCGCTCGGGCTCGCGCAGGTCATCGCCCATCACGTTGGACAGGCTTCCGATAGGATGGAACGTGGGCTCCACGTCGGGCAAGTCATATTGCAGGACGGGCTCGAGCATCTGGACGGCGTCGTTCATGTAGGACGTCATCTGGGCGAGCTCGTCATCGGTCAGTGCGATCTTTGCGTACTCGGCGATGCCGCGCACGTCTTTCTCGCTGAGTGCCATAGGCGCTCCCTTCCGCATAACAGATAAACCGCTCTAGTATACAAGGCAACGCCGCTTGGAGCAGGTGCTTTACCCAAATGCAGCGAAAACGTAACGAGGGCGGCGGGCTGGCAGGTGGCGGGCTGGCGGTTCTGCAGCGCAACCGCACCGTCCATAGCGAAAACCGTCTCGACCACAACGAAGACCGTCCCGCCCGCAACGAAAAGCATCACAACATTCGACACTTTTCGTCAAAATCGAGATTTTCATCGAATGTTGTGATGGTTTGGAAGTCCCGACCACCACAAAGGTGCCTATCCCCATTGCGGTGGTTCTGAACGATGTCCTATGCCGAGGCCTTGGCCTTGCGGCGATTGCGGACCGCGTGGATCACGATGTCCAGCAGCAACAGCACAATGGCTACGACCACGATAAGCACGGCAAACTCGCGCTTACCCCAGTGGCGGCCGGCCAGCGACTTTTGCTTGTCGACGTCCTTCTTGTTGTACTTGGTGCGCACGCAATGCACCAGCAGGCGATGGTCGTTCACGCCGTAGGGCGTGCAGGTGACGAGCGTCACTTTGTCGGCGCCGGGCTCGATGGTCAGCGACTCCATCTCCTCGGGCAGCACGACCTCGGAGTCCACCATCTTGTAAGCGAGCGTCTTGTTCATGGTGTGCAGCAGCACCAGGTCGCCGGGCTCCAGCGAATGGATGTCGTCGAACATGCTCAGGTTGCGCATGCCCGAGTGCGCGGTGAGCACGCAATGCGTCGAGGTGCCGCCCACCGGCAGGCTCGTGCCCTCCAGGTGGCCGACGCCCGCCATAAGGACTTCTTCGCTCGTGCCGTGGTAGATGGGCATGCTCACGTCGATGGAGGGGATCTCGACCCAGCTCATCATGGGGTCGCGGTCAAAGATGAGCTGCTGAGCGTAGGGCTCGATCTGGTCGGCGGGAAGCTCGGTGGCCTCGCCCGCCAGCTGCTCGTTAAAGGAGCGCGCCTGGAGCAGGATGCGCTCACGCTCCTCGGCAGACAGCGCGTCCACGGTGCTGGACACCGTGCTGATCTGGTTGAACACGCCCGAGGCCTCGAGCCGGTCCAAGATCCACGGCCAGGTCATAAGGCCCACTCCAATAAGGATGATGACGATGGTGATGAGCCGGTCGGCCCAGCGCGGCAGTCGCTTGCGGCGGCGTTTGGGTTTTGGTTGAGGTTTGGGCTGAGGGCTTGAGCCACCGTTGGCCGCGGCGTTATTGCTCTTCATATGTTTGGCGCCCTGCACCATCGCCAGTCACTCCTCTACAACTCAGGTTGTCTAAACAAATAATAGCCGATTAGCGAACTTCCGCGCCGGACAACGCAGCCTGGCAGCATTACGCGGCGCGAGTATGGGCCAGCATTTGAGTTTTCAAAATGTCCCGGATCGGCGGGGCGATTCGGGATACAATGTCAATAGAAAACGACGCATCCCGCGTAAGTGTACGAGAGCGCGGGCGGCCTAGTTTTCAGCTTTTGTTAAATGCCCGGGCTCCGAACCCCGGGCATTCTTATTTGCGCTTTCGGCGCAAATGCCTTCTACCGTCCGCACCGCGCGTGCGCCTACGGACCTTAAACCGAACCTCATACGAGTCAAGAAACGCGATGACGAACGAGCCCACCGCCGCGAGGGCGGCGAGCGCGTTAAGGAATTTCAGCATTTGGGGACCTCCGATCGAGTCGTCGGCCGCCCGCGCACGGGATGCGTCGCAAGGGTATTTTACTGCGAGCACTCGCACTTACAGCTGGTAAACGCAATATTTGCAAACATCTGTTCGATATTCATACGCTTGATACATCGGGCAATGGAGCCTGGCTGCGTTATCCCAAAAAGAACGGGGCAGACTCCAGTGCGGAGTCTGCCCCGAAAAGAGAATGGCAAAGCAAGAACGTCGATGGACGAGAAAAGTGTCCGCAAGTCTCATGGCCATCACATCCCACCTGCCAAAGGGATGGGTGAGTGAGCGTTACTCCTGCTCGAACTCCTCAGCCTGCTTACGGCTGCGGATGAGGTGTGCCACGCCGATGCACAGCACTGCGCTGCCAGCGATCCAAGTGAAGGTCACGCCGTTAAGACCGGTCAGCGGGAGGCCGGAGCCTTTCTTGTTCTTGACGGTAAGGGTAACGGTGCCGCCACCAGAAGAGGAATTGGTGACGAGACCAGAACCATTCTTGGATGTGGTCACCGTCAACGTATTCTCGCCCTCATTCTGATTAAGACCCGTGGCAGTAATGGTGAACGTGAATTTGGGCACGGTGTTATAGCCGGGGAGCGTATGGGTCTCCTCGACCGTGTAAGCGCCAGCATCGAGGCCCTTGACGCTGATTTCGCCCTTATCATCAGTCGTAAAATCATAAGCAGTATTGCCCAAAGAACCGTTCACTTAGACATACTGGGCGCCGGCGCCCTCGTCGATTCCCTTGGAAGAGGTGCCGGGCGGAGAGCGGAGCATGGCCACCGGACCCACCGAAACACATCTCCACCGTTCCTTCAACTGGGAAAATGCCGCCCCGGAGCCCGGGAGGGACCCCGGGGGCTTTCGGCTAACTGCGGGAACGGCCTATCCGCTCAGTATGTTCAGCTGAGATCAGAAATCAACCGGAGAAATCGACCCTACTAAAAGGAGGCCGTATATGAAGACTGTATATCCCTTTTGCCTCCATATACACAAGAAGCGCCCCTCGGGGCGCTTCCGAGAGGCTCCCCCCCCTAGGATGGACCCCAGGGGGAGCCTATGGACCTCAAAGGCCGCTGCGAACCGTTCGCAGTCGGGCCGTCGAAGGCCTCGTTACTTAAGCTCAGGCCAGAAATCCTTGTTGGCCTCGATCATGTCGTCGAGAATCTCCTTGGCGACCGTCATGGACGGCACGGTCTTGTTGAGCGTGAACGCCTTGAGCGCCTTCTCATACGAACCCTCGATGCACGCCTCGACCACGAGCTTCTCGGAGTTGAGCTGCTGCATCATGAGGCCCTGCTGGAACAGCGGGATGTTGTCGCGCGAGATGACCTCGGGGCCGTTCTTGCCGATGTAGGCGGGAAGCTCGACCATCGCGTCGTACGGCATGTTCGGGATAGCGCCGCGGTTCTGGCAAATGACCAGGAAGCGAGCGAAGGCGCTGCACTTCGAGCGATATTGAGCACCAATGCGGGCGCTACCGCAGGTGTCGCCCGCGATACTCGGGTGAATAAGCATCGGAATCGGGGGAAGCCGAGGAGGCTGAAGCAGAGGAGGCGAAGGGGGCCGCAGGCCTGGAGGCTCCCACGGCCCACCCGTTTCCGCCATCGCCACCAGCCGCGTCGGCGTCCAGCGTCACCGCGGCGGCAACGGCGGCACGCTGCGCCGCGCGCCGCTTCTTGCGCACGCGCCCGGCCACAACGAGACCCACAACAATCGCCAGCAGCGCGCCCAGAACGCCCAGCGCCACCGCGGTGGTGTTGATGCCCTGCGCGTCCTCGGGCACGGGGACCTCATCCGGAATGCTTGCACGCACACCCGATACCAGCAGGCGGTGCGAGTTCACGCCGTAGGGCGTGCAGGTCATGAGCGTCACGCGGTCCTCGCCGGCGGGCACGCGCAGCTTGGAATCGTCGTCGGGCTCAATCTCGTCAATGCGGTCGATCTTGTAACCCAGCTCCTCGCCCATCACCTCGATGTAGAACGAGTCGCCCACCTGCAGCTCATCCAAGCGCGTGAACAGGAGCGAGCCCGGCACGCCACGGTGACCGGTGAGCACGGCATGCGTGCTCTCGCCGCCCACGGGCAGCGACGTTCCGTACAGGTGGCCGGCGCCCGCGGCGAGCACCTCGGTGGAGGTGCCGTGGTACACGGGCAGATTCACGTCGATCTTGGGGATACGCACCGAGCACATAAGGCCCGCTCCCGCGTTAAGGAGTCCCTGGTAGGTGGTATCTTGCGAGGCGATGGAATCCTCAGAGCCAGAGGCGGTGGAGGCGCCAGAGGTGTTTCCAAACGGGTCCACGACCTCGCCGATAACGTCCTGACCGCCGGCAGCCAGCTGCTCGTTATAGGCGCGAGCGGCCGCGAGGGCCTCCTCCGCTTGCGGATAGGGCCAGCCATCCACGGTGTTTTGCGCAGCGGTAACGGCGGCAGTTTGCTCGGCCTGGGACATGGCGCGCAGGACGAGGGGCGTGGCCACGATAACAAAGCCGGCGGCAAAGCACAGAAGGGAAAGCAGGCGCAGGACGAGGGGCGGTTTACGCCGGCTGGTGGAAGCCGGGTTCGAACCGCCCCTCGGCGTGCGCATCGTCGATACGGGCTTGATTGCCTTCATGTGGTTCACCTCCGGGGGTGTGGGTGCGAGGACACGGTTAATGCACCACACCCCGCCGCGGGTCCAAGCGCGACGGGGTGCGGCGAAAGGGAATGTGAGAACGCGGCGCGCAGGCGCTGATAGGAGACGACGATCGCCCGCTCGCCGCGTCATCAAGCTAGGGAATTAGGCGCGCATACGTGCACTCAGGGCGAAGGCGGCGCCAGCAGCCATGAGCAGCACGCCCACGGTGATGAAGACCTTGATGCCCAGGTCGCCGGTCATAGGCAGCTCGGTGAGGTTCTTGGCGTTCTTGACCGTAGCCGTAGAAGCGGTGTCGCCCGTACCGAAGGAGACGCGGTCGCCGTCGGTGTTGGTGGTCTTCTTGTACTCCACAGTTTTCACAGTCACACCATCGGTATCAAACGTACGGTTAATGGTGAACTTGAAGTCAGGCAAGCCGATGCTGGTGTAGCCATCAGGGGCCTTAATCTCGTAGACGCGGTATTCACCAGCAGGGAGACCAGACATGGCGATCTTGCCGTCAGTGTCGGTAGTGAACACGCCATCATTGGCTGCACCGGCAGCGGGCTTGGCAGTAGTGAGATCCTTCCAGGCCTTGGTCGTGGTCTCTTGGGCCATGAACGTCTCGACGTTACCGTTCACGCGGGCAATCGCGAACTGAGCACCAGAAAGCGACTCCCTGCCGGCCATGTTGGTCTTGTAAATGCTGAAGTCGTAGGTGTACACGCGAACGGTGGGGCCCGGAACCTTATGCTCCTCACCGCTCGGGGTACGAGAGTACTTAAGCTCGACGGTATTGGGGTTGCCGGTACCAGCGATAACGGCATCGGAGTCGACAACAGCGGTCAGGGTAACGGTAACCGTAGCACCAGAGTCAATATTGTCGTTCGAGTTCACGTAGTGGGCGAGGTCAACCGTGGTGACGGTGGCGTCAGGCTTGTTGCAGTTGTCCAGGGGATCGTTCTGATTCTCGAGATTCGTCAGGACGTAGCCGTTGTTATCGGTACCATCGCTAGCATCAGCCGTAAGCTCGGTGTCGCCAACCATGACCTTGGTAACCGTAACGTCCTTCAGACCGTGAGCAGCGGTATCGATAAGCTGCAGTACGCGGGAGCCGTCGTTGTAGCCAGTGTAGTCCGGAATCGTGGTGGTAAGGGTATAGGTGATGGTGTCGCCAATACGAGCATCCGTCTTGGTCGCAGGGTCAACGGCGGCACCGTTAACTTTGGTAATCTCTTTGTTGATGATGGAGGGCTCGTTGGCCTTAAGGGTCACGGTGCCCAGCGTCGAGGTCGCGGCGGCGTAGTCAGGGGTAGTTTGATCGTCCGGGTTAACGAGCTTGGTAGCAAGCAGCATCGGGATGGACTGAGACTCGATCTTATCCTTGTTGGCCTGAATCTTTTTGAGCAGATCGCGCTGGCCCTGCCACCTGGCACGCATCTCGGCGTCACGGGCCTTGAGCTCCTCGATCTCCTTGGTGAGGTGCTCGACGCGCTCCTTGTCCTTCTCGCGGCGGATCGCTTCGCGTTCGATCTCCAGTTGTCGGATACGGCGGTCGAGGTTGTCGATCTCTTCGGGTACGGAGTTCATCTCCAACCGTAGCCGCGACGCCGCCTCGTCGATCAGGTCGATCGCCTTGTCGGGCAGGAAACGCGAGGTGATGTACCGGTGCGACAACTCGACGGCAGCGACGATCGCCTCGTCCTTGATGCGCACCTGGTGGTGGTTTTCGTAACGCTCCTTCAACCCGCGCAGGATCGACACGGCGTCGTCGGTGGTCGGTTCGTCGACCATCACCTTCTGGAAACGGCGTTCGAGTGCCTTGTCCTGCTCGAAGTATTTCTGGAATTCGTCGAGCGTCGTGGCGCCGATCGTGCGCAGCTCGCCGCGCGCGAGGGCCGGTTTGAGGATGTTGGCCGCATCCATCGCCCCCGACGACTTGCCGGCGCCTACGAGCGTGTGTATCTCGTCGATGAAGAGCAGGATTTCGCCTTCCGAGGCGATCACCTCCTGTACGACGGCTTTCAGACGCTCTTCGAATTCGCCCTGATACTTCGCACCGGCGATCAGCGCACCCATGTCGAGCGAGAAGCTCACCTTCGAATTCAGGTTCTCCGGCACGTCGCCGTCGCCGATCCGGTG
>URYU01000065.1 GCA_900552155.1 uncultured Collinsella sp.
CGACGTGGCCGGGAGCGTCCACGAGCATGACGTGGGTATCGCCGTGGTCGAGCACGGCCTGCGATGAGAAGATCGTAATGCCACGCTCGCGCTCGATCGCGTTAGTGTCCAGATGCGAATCGCCATCGTCCACGCGGCCGCGCTTGCGAATGCGACCCGCGTTGAACAGCATGGCCTCGGCCAACGTGGTCTTGCCGGCATCGACATGCGCCAAGATTCCAACGACCGCTTGCTTCGACATGGCTCTCCTCTTATTGCAAGCCCATCGCACGCGGCAACGGGCGTTCACGCTCCACACTGGATGATACAATTTACGGGCCGGCAGGCGAAGCGGGCCCTATCCCCCGACCAAGCTCATCGCCCTGCGTTGCCGCGCGGCGATTTTCGTAGGTTCGCGCCTTGCGAAAGCCGGCTTTCAAAACAGCACAGCGAACGAAAATAGCCCCGGGTGGGACCATTTTCGTTCGCACGAATTATTGATACGCGTCCTCGCTCTTATGCCTCGCGTAGCCAATCGAACGCGACACGCGGCGTGCCGTCCGACACATACACGATGCCGGCGCGCTCGAACCCCGCCTTAATACTCGCACCCTGCATGGGCAGGTTGTCCTGATGCGTGTCGATGCGCAGGTGATCGGCACGCTCTTTGGCAAAGGCGAACATCGCAGCCGCGATACCGTGCACGGTGCCGTCGGATGCCACACGGTGCAGCACGGCGTACGGAGTGTCGCTACGCCATTGACCATCCTCAATTACGTCATAGCACTCGTCCGGGCCCGGTAAAAAGGCAAACGTCGCCACCACGCGGCCGTCGACTTCGCACACATAGCTACCACCGGCGGCGATATCGGCAGCCAGTTGCTCGGCAGAAGGCGTGCCCTCGGGCCATTGCGTGGCGTTGCCATGCGCGCGCATAAAGGCGCGGGCAGCGTCGTAGATAGCCATGACGGCGGGAATGTCGGTATCGAGGGTTTTTCTGATCATCACGCGGCGGCCTCACGTTTATTGGTATCACTTTGATTGAGCAATGATACCAGCGTTTGAAGAGGGGCGCGAAGCAGATGGGAAGCAAAAAGCGAGCCGCCTGGTCAAAGGCCAAAAGCGAGTTTTTGGGCGCTGCCACCGGCGGCGATATGAGCGACCTGTTTGCACGCGAGGACGAGCGCCGCGACGCCCTGGACGCCGAGCGCGATGAGGCCTGGCGCTACAAGTCGTGCGAGCGCAAAAACCGTTACGACACGCGCGCCGAGGCCGAGGCAGTTATGGCCGACTGCGAAAACCGCGGGCGGCGCGGTTTGGCCTGCTACAAATGCGAATACTGCGGCGGATGGCACCTGACGTCGCACCCTTGGAAATAGGCGCCGCATCGGCACGGCATTGACGGAGCGCCAGCCATCGCACGCAAGCTACGGGCGCGGCGGCACCAAAACATCGTAACGAACGGCCATGCCCGCAAGTTGATAGCTCGGCTTAACGCCGGCAAGCAGTGGCCCCTTCACCGGTCGCTTGATAACGACCTTGCGCGGGTGCACCGCAAGCGCAGCTTCGACCAACGTCTCCTCATCGGCGCACGGCTGTTCCAGATGATGCAAGAGTTGGAACTTCTTTTTAACCGCCGCGCTCTTGGTGCGTCCGGGAAACATGGGGTCCAGATACACCACGTCAGGAACGGTGAGCTCGCCCTGCCCGATCAGCTCAGCTGTATGGCGAAGGCCGGCACTGCTGTCCTCGCCCGCATGTAAGCGCATGCGCGCCACGGCTGTCGCAAGCGCCGGATCATCTGCCGCGCGATCCAAGGCATCCTTGAGAAGCGCCGCGATCACGCAATCCTGCTCATACAGATCGACGGCAAAACCCGCAGCCGCCAGCAGCAGCGAATCCTCGCCAAAGCCTGCCGTGGCGTCAATCGCCCATGGGCTCTCGATGCCTTTTGTGCGCGCGGCCTTTACCAACAGCTCTTGCTGCAGACGGCCCTGCTTGAGTCGCGGCAGCATGCGGCCAAAATCCGCGCGCAGCTCCATCGTGCCGTTGGTGAGCGTGAGGCCCTCGGGCTTCCCGATCAGCTCAAGCCCCGCGGCCCGAGCAACAGATAAGGGATCGACGACGCCCATGGACACTCCTTAACAAGCAAAACGAATACGCGGGGCACCGTTTATGTCAGCACCCAACCGTTCGCTATTGTCCCACATGCGACATGGCCCACAGCATCCCAATGCAAAGCACCGTCATCAATCCCGTGCACACGGCAGCGATCGCAGAATCACTCATGCGCCTTCCCAACGACCGCGGCTCATGCACTTGCCCTGCTCCGTACATCATGGCTCCTCCTTGAGACCAGCTCTTACCATGGACCCATCATCGCAGCGCCGCGCATACGCTGCCATCGATTTGACTTACGCCCAGCTTTCCTTTTTGAAAGGTTGGGCTTGGCTGCGCGGGCTCAATGCGCTTTCAAACGCATGCATCGCCGCGTTGAACTACAATGTGCTTCACCATATGTGCAGTACATTGGGTGCGCCAAGTTGGCGTACTCGTATCGAAAGGACCAGCCATGAGCTTCACTCGCAAGACTCTCAAAATCCTTGCTCTCATCTACTTTGTTTTGGGCATCGCCAGCCTCGTCACCGCCGGCGTCGGTATCGCCACGGGCGGTCTCGATTCCACGTACGGTTCGTACGCCACGCTCGCAGCGGTCGTGCTTATCGCCAAGGGTCTCGTCGACCTTGCCGCAGGCGTCGCCGGTATCAAGGGCGCCAACAAGCCTTCGCAGGTGGACGGCGCGTTTAAGCTCGGTATTGTTGCCGCGGTCGCCACGCTTGCCCAAGCGGTGCTCACGCTTCCCGCGTTTGGCGGCGACGCCATCAACTTTGGCGCCTTTGTCATCGTGGTGTACGACCTGTTCTTTGTTCAGCAGGCACACGCCGTTAAGGCCGAGAACAAGGACCGCCTATAAGCGCTCGCTTCTCATAACCTCTGCAGCCAAGCAACTAAAAAGGGCCGATCGCGCATCTCCGCGGTCGGCCCTTTACGTTTGCCTAGATAAAACCCACCAAAATAAACCTGTCCCTTTTTTGGCTGGTTGTTAGCTGTGGCGGTACTCGGCGATGATGAAGTCGATATCGGTTTGGAGCGTGTCCAGGTTTGCCAGGCGCTCTTTGTCGGCAGGGCGCGTGCGATAGTAGTACGGCGTCATCTGGAACACCGCCTCGATATCGGCCTGGGTCTGAAGCGTAATATTCGCGGACACCCGCTGCGTTCCAACCAGCTTGAGCTCCGTTGTTTGTGGCAGCTTCTCATCGTTAAGGTACGGCGTGTCGTAGAGTACCTCCTTGAGCCCAAACAGATGGCGGGCGCCCGGCACCACGGTATAGAGCGAGCCCTCCGGCGCCAGCACGCGGGCAAACTCGCGCTCGTTAAAGGGAGCGAAAAGCTCGGTCACCATATCGAAGGCGCCATCGGCCACGGGGATGTCCTTCATATTGGCCACGAAGTAGGTCGCATCGCCGCGCTTGGCGGCAAGGCGCACCATCTCTTTGCCCAGGTCGAAACCGTAAGCATCCACACCCGGCACCGCGCCCATGGCACTCGTGTAGTAGCCTTCGCCGCAGCAAATGTCGAGCAAGGCCAGCGGCTTGTCCGACGTAGCTGCGCACCGCTGAGCTCGTTCGCGCACGAGCTCGACCATCGCATCGCGCAACGGCGCATAGTAACCACGGTTCAAAAAGTCACGACGGCTGCGTGCCTGCGACTTGGGATCGCCCATGGAGTCGCCGCTCTTGGACGAGCGCAGCAGATATAGATAGCCCTCGCGCGCACGGTCAAACCGGTGTCCGCCCGCGCACACAGCACCGCGTTCGTCATCCACCAGCGGCTCATGGCAAACAGGACACAACAACATGGCAACTCCTTAGCGCGGACTACACAACGCCCACCATTGTCGCACGCCTTCCCCACCTAGTCATTGGGGACGTTCTTAAATGACTACTCGTTTAAGAACGTCCCCAATGACTAGTTAGAAGAGATAAGGAGTGTCCCCAGCTGCCGACAGAAAAGGAACGTCCCTAAGTGCCGACTGGTTGCATTAGGAGTATCATCGTCTGCGCAAATAAGCACGAAAGAGCATGTTAGAGATTGAGAGCGTATGGCTGATACCGCATCTAAGCACATTGACATGACCACCGGCTCGCTGTGGCGAAATATTCCCCTGTTCGCCTTCCCCGTGGCCGCCACGAGCATCTTGGAGCAGCTATCGAACCTCATCGCCACGGTCATCATCGGTAATTTCTCGGGCGACCAGGGAACCCTCGCCATGGCGGCGGTCGGCTCCAATGTTCCGCTTACCAGTCTTATGCTCAACCTGTTTATTGGCATGTCGCTTGGCTCCAACGTGGTCATCGCCAACGCTATCGGCCGCAACGATCAGAACATGGTCAAACGCGCCGTCCATACCTCGATTTTAATGGCGCTCGTGGGCTTTGTCGTCATCGCTCTGGGCGAGATCTTTGCCGAGCCCATGCTCGCCGCGCTCAACGTTCCCGCCGAAACCATGCCGCTCGCCTCGCTCTACCTGCGCGTCTTTTTGCTCAGCCTGCCCTCAATCTTGCTCTACAACTTTGAGGCCGCGATCTTCCGCTCCGTCGGCATCACCCGCATGCCGTTGCAGGCGCTTGCCGTGTCCACCGTCCTCAACATTGGCCTGGACCTCATCTTTGTCCCCGTACTCCACTGGGGCGTCGCGGGCGTCGCCATCGCCACCGCCATCGCCTACACCGTCAGCGCCGCTACACTCTTTATCCGCCTGCTCAAGACCGACTCCGTCGTCCGCGTCACCCCACGCGACCTGGCTATCGACCCCGTCGCCCTCAAGCGCATCGTCAAGATCGGACTGCCCGCCGGCATCCAAAGCGCTGTCTTTGCCGTCGCCAACATCATCATCCAGTCCGCCATCAACAGCCTGGGCACCGAGGTCATGGCGGCATCGAGCGCCGCCATGAGCCTGGAGTACGTGTGCTACAACCTGCTCAACAGTTTTAGCCAGGCTTGCACCACCTTTGTGGGACAAAACCACGGTGCCCGCCAGATCGGCCGCTGCACCAAAACGCTTAAGGTCTGCCTGGTCGAAGGCGGTATCGTTGCCCTCACCACGATTATCGTTATTGTCGGCCTCGGGCGCGAAATCCTATCGCTGTTCAACAGCGATCCCAACATCGTCTCGATCGGCTATATCCGCGTGTGCTCGATTTTCCCGGCGTACGCCTTTAGCATGTTCTACGAAAACATGTCCGGCTACCTGCGCGGCTTTGGTATCTCGCTCATGCCCGCCCTCATCACCATGATCTGTGTCTGCGGCATCCGCTTCTATTGGGTGTTCTGCGTGTTCCCGCACTTCCGCACCTTTGCGAACATCATGATGGTCTACCCCATCAGCCTGGGCACCACGGCGTTCTTTATGGTCGTGGCGGTATTACTCTGCCACCCGGCACGCACCTATCGCGCCGCCCAAGCCAAAGCGACAGCCCGCTAAACACCGCACTCAACGCCACGCCAGTCATTAATTGACAATATGCGAGCTCATATAGTCGATAAAGCGCCTCGTGGCGATAGGCATGGTGTCCCAGCTGCGCCAGGCGGCCACCACGTCGCGCGAGGGGGCATGCACGATAGGCCGCACACGGATATCGGCTTGCACGCCCTCAACGGTACGGCGATAAAGCATACTCACGCCCAGGCCTTCCTCCACCATCGCCATGATGGTGTAGTCGTCGGTCACCTCGCTCGTCACGTGCGGCGACAGCCCATGCGCCGCGAATGCATCGAGCACCAGGCTCTGTTCGCCTTCATCCAGCAGCACAAACGGCTCGGACGCTAGGTCAGCGAGTGTCACCTTTTCCTTTGCCGTCAGCGGATGCGCCGCCGGCAACAATGCCACCAACTCGTCGTGATAGACCACACGCTTCTCGAGCCCAGCGGTAAATCCGCGTGCCGTAAAACAAAAATCAACCACGCCATCGTGCACCCACTGGGCGTTGCGCGTGTAATCGCCCTGCTTGAGGGTAAAGTGTACGCCCGGGTGCAGGGCCCCAAAGTCGCGGATCACGCGCGGCAACACGGTTCGACTCACGTTGGTAAACGTCGCAATACGAATATCAGTCGAGGAAAGTCCCAGCAGCTCCTGGCGCTTGCCCTCGAGCTCGGCCTCGGCGGTCACGATCTGGCGCAGGTACGGCAGATACTGCTTGCCGTCGCGCGTAAGCGAAACGCCCTGCTTGCCGCGCTCGATAAGCGTGGTGCCTAACTCGCGCTCGAGCGCCTTGACGGCCTGGCTCACCGCACTTTGCGTATAGCCCAGCTCATCGGCCGCGCCCTTAAGACTGCCGCGATCGACCACCATACAAACAATCTGATACCGCGATGCCATTGTGCCTCCCCATCAATGCAGACGTAAAACGTTTTGCCAGGGCTTTTTCTGCCAACATTAGCATTTCTTAATCATACTGAAGATACATTCGCTTTACTACATCCACATCTGGGAGCAGAATCCTTTTTACGAAACCGTTCTGTAACAAAAGGAGCCCCATGGATCGCAAAAAAGCAATCGCGCTCTCATTTTCCGTTCCCGTCGCATGGGGCTTTTCGTATCCCCTCATGAAGATCGGCATGGACAGCATGAACGCCACGAGCATCGTTGCGCTGCGCTGCATCATCGCCTTTGTGGCCTGTCTGCTGCTCTTCCACAAGCGCGCTTTCCGTATCAACCGCGACCTTATGGTTCGCGCCGCTATCATCGGCGCCATCATGGCAACCGAGCTCACCTGCATGTGCCTGGGCTCCAGCCTCACCTCTGCTTCCACTGCCGGCTTTTTGCAGAGCCTGACGGTCGTGATCGTGCCGTTTGCCAACGCCGCCCTGCTGCGTCGCGCCCCCGAACGCAAAGTACTCGTCGGCACCGCCATCGTCACCTGCGGCATGCTGCTGCTCTCGGGCGCCGACTTTACCAGCCTGAATCCCGGCGCGATCATCATGCTGCTCTCGGCCTTTATCTATGCCGGCCATATCATTGTGGCGAAGCGCTTTGTCGAAGATGTCGACCCGCTGGCCCTGGGCGTTTGGCAGCTGGGCTTCGGCGGCTTATTCTCGGGTATCGCCGCATTCACCTTTGGCGGTTTCACGCTTCCCGGCACGCCGGGCGAGGTCGCGGTCGTCGTCGCACTCGCACTCATCTGCTCTGCCTATGGCTTTATCACCCAGACGCTCGTGCAGCCCCACGTGCCCGCCGAGACCACCGGCTTCGCTTTCTCACTCGAGCCGGTCTGCTCTGCCGTCTTCTCGTTCTTCCTGGTCGGCGAGGTCCTGAGCCCCATCGCCTTCTTTGGCGCCGCCCTCATCCTCGCCGGCGTCATGGTGGCAACCGTCGAGCTTCCGCGACTTCATGCGCATACTCACGACCATACCCGCATGGCAGGAACGCCCGAGCGGGCCTCGTAAGCGCCTCGCCTTTTGTAGCCACGACACAAAGGTCTCCGGACGCCTTTACAATAGATGTCAACAGAGCATCTGCCATAAAGGAGCCCCATGGACACCGCAACCCGCGACCACAACATAGCAACTTGGTTGAGCGATGCGCCGCAGCCGGTACGTGAAACTACGAACCAGCTGCTCGAGCGCATCGCCCTTTTGCGTGCCGAGCAGACCATCTACCCGGCACAAGACGACATTCTCAATGCCCTCGCCTACACGCCGGCCGACCAGGTCAAAGTTGTCATCTTAGGTCAGGACCCCTATCACGGGCCCAACCAGGCCATGGGACTGTCGTTCTCGGTCCCCGCGACGCAAACCAAGTTGCCGCCGAGCCTGCGCAACATCTACAAGGAACTCAAAGCCGATCTGGGTTGCCCCATTCCCGCCACGGGAGATCTAACCCCATGGGCACAACGGGGCGTCCTGCTCCTCAACACCACGCTCACCGTACGCGAGCATGCCGCGAACTCGCACGCCAAACTGGGCTGGAGTACCCTGACCGACTACGTTATCGAACGCTGCTGCCAGCTGCCCCAGCCGGTCGTCTTTTTGGCATGGGGCCGCTTTGCCCAGCAAATGGTTGAGGGCAAGCTCGCCGCGACCGGCGCGGGCAAGACAGCCGATAAGTTCTGTCTGGCCTCCACGCACCCCTCGCCGCTTTCGGCCAACCGTGCCACGGCAGAACTCCCCGCTTTTATGGGGTCGCGCCCCTTCTCCGCTGCCAATCGGCTACTCGAACAGCACGGCTCGACCCCCGTCAACTGGACTTGCCTCGGCTAAAAATCGATGCATCAAAAAAGCGCCCGATGGCTTCCCATCGGGCGCTTTTCCTATTCGGGCCAAATAAATTGTGTGCGGCCGGCCTCGCCGCCATCGATCAGCAGGCTCTGCCCGGTCATAAACCGGTTGGTCACGCCCACAAAGTAGATCCACTCGGCAATCTCTTGGGCAGTGGCCCAGCGCCTAAGCGGCGTGAGCTCCATAATCTGGTTCCACAGGTGTTCGTCTTCCATCACGCAACGGTTGAGCGGCGTGATAACGCCACCCGGGTCCACACTGTTGGCGATGGCCTGCGGCGCCAGACGGTTTGCAAGGTTCTTGGTGTAGGCGATAACGCCGCCCTTGCTGGCGGCATAGGCGGGAAACTCCGATCCCGTATGCCCGCTCGCCGACCCCACATTGACCACGGATTTGATAGCCGGCGCCGGCTTGGCGGCAAGCCCCTCCCCCACAAAGGCGTAGCGCTCGGTCACATTGATGGTGCCACACAGGTTAGCGGCGATGTCGTCGGCCGAATCCTGCGTACCGGCAACGTTCACGATTACCTGGGGTTCAAGGTCGCCTGGAAACGAGTCCGGCTCGCGGACATCAACGATCAGATGGCGGTAGCGCTCGTGTTCGATCGCCGCCGGCAGCAGATCAAAGCCCACGACCTCGTGGCCCTCGTCCAAAAAGCGCTGCACGCACGCGGCTCCGATACCGCCCGAAGCGCCCGTGATCAAAACCCGCATACTTGCTCCTTAGGCGGTTGCGTGGCGCTCGAGGTACTCGGAACCCACATTCTCGCGCTCCCAGCCGCGCACGACCTTGTAGCCCACGGGGCTCAGGAAGACCTCGCACAGCAGCTCGGCAACAGCGCCGGTCAGCGAGCACATGAGGACCTGCACCCAGGTCCAACCAAAGAACGTGTGGCTCACCACGATGGCGAAGACCAGGTTGTCGATAAACTGGCCAACACCCGTGGACACATAGGAGCGGAAGGCGAAGCTCGCAAAGTTATTCTTTTTGAGCATGCGGCCGAGCGACTGGTTGAGCGTGGAGTTAACCACGGCAGAAACGAGCATTGCCAGCGAAGAGCCCAGCACCACGTACCAGGTGCCGCCGATGGTGGCGTTAAGGGCGGTGTTGACCTCGATCATGCCCGTGTCGTAGTAGGCGCCCCACATGCCGGGCGTGAGCGAACATGCCCAAAAGCACAGGCTCACGGCGAGGTTGACCAGCAGCGCGAGGATAGAGATTTTGATGGATGCCTTGGCGCCAAAGCGCTTGCAAATCATGTCCTGGCACAAAAACGAAACCCAGCTCACCACAAAGCCGCAATCGAGTGCCAGATACGGCAGGCTGATGAGCTCCTTGTTGGCCAGCAGGTTCATCATGATGACGCTCACGAAAAACAGCGAAACCGTTGCCGCGGGAATGCTCCGCAGCAGGACCTTGTAGTCCTCCATGACCTTCTTGATCATTATGTACTCCTTTGGTTTTAGGTTTAACGAGCAGGATATCGGACCCGAACTGCTCGGACGCCCCGGTCTTGAGACGACGGTGGGTATGATAGCCGCTCGCGCGGCATAAGGCAAACAAACGGCGCGGCAGCCCCACAGGGCCACCGCGCCAATGCGTTAAAAGGCTACGTTGCCAAACTCCGACAGGATAAGGTCGGGGTTGTGGTC
>URYU01000066.1 GCA_900552155.1 uncultured Collinsella sp.
CGAACGTTACATCGCCCGACCCGACCTCTGCACTAAGCGCATCAGTCACGCTGCCCGCAAACTCTACATCTCCCGCACCCAGGAAAAGGTCGAAACCATCACAGGTGACACCGGCAATCTGCAGATCGCCCGAGCCCACGTGCGCGTTGACTCCCTTCAGATGTTCGGCAACACGGCGCGGCAGCTCAACCGTAACCGAGCGGTCAATTGCCTTACCGTCATCACTTCCAAACTGAGAAACCTTGAGCGTCGAGTCCTCGACGGATGCGATGTTCTGCGTCGCGGCCTTGGAGGCATCCATACCATTGGCAACGCGTCCCCGCTCGATAACGCGAGCCTTGTTGCCATCAACAACCTTGACGTCCTCCGTAGCCGCAGCGATATCGAAATCGAGGTAGCGGAACTCATCGGCATCAAAAGTCGTGCTCGAAAGCTGCTGAGGCCGAGCAGAATAGTTACCGCTATTCAAGGAATCGTCCTCGTCAAACATATCGTCAAAATCAGACAAATGGCCAGATAGAATACCGGTCGTACGCACCATATCGGAATGAGCCAATAGCCGCGAAGTGCCAAAGACAAGCCCGATGATGAGCACAAACGCTCCGATGCCAACGCCCAAGCGTACCTTGGATTCATGCGAAAGCTTCATCATTCATCACTCTCTTTGGCAATCGGCTCAGCGGTAGTCGCGGTAGCCACGTCAGCATCAGATTCCGCAGAAGTATCCTTCCCCTGGGCCTTGACCGCCACCGACGCCGAACCAACCTGAATATCCCCGCGCGCCCAATCGCCATCGAGCGCACGCGCCACCCAGTGATAGATGGGAATCGTAAAGAAGATCAGTGCGGCAAAGGGGCCGGCACCAAACAGGAACATCAGCAAAAAGAACAGCAGCCAGCACACGGCCCAATACGGGAACGACTGGAACGGGCCCTTCACCGGAGTCGAGCCAACTGCGCTGCCACTCGTCGCCTGCGCCGTAGCGGCATTGGCGGCCTGCGCACTCCAGCTTGCCGCTTGCGCCGCCTTGGCGGCGGCGTCACTCGCCTGTGTTGCCGCCTCGGTGGCACGTGCCGCCGCCTCATGGGTACGGGCGCGATCTGCCGCCTCGGCCTCGCGCTGACGGGCACGGTCCTCGTTCTCAAACTCGATATCGTCCTCAATCTCATCGCTCGGATTGAGCAGCTCGTCCAAGCTCACACCATAGAGCTTGGCGAGCGAGATCAGGTTCTCGGTATCGGGCGAGCTCTCCGCGCGCTCCCATTTACTGACTGCTTGGCGCGACAGTCCCAGCTTTCGTGCCAGCCCTTCTTGGCTAAAACCCTTGCTGCGACGAAGGTCGGCGAGCCGCTGCGCAGTTTCTACATTCATGGTTCCTCCTATGTGATGCCAGCCGTGCCGCCGGACCGTTTTTCTTCTTAAGGCGCCTTGCACAGTTAAAAATCTATCCGCCACCGCCAAAAGCATGCCACCTATTCTAGTGAGATTTTTGACAACCGTCGGTTGCGGGTGCATATGAGCTGCGGAAATGTGTCCAAACAAAGCAATGACCCGTAGCTTGGTTGTCCCCGTTGCGGCGTTAACGGTAGTATGGTCGTACTGTTAATTCCGCACCGCCAACGGAGGGAGTTCCGCGCCGTGAACCGCGATTTCGCCTCATCGCTCATCCAGCTCAACAACACGTTCTATCGCGAGCACTCCGCCTCCTTCTCCGATACGCGCCAGGCCCCGTGGCCCGGCTGGGTGCGCACCATGGACATCGCGCTCGAACAGCTCGATGTCGCCACGATTGAGCATCCCGTCCGCGTCTTCGATCTCGCCTGCGGCAATATGCGATTCGAGAACTTTGCCGCCGGCGGCGCACTTGCCGCCAAGGGCGTCGACGGCGCAAACCCCTCGGTAGATGCCAGCTGCCCGTTTGAGTTCTATGGTGTCGACTCGTGTCAGGATTTGGCTATCGATGCGCACGGTCACGCCCTGCGCATTCCCAACCTGCACTTCCAGGAACTCGACGTGCTCGATGCCCTTATGAAGCTCAACCCCGCCGAGACACCCGACGTGCTTTTCGACGCCCCGCTCGCCGACATCTCGGTCTGCTTTGGTTTTATGCACCACGTGCCGTCGTGCGAGTACCGCGTACGCGTGCGCGACGCCCTGGTGCGCCAGACGCGCCCGGGCGGCATCATCGCCATCAGCTTTTGGGAGTTTATGAACGACGAGCGCATGGCGCGCAAGGCCGTTCGCGCCGAGGCCCGTGCCGAGCTCACCCCGCCGTTTGAAGGTTACGATTCCGCGCAGTTTGAAGCCGGCGACCACCTCATCGGCTGGCAAAACGACCGCCACGCCTACCGCTATTGCCATCACTTTGACGATCAGCAGATCACCGACCTGGTGCGCGGCGTCCGTACGTTCTACAAGAGCGGCGAGGTCCCCGTGCGCGAGCTTGAGCGCTTCCATGCCGACGGTCGCAGCGGCGAGCTCAACCGCTATGTGATTCTCAAACGTCTGTAGGCACCGACGATTCGCCGCCGAGCCGCACCGCATCTTTCGGGCAAACTATGCCCACCCTTTTTCAACCCATTGACGGAACGCGCAGCTATGCGTTCCATACTTATGACCAAGGAGCCTCATGGGAGCCGTCCACGTTCGCACGCCTAAGAACTTTGTGCTCGAGGAGCGCCTGGAGCGCTACGCCGATGCGATCGAGACGAACCCCGAGGCTTATGCCGGAGATTGGCGCGAGGCTTGCGCGCCAGCTGGCAGCAAGCCCTTCGAACACCTTCACCTGGATCTTGGCTGTGGCAAGGGAACCTATCTGGTCGAGCGCGCCCACCGCGAGCCCGACACCCTCTTTATCGGCATGGACCAGGAGCCCATCTGCATCGCCTATGCCGCGCAGAAAATCTGCGAACAGGGGCTATCCAACGCACTCGTCCTGCCCCGAGGCGCCGCATCGCTGCCACAGCTGTTTGCCGCAGGCGAGCTCGATGCCATCACCATTAACTTTCCCACGCCGCAGCCCAAGGCCAAGTACGCTAAAAAACGACTCGTCCATGTCGACCATCTGATGCTCTACCGCCCGCTCTTTTCAGCCGGCGCTACCGTCACACTGCGCACCGATAGCAAGCCGTTGCGCGATTACGCCCTGGGACAGTTTGCCGCGGCCGGCTACGATACGCTTTGGGTAAGCGACGACGTCCGCCGCGACCATCCCGAGCATCCCGAGACCGAGTACGAGCGCCGCACGCGCGAGATGGGTGCCGCCGTCTATGGCATTTGCGCCACACCTGGAGCGCAGCCCAGCGATGAACAGCTCGCGGCGGGCCGCGCGCAGGAGCAAAGCCTAGCCTGCTACCTGCCCGATAACCTCGATGAGCTCGCCTATGTGCCTCTGGGCATGGAAGAGGCCGGCGAGAACTTTAGAAACCGTGCCCGCAAGGGCAAGAAGCGTCTACCGCAAGAGTCCCAGGGGCCTCTGATGGTCGCAGCTTCGGCAAACAAGCGCAAATAGGCGCCAGCAAACGTCCCTCAAATCTAAGTGAGTAGACTTTTTTGCAATAGCCAAGCACAACCCGCATAACCAATACTAAAACCGCAGGTAGAGCCCTTGCGCAAAAGCCATGTGCTCGCGATATTGCAAAAAGTCTACTCACTTAGCTGGCAACTGCACCAAACGGCTGGGCAGAACGCCCATTTCCTGCATTTTCTTGCCTGCGAACGCATCGATGCGACGCTACGCCATAATAGTTGGCGGACAATCGCGAGAGAAAGCAAACACATGGCACAGACCACGACAGATACCGCCGTCAGCACCGTCTCCGGCGCCGGGGCCGCCAGCTCATTCTCGGGCGGCACGGGAACCGAAGCCGAGTTCGGCTCGCTCGGCGCGCTCTCCCCCACCTGGTGGGAGCCCGAGGACGGCAGCGAGCCCGAACCATGGCTCACGCCCGACCAGGCCTTCGAACGCTTCTTTGAATGGACGAGCGATCGCGGCATTGAGCTGTGGGATCACCAAGAAGAGACCCTCATGGACCTGGCAGCCGGCGATCACGTCATTCTGGGCACTCCGACCGGATCGGGTAAATCGCTCGTCGCGCTGGGCATGCTCTTTATGGGCATGGCGCAGGGCAAGCGCTGTTATTACACGGCCCCCATCAAGGCTCTGGTCAGTGAAAAGTTTTTCGATCTGGTACAGGTGCTCGGCCGCGATAACGTCGGTATGATCACCGGCGACACGCATATCAACACCAAGGCACCCGTCATCTGCTGCACGGCAGAGATCCTTGCCAACGACGCGCTGCGCGAGGGCGAAGATGCCGATGTTGGCTGCGTCGCCATGGACGAGTTCCACTACTTTGCCGACCCCGATCGCGGCTGGGCCTGGCAGGTACCGCTGCTCACCCTGCCTCACACGCAATTCATGCTCATGAGCGCCACGCTCGGCGATGTCACTGCCATCGCCGCCTCACTCGAGGAACACACCGGCGCTACCTGCGACTTGGTCGTCGATGCCCCGCGCCCCGTGCCGCTGAGCTACGACTATGTGACGACCTCGCTCGAAGGCACGGTCGAGCTCGCCATGCGCCGCGGCGAGGCCCCGCTCTATATCGTGCACTTTAGCCAGGATGCCGCCCTTGCGACGGCACAGTCGCTCGCCAATTTTGGCATCGCCAGCAAAGAGCAGCGCGAAGCCATCAAAGAAGCGGCAAAGGGGACAAGCTTCTCGACGGCCTTCGGCAAGATCCTCAAGCGCTTGCTCGGCTGCGGCGTCGGCGTGCACCATGCTGGCATGTTGCCGCGCTATCGCCTGTTGGTCGAGCGCTTGGCGCAGCAGGGCCTGCTGCCCGTCATCTGCGGTACCGATACGCTCGGCGGCGGCATCAACGTACCCATCCACACCGTGGTGCTCACCGCGCTCACCAAGTTCGACGGTTACAAGATGCGTCGCCTGCGCGCCCGTGAGTTTCATCAGATCGCTGGTCGCGCCGGTCGCTCGGGCTTCGATACCGAGGGCATGGTGATCGCCGAGGCACCCGAGCACGAGATCGAGAATGCCAAGCTTATGGCCAAGGCGGGCGACGACCCCAAAAAACTCCGCAAGATTAAAAAGAAGAAGGCCCCCGAGGGCTTTGTCACCTGGAACAAGCAGACCTTTGAGCGCCTGATCGAGACGCAGCCCGAGACGCTCAAGCCGCGCCTGCGCATCACGCACTCCATGGTGATTAGCGTGGTCGAGCAGGGCGGCGATGCCCGAGCCCGCGTGCACGACCTCATCGAGACGAGTCTGCAGACTCCCGAGGAAAAGGCCAAGCTCGAGGTTCGCGCCGACGAAATCTTCGCCACGCTCATCGATTCCGGCGTCGTCGTTCGCACCGCGGTGCCGCCCGCACCCGCCGCCCCGACTGCCGCCGCACCAGACATCGACTATGCACTGACGGTTGATCTGCCCGAGGACTTCGCGCTCGACCAGCCGCTCTCGCCGTTTTTGCTTGCCGCATTGGAGCTGCTCGATCCCGAGAGCGAGACCTATACCATGGATCTAATCTCAATGGTCGAGGCAACGCTCGAAGATCCCAAGCAAGTGCTGCGTGCACAGGAACGTGCCGCACGCGATCGCGCTATGGCCGAGATGAAAGCCGACGGCGTCGAATATGAGGAACGCTTGGAGCGCATCCAGGATGTCACCTACGAAAAGCCGCTCGAGGATTTGCTCGATGCCGCCTTCGACAAGTACTGCCAGGAAGTACCTTGGGCCAACGACTACCAGCTCTCGCCCAAGAGCGTCCTGCGCGACATGTTGGAGAGCGCGAGCGACTTTAAGGGCTATATCCAAAAGCTCGGCATCGCCCGCTCCGAGGGCATTCTGCTGCGCTACCTAGCCGAGGCCTACCGCTCCCTCGATCGCACCGTGCCCATTGAGAAGCGCGATGAGCGCTTGCGCGACATCATTTCGTGGCTCGGCTTTGTGGTACACTCGGTCGACTCGAGCCTGGTGGACGAGTGGGAGAACGCCGGCAACCCGGCGGCCCTCGCCGCCGCGCCGCCGCAGGGCATCGACGAGGTCGTTGCGGACCGTCGCGGCTGCACGCTGCTGGTGCGCAACGCACTCTTCCGCCGCGTGACCCTTGCCGCCCGCGAGCACGTTCGCGACCTGGGCGAACTCGACGAGGACTGGGGCATGAGCGAGGTCCGCTGGCAAAAGGCGCTCGATGCCTACCATGAGCAGCACGAGGAAATCCTCACCGACGGAGATGCCCGCAGCGCCGCGATGTTTACCATCGACGGGAGCGACGAGAAGACCGATCACGTGTGGCACGTGCACCAGATTTTTGCCGACGAGGATGGCGACCACGACTTTGGCATCATGGGCGATGTCGACCTGGATGCCACGCAAGACGGCGGCGAGGTCATCTTCAAAAACTACCGCGTCGGCTTTATCGAGGACCTGCTCGAGGACTAGCCGTACATACTGGAACGAAGCGGGGCCGTTGGCAGTATCGCCAGCGGCCCCGCTTTTGCACTATACGCTATCCCCTACTCGGCATCCTCGACCTCATACGAATCCGCCTCGGCGGGCTCATCGTTTGCCCCTGTCGCAGCCCCGCGCGCCTCGTCAAACGCCGCCTTCATGGTCTTGTTGCCCCAGGTGAGCTTGCGAATGGTAAGATCGTCGGCCTTCTTGTTGGCTAGACGTAAATTGTTCTCGGAGGACAGCAATGCCTCCTTGGTTTTCTGCAGATGGCTAATCGTCTTGTCAATCTCCTCGATCGCCGTCTGGAACTTACGGCTCGCAAGCTCATAGTTGCGGCCGAAGTCGTTCTTGAACTTCTCCATCTTGGCCTCGAAGTTCGTGACGTCGATGTTCTGCTGCTTGTACTCCGCCAGCTCCTGCTTATAGCGCAGCGAACCCATGGCGGCGTTGCGCAGCAGCGTGATCATGGGAATGAAGAACTGCGGGCGGATCACGTACATCTTCTCATAGCGGTAACTCACGTCGACTATCCCTGCGTTATAGAGCTCGCTTTCGGGCTCGAGCAGTGTGCAGAGCACCGCGTACTCACAGCCTTTCTGGCGACGATCGTGATCGAGTTTCTTAAAGAAGTCCTCGTTTTTGTGCTTGGTCGCGGTCTCGTCGTTCTCGTTTTTCATCTCGAACATAATCGAAATGACCTCGTTACCGCTTGCGTCGCACTCGCGGAAGATAAAGTCGCCCTTGGTACCCTCGGACGCATCGTTATCTTTCTCGAAGTACGCGTTGGGAAACGCCGTCATGCGCAGACGGTTAAACTCGGTCTCGCAGTGCTGCTCGAGCGACTCGCCCACCATCTTGGTAGACAGGCGGACCTTCATGTCCTTAAGACGCTCAATCTCTTCATCCTTGTAGCGAATCAGGTCATCGCTCGCGCGCTTGGCCTGCGCAAGCTCGAGCTCGTGTGCTGCCTTGGCTTGCTCCTCGCGAGAATCGCGCACCGCCAGCTCGCTCGTCAGCTTGGCACGTGCCTCATCGCGCTCTCGTTCCGCCGCGGCGACCGCCTCTGACAGGTTCATTTTTGCCATCAGTTCCTGCTCGCGCAGCTGGGCACGCAGGCCCTCGGCCTCTTGCTCGGACTGAGCCTTTGCGGCGGAAAACTTCTCTTGCACCTTCGCGCGATAGTCAGCAAGCGCGCGCTCGGCCTCGCTGCGAGCGGCATCGAGCTCACGCTGCGACTCTGCCGCGGCAGCGGCAAGCGCCATCTCCTGGGCCTTGTCCGCCGCGGCAAGCCTGGCCTGCAGCTCGGCAATCTGAGCGTCGCGTGCAGCTAAATCGTTTTGAGCAGCGTTGCGCGCCGCCGACTCGGCAAGCTTTGCTTCGTCGTCCTTGCGTCCAAGCTGTGCACGCAGGCTGTCAATCTCACGCTGGAGCTCGGCGTTCTCCTTCTGAGCATCGGCGCGAGCCTCAACCGCCGCTCGCGGGCTTGCGCTCTCACGCTCCGCGGCAGCACCCTCGAGCTTGGCGCGCAGCTCGGCAAGCTCGGCATCGCGTCTGGCAACCTCCTGCGCCAGTTCCTGAGCCGCGGCGTTTTTCTGCTCAACGAGCTGAGCGTTGCGCTGAGACTCCGCCTCCTGCAGAGCAGCCGTCGAGCGCGAGCGCTCAAGCTCCAGTGCCTGCTCGCCCTCGCGCTGGACTGCCTTCACACGCTCATCCAGGTCGCGCGAAAACTCAGCATCGCGCACTTGTTTGACGATATCCGCATAGCCGGACGCATCGACCTTAAAAACTTCGCCGCAATGCGGGCACTTAATCTCGTTCATAGCAGCTCCTCGATGGACGCAAATTTCAACCGACTACACTCTACCGCGCCGCACGGACAAAAAAGGCGCCGCCGCCATAATGGCAACGGCGCCAAAACCACCACAAAGCCACCTGCACACCCTAGAGGTGGTTTGCGGGCTACAGCCTAACGAAGCTAAGAATCTGATCGCGGCTTACGGGCTTGTAATCGTTGGCATCGAGACCGACATCGTAGCGAAAGATAGGGCGCTCGCGATCGCGGTTGCGTGCGTTGGCGCGGTCACCCCTGCTGTGGATATGCCCATGCAGCATAATGGCGCCACGTGCCTTGCCGTTCCAGCTGAGCATGGGGTAGTGGCTCATAACCAGACGATGGCCCTTGGCATAGCCGGGAGCAATCTCCAGGTAATCGCGCACGTTTTCCCAAATCTGCGGTACGTCGGAATCTTCCCAGTCGCCGTCATGGTTACCGCGGATGAGCGTCACGTTCTGACATTCGATACGCTCGCGCAGACGCAGGTGTTCGGCGGCGAGACCGACCGCGCGGAGCTTGTCGCGGAGAGCACGGTCACGGCATACCTGCTCCCCGGCGAACAGGACAGGCTGCGCCGCGTGCGCGACGGCGAGAAATTCTGCTACGCGCCGGTGGTGCGCGCTGCGGCGGCGGGAACGGTCGAGTACCGCCGCGGGGATGCTGTCATCGCCTCAGACCGGCTGAAATACGGCGGCGAGGTGCTGCTCGCGCAGGTAAAGCGCGGTCTTCTCGACCGCCTGCGGCAGCGGCTTGCCGGATAACAAGGACAACTGACATAAAGGAGAACATAAATGGAAGAGAGACTTCAGAAATTACTGGCGCAGGCCGGTCTTTGCTCGCGCCGCGAGGCGGAGCGCTGGATCACGGACGGCAGAGTGACCGTGAACGGCCGCACGGCGGCGGTCGGTGACAAGGCGGATCTGCGCCGCGACAAGATCATGGTGGACGGCCGTCCGCTCGGCGGAAGCGAGGAAAAGCGCTACCTCATGCTGTACAAGCCGCGCGGCTATGTCACCACGCTCAAGGATGAGCGCGGCCGCAAAACGGTCGCGGATCTCGTGCGCGGCTGCGGTGCGCGCGTCGTGCCGGTCGGCCGACTCGACTACAACCCCGAGGGCCTGCTGCTGCTGACCAACGACGGCGATCTGGTCAACGGCCTGACCCATCCGCGTCACGAGGTCGAAAAGCACTATGAGGTCCGCGTGCGCGGCAATATGGACAATATCCCGCGCCTTTCCGAGCCGATGGAGCTCGACGGCTACGCCATCCGGCCGGCCGGTGTGACCGTTCTCGAGCGCGGCGAGGA
>URYU01000067.1 GCA_900552155.1 uncultured Collinsella sp.
TACCGTCGAGAGCGACATTGCGCACCGCATGTGGGCCAAACTCATGCTCAACGACGGCATCAACCAGACGTGCATGGCCTACGGAGGGACCTACGGAAGCGCCACGGAACCGGGCTCCGAGCAGCGCCGCTGCTTTGTTTCCGCCATGCGCGAAACGCTTGCGGTCGCCTGCGCTGAGGGCATTGAGCTGACCGAGGCAGACCTGACGCAGATGGTGCACCTCATAGAGGGAATCGACCCCGTCGGTATGCCCTCGATGGCGCAGGACCGCATCGCACAACGAAAAACCGAAGTCGAGGAGTTCGCGGGCACCATTTGCCGTCTGGCCGCCAAACACGATATCCAAGTGCCGCAAAACGATTGGCTCTATCAGCGCATCCGCGATATCGAGAAAAGCTGGTAGCGCCCGGCTCACCACGTCAACAGGCTCAACAGCAAAGCCGCCACAAGGAGCACTCCCCTTACGGCGGCTTTCATCTTCATCTATAACCAGTAGTCGATGTCCCGACGGTTAGAGCTGCGACTCCGACGCCTGGTCCTCATCGTCGCGACAAAGGACTACACCCGCACTTCCCAGCAGTGCGGCCGCGAACAACGCACTGACCACGATAGAGGCAGCCCCACAAGACCCCTGCATGCCCGCAACGAGCGCGGCCGTAGGACCAAGGCAGCCAAGCACCAATGCGACGGCGGCAATGGCAATATCTCGAGCGTTCACAAGACCACTTCCTCCACGAGAAAGACCTTATTTCTCATGAACTAGTGTGCCCCGCGCCCATATGCGCGACGTACCGTCACGGTAAGGGCTCTGTTAGCTCAAGCGCATACATAGAACGGGCGTCCTTACGTTGCCCTAAAGCTCGGTAAAGACGCCCGTCCGCCAAATATCCGTGATGCAGAAAAATTACCAGCCAGTGTAGTAGTCGGTGGTTCCGGCGGCGCAGCCGGAGTCATAGACCTTGCACTCGCCCTTGGAACCGGTAAACGTGGAGCCCTGAGCCTTATCACCCGCGGCCACGACGTAGTAACCATCGGAATCGCGCCAAAAGCCCTCGGAATCCTGTGTCCATTCGCCCGTGCGGTGGTGATACAACACGTTGCTGCTGTAATAAGTCTCGCGTCGGCCGTTATAGTTATTGACGCCGCTCGAGCGCGTCAGGCCCGAGCCGTTCGCGTAATACGCAGCAGACGTGTAAGACGAGCCGGGGCCGGCGTTGTAATACGAAGCCTGAACGGCCTCGGCGGCCTCGGCTTCGGCTGCGGCAGCCTCGAGTGCCTCGCGCTTGGCATCCTCGAGCGCGAAACGAAGCTCGTCGAGCTCGGTCGACTTGGCGTCGACCTCCCCCATCGTCAACAGACTACCCGCACCGTCGATGCAGCCCTGCAACACAGCGCGCTCGTCATCGGTAGCATAGTCGCCATACAAATTCATAATGATCTGAGCGCGCATCTCCAGGGAATCGCGCTTTGCCCCCATCGAGGCGTTCCACTCCTGCATAGAGCCATAACCGTCGCCGCGGTAGTCGACGGGCTGCACCAGCGTCGCCTCGGACGGCGTAGATCCAACCGTATCGGATAGTGTTGCCGCGTGGGCATCAGTTGCGCCGGCGCCCGCCAAAAGTGCCACGGTCAGAGCGGCGGAAAGGGCGGCGGCTTTCGGTTTTCGTGAATCGATCCTCATGTAGCTGGAAACCTCCGTAGTGCGTTTTTTGCTGCGTTTGAGCTGCGTGTGATTCGATCGCGCTGCATAGTACTCCGAGCAAATCGTGACCTGCGGTTTTACTCAAAAGGCGCACGTCAATTGCGTAAAACTCACATCCTCTCAACAGGAGTTTTCCACATCTCGATTGCATAAAGCATGCCAAAAACCCTGTAACAGCGCCCTTCCTATGCAAAAAAGGCGCCTGTGCAACCATTGTTCGCACAGGCGCCTTGAGCAGGCATTTTATGCAGTTATACCTATCGAGTCGCAAGGGGTCCTTGCACAAGTCGCCTTACTCGTCCAGCGCGGCGAAGGCCTGCTTCAGATCCCAAATGATGTCCTCGGCGTTCTCGGTACCGATGGAAAGACGAATCGTGGAGGGCGTGATGTTCTGCTCAGCGAGCTCCTCGGCAGAGAGCTGGGAGTGCGTGGTGGTAGCCGGGTGCACGACGAGCGACTTGACGTCGGCCACGTTGGCGAGCAGCGAGAACACCTGCAGATGATCGATGAACTTCCAAGCTGCCTCCTGGCCACCCTTAATCTCAAAGGTAAAGATCGAGGCACCGCCGTTGGGGAAATACTGCTTGTAAAGCTCATGGTCGGGGTGCTCAGGCAGGCTCGGGTGGTTCACTTTGGCGACGTGGCTGTCACCAGCCAGGAACTCAACGACCTTCTTGGTGTTCTCGACATGACGGTCAACGCGCAGCGACAGGGTCTCGGTGCCCTGGAGCAAGACCCAGGCGTTGAACGGGCTGATGCAGGCGCCCTCGTCACGCAGCAGGATAGCGCGGACATAGGTCGCGAAGGCGGCAGGACCGGCAGCCTCGGCAAACGAAACACCGTGGTAGGAGGGGTTGGGCTCAGCGATCTGGGCGTACTTTCCGCTCGCCTTCCAATCGAAGTTACCGCCGTCGACGATCACACCGCCCAGCGAGGTACCGTGGCCGCCGATGAACTTGGTTGCGGAGTGGACGACGATGTTGGCACCATGCTCCAGCGGACGGAACAGATACGGGGTGCCGAAGGTGTTGTCGACGACAACCGGCAGACCGTGCTTCTTGGCGATCTCGGAGATGGCGTCGATGTTGGGGATGTCGGAGTTGGGGTTGCCGAGCGTCTCGAGATAGATGACCGTGGTGTTGTCCCTGATGGCACCCTCAACCTCTTCCAGGTTATGGGCATCGACAAACGTGGTCTCGACGCCAAACTGGGAGAGCGTATGCTCCAGCAGGTTGTAGGAACCGCCGTAGATGGTCTTCTGGGCGACCACGTGGTCACCGGCCTGGGCGAGAGCCTGCAGGGTATAGGTGATGGCAGCGGCACCGGAGGCGACGGCAAGACCCGCCACGCCACCCTCGAGTGCGGCGATACGGTCCTCGAAGACGCCCTGGGTGGAGTTGGTCAGACGGCCGTAGATGTTGCCGGCGTCGGCAAGACCAAAGCGGTCGGCGGCGTGCTGGGAATTGCGGAACACATAGCTCGTGGTCTGGTAGATAGGCACGGCGCGGGAGTCGGATGCGGGATCGGCGCTCTCCTGGCCAACGTGAAGCTGCAGGGTATCGAAACCAAAGGTGTGCTCGGGGTTGTTGATGAACTGGCTCATGATGATCTCCTTGATCGAACGATAGTAAATAAAAAGAGAGAAGTAAGTCGCTGTCTCCTGATCACGCCGACGGGCGCAAACAGGAGCCCGGCATTCGCCTTGGTAAGCAATTCATATGCGGGCCTCCTTTCGCATCCCGGTTCCGTGGTTGGCTTAATTACCTACCGCCTTTGTGTGTTTTGAATAGTACGGGCATTGTTTCCCTCGGTCAATCACTTAAAAGCGCTAACCTGTTATCTGTTTTATAGATAGCAATCGAGAGGATGGCGTCGATGACCCTTCAGCAGCTTCGTTTTCTGATTGCCGTGGCAGAGTCCGGCTCAATCAACGCCGCAGCTCAGCGCCTCTATACCGCTCAGTCCAACATCTCAAACGCCGTCAAAAGCCTGGAACAGGAACTTCATATCGAAATCTTTACGCGCTCTAGCCGCGGTGTTGCACTCACCAACGACGGCACCGAGCTTTTGGGTTATGCACGCCAGGTCGTAGAGCAGGCCGACATGCTCGAGGCCCGCTACGAGGACGGCGGTACCCCGCAAGCCCGCCTCGCCATTTCCGCCCAGCACTACGCCTTTTCGGTCGAGGCCTTTGTCAACGTAGTCGAGCGCTGCCGCGACAGCAAGTTCGAGTTCATCATGCGCGAGACCACCACATCGCAGATCATCGATGACGTCCGCGCATTTCGCAGCGACATCGGCATCCTCTATCTGGACGACTTTAACGCCCGCGTTCTGCAGAAGGCTTTTGCCGATGCGCGCGCGAGCTTCCATCCCCTATTCGACGCGACGGTCCACGGCTTCGTTAGCGAGCGCCACCCGCTTGCCCGCCGCCCGCAGCTGTCCCTTGCCGACCTCACACCATATACGCGCTACAGCTTTGAGCAGGGAACCTCAAACTCCTTCTATTACGCCGAGGAACCTTTTAGCTATATCCCTTGCGACCGCAACATACGAATCTCGGACCGCGGAACACTTACTAACTTACTTATCACGTCGAACGGCTACACCCTGTCGCCCGGTGTCCTCTCCAATGAAATGCAATGGGGTATGGCATCGATCCCGTTAGCAGACGCCCCAACGATGCACGTAGGCTATATCATGCACGACGAGCGCTAGCCCTCTCCCCTCTTGCAGCAATACCTCGACGAGCTCAACCGCATCATCCATGCCAACTAACTGTCGGAAGACGGGGTAGAAATCGTAGATTGCTAGCCCCCGGCGGGCATGGCGCTACAATGGTCACTCACACGAAACATGCCCAACGAAAGGAAGCCCGTGAAGGTCATCATCTATACCGACGGCTCGGCCCGATCAAATCCGGGACGCGGCGGCTACGGCGCCGTGCTCAAATACACCAACCCCGCCGGCAAGCCCTTCACCTCCGAGCTTTCGCGCGGCTATGCCAAGACCACCAACAACCGCATGGAGCTCATGGCGGTCATCGTGGCGCTCGAGGCACTTAACCGCCCCTGCGAGGTCGAGGTCCATTCCGATTCGCAGTACGTCGTCAACGCTTTTAACAAGCACTGGATCGACGGCTGGAAAAAGCGCGGATGGAAAACCGCCAACAAGCAGCCCGTCAAGAACCGCGACCTGTGGGAGCGCCTACTCACTGCCAAAAGCAAGCACAAGGTTGAGTTCATCTGGGTTAAGGGTCACGCCGGTCACGAGCTCAACGAGCGCTGCGATGAGCTCGCCACCACGGCGGCCGACGGCAGTAACCTCGATATCGACACCGGCTTTAACGAGAGCGACCTGTAATAGCGTTTTCGCGCAGCTTTATATCCCCACGCGCTACACTCATCCTGTAGACCAAACAACGCAAGGGGGATACATGCTGCGTATAGCGACCATCGGCACATCCATGATCACCGACGACTTTATCCAAGTCGTCAACGCCAACGACCAAGCCGCGTTTGTGGGCACGCTTTCACGCGATGCCAATCGCGGTGCTGCCTTTACCGCCGAGCGCGGTGGCGAGCGAAACTTTACTTCACTCGATGAGCTCGCGGCAGCCGCCGACGTCGACGCCGTCTATATCGGCAGCCCTAACGCACTTCACTACGAGCAGGCCCTTGCCTGCATCGCCGGCGGCAAACACGTTATCGTCGAAAAGCCCTTCTGCGCCACCGAAGCGCAGGCGCTGGAAGTCTTCCGCGCTGCCGAGGCAGCAGGTGTCGTGGCCCTCGAGGCCATGCGTCCCCTCCACGATCCCGCCTTCCACGCCATCGAGGACGCCCTGGGCGAGATCGCCCCCATCCGCCGCGCCTCATTGCGCTTTGGCAAGTATTCCTCGCGCTACAACGAGATTCTCGCGGGACATGCCACCAATATCTTCGACTGCAATATGGCATCGGGTTCCCTCATGGACATTGGCGTCTACACCGTCGAGCCCATGGTCGAGATTTTCGGCATGCCCTCCGGCCTTACGAGCATGACTACTCTGCTCGACCCCACCACGCGACAGCTTACGCACGGCTCCATCGACGGCTGCGGCTCCATTCTCGCCAGCTACGGCGGTGGCCGTATCTCCGTCGAGCTCGCGCACTCCAAAATTACGAATGACCTGCTGCCCTCGCAGATCGAAGGCGAGCGTGGCACTATCCAGATTGACCATCTGTCCACGCCCCGCAACGTCCGCATCGACTATCGCGGCGACGTCGTACGCGGCTCAGCGACCGAGGCACCGCGCGAACAGGGCGACAACGGCCGCGTGCTCGACCTGCCCAAATCGAGCAACACTATGGAATACGAACTCACAGACTTTATCACCGCCATCGGCGGCATCGATAACGTTAAGGAAGAGATTTGGGAGACCCCGGCGGGACGCCACGAGCTTGGCCACTACCGCGATGTCACGCTCGTCTCACTGCGCATCATGGATGCCGTGCGCCAGCAGGCGGGTATCGCCTTCCCCGCTGACTCTAACAAGCAGGCATAGCGATGGGTTTTTTCGACAAGCTTTACTCGGGCGTCACCGGCGGCAGCCGCGAACCCCAAAAGCCCTCTGGCGTCGAGCTTGAGCTGCGCCGTAGGCTCACCGTGCTCGCAAGCGACGAGGCCACTCAAGACGCCCCGCAGCGCTATTTCCTGCGGTGGGAGGGACAGGTCCAGGGCGTCGGTTTCCGCTTCACCAACACCAACCTCGCGCAGGCACGCGCACTCACCGGCTGGGTGCGTAACATGGAAGACGGCTCAGTCGAGATGGAGATACAGGGAGCTCCGGCAAGCATCCTATCTCATCTCGAGGCGCTTCATGCCTCCTACGAGCGCATGGGAACGCGTTTTCGCCTCGTAGACGCCAAAGTCCGAACCCCACTTGCCAATGAAGACGGTTTCAGTCCTCATTATTAGTATTGTGTGCTAAATACGGTATCATTTACCTACGACCGTTAATAGAAAAGAGGCGAGGCGCATGGCGGTGCAAAGAAGGAATACCAGGCAGCGAAAGCTGGTTCTTGACGCCGTGCGCCAAAGCTATAACCATCCCACCGCCGACGAAATCTACAACGTCGTGCGGACGCAGGATGACAAAATCAGCCGCGGTACGGTCTACCGCAATCTCAATCTCTTGGCCGACGCCGGCGAGATCCTCTCCATCAAGACGCCGGGCGGCAGCCGCTTCGATCGCACCATCGAGCCGCATGCGCATATCATCTGCACCTCGTGCAGCCGCTTCATCGACGTACCGCTCCCCTTCGATGCCCAGCTCGACGCCAAGGCGTCCGAGCAAATCGGCTGGCACGTCACGTCGCACTACACCATCTTCGAGGGTCTCTGCCCCGACTGCCGGTAGATGTTTGGGACATGCCTTAAAATCCACCTTTCCGCACTTTGCAGCAAAAAGTAGATTTCTAGACACGTCCCAGATATCTACTCGGCGAGCAGACGACGTAGCTCTTCTTCGACCGTGCGCACGTAGCGGACGCGGTCGTTGATGCCGCGCATGGTGGGGTTGCAGCTCTCCATCAGATAGGGATGGCCCACGGCGTTGAGCATGTCGCGATCGTTCTCATTGTCGCCAAACGCCATCATCTCATCGGGCGAAATCCCCAGGGCACGTCCGTAATCGGCAAGCGCGGAGCCCTTGCCCGAACCGAAACCGATAAAGTCCGTCCATTCGGTTCCCGACGTCATCACATCGACACGGTCGCTAAAGAGGCGCTCGAAATACTCCAGGGCCGCCGGCTGCTCCACCTCGGGCGTCTGGAAGGCAATCTTAATGACGTCCTCGTCGATGTCCTCGGGACGATCGACCACCGCCACATCGCAGTGGACCTCATAGCTCTAAAGGTCGACGAACGCATCGTAGCCGCTCATGGAGTAGATGTGCCACTCCCACGAAACGGACACGTCGGCATGGGGATACGCAACCACGGCATTCGCGATACCCATAGCAAGGCTACGCTCCATGGAACGCTTGACAACGGCACGCCCCTCGCTCATCACCAGGGCTCCGTTTTCGCATACATAGGCGAGCTCATCGGCCACCGGGGCAAACAGGTAGCGCAAGCTCGCATATTGCCGGCCGCTCGCCGGCATAAACACGATACCGCGACGATGCAGCTCATCGATAAGCTCAAAGGCCTCGGAACGCGGCTCGCGCTCCCCCGGATGCAGCAACGTGCCATCCAAATCGCAGGCGATCAGCGTGATTCCCTCAAGACCCATACGCTTCCCCCCAAAGCCTCCTATCAACAGCAAGACGGACCTTGATTGGTCGCCCCTCAAAGCCCGTCTTGCGCATACGCGCGCTTAGCCGCGCGTCTTTTTTACGATGGTAAAGTCGGGAGCCATGCTCACGACGACCTCCGCCGCACTCGACGCAAAGCGCCGGTCCGTATCGAGTTCACGGGTAACCACCGAGAGCCGAACACCCTCGACACCCCGGAGTATGCGGCCCAAAACAGGCTGCACCGGCGTATACATGCGCACGGTATGCTCGTCCGAGTCGCCTCGGAAGAGCGGCGCATGCATGTTGCCAATCTCCCAGCACGCATGCGCGAGTGCAATCGGATCCATGCGGTCGACTTCGACCAAATAAACCTCGGCGCTGCGCAGGCGCACGACAACCGCCACGGGCACCACGCCCGAACGGTCAATGGCGAGCACGTCGCCATCGGCAAGACGACCGCCGTCGGCAGTATCCAACCGAACACCGATCGTGCGCCCCAGCTCCGTTACGCCCGCAAATGTGCGGGCATCGGCCTGGTCCCAATCGAGCAATAGCTCGTCAACTTCAAAGACGCCGCCCAACTTCCGGCGAAGCAGGAGTTCATAGGACGGATCGTTGAGATTTCCCAAGCATGTCGTCGAAACCAAGCGTTCAGGCATACTCTAACCCTCGACCTCGACGAGCTCGATATCAAAGTTGAGGTCCTTGCCGGCCAGCTCGTGGTTGGCGTCGAGCGTCACAGCCTCGGGCGTCACGTCAATGACGACGGCGGGGACGGGCATGCCGCTCGGCGTGGACAGGAAAAGCTTCATGCCCTTCTCGATCTGCTCGATGTTGGGAACCTGTTCGGCCGGGAAGGTCAGGACCATCTCGGGATTGTGCTCGCCGTAGGCATCGGCAGCAGGAATGTGCACGGTCTTCTTCTCGCCCACCTGCATGTCGACAACAGCGGCGTCGAAGCCCTTGATCATCTGACCGGCGCCGCAGGTGAACTCCAGCGGCTCGCCGCGATCGTAGGAGCTATCGAACTGCGTGCCGTCGTCGAGCGTGCCGCGATAATGGGTCTTGACCTTCTTGCCCTGGTTGGACATGGTAACCTCCGTAATAAGGGCGGCGCACAACGCGGGCCGCCATGAACATATGGCGCTAACTATACCCTTGTCATACAATTCAATGACAGTTTGCAAAGAAACGCTGCATCCGGAGGAACCAAGGCATATCACGAAATTCACCTACAATAAGACCCACCCGACCGCGACGGCTGGGCCACGCTAGATCTCGACCTGCGCTTTACCGCCGGCACCGACGGTTATTTCCCCGGCGACGAAACGCATCCGCAAGATTTCGACCTCATCGAGGGCAACGCCTGCGCCATCTCGCTCGCAAAGATCGGCAACACGCCGTGGGCACAGTGCTTCGCCACGTTTGTCCCCGACGAGATTCCCACCGCCCACGCCGCGCGCTTCCAGGCGCAAATCATGGCGCATATGAGCGGCCAGGCAATGCTCAACCACGACCGCATGGTCAACGTACGCAGCGCCGCAGACATTCGCCCCGCGCTCAAGGACGGTAAGGTCGCTTGCATCCACACCATCGACAACGCCACGATCTTT
>URYU01000068.1 GCA_900552155.1 uncultured Collinsella sp.
GTGTGTACCGATATCGAGACGGGCAAGGCTGTCTACCACGACCTGCCCTATGGCGATGAGCGCGATATCGAGTGGATCCGGGCGTCGTCGGCTATTCCCGTGGCGACGCGTCCTGTTGTCATTGAGGGACACAAATATCTGGATGGTGGCGTGGCTGATTCTATTCCCAGTGCATGGCTGTTTGCGCAGGGCTACGACCGCAACGTGGTGGTGCTGACGCAACCGGCGGGCTTTGTAAAGCAGCCCAACAGCGTTATGCCCATGCTGCGGCGCGTGTTCCGTCACTACCCGGAGTTTGTCGCGGCGCTTGAGCATCGGCATGAGGTCTACAATGCCACGCTCGATGACCTGGCGCGTCGCGAGGCTGCCGGCGAGGTCTTTATGGTGCGGCCGAGCGAATCGGTGAAGGTGCCGTCGCTGTGCCGCGAACCGGATGAGCTCGAGCGCATCTATCAGATCGGTCGTCGAGATGCGGAGGCGACTTTGCCGGCGTTGAAAGCGTATCTGGCGGGGTAAGGGTCGCATGCGGAAAGCGCATCCCGGAATGGAGGCTCAAACTGGGATGCGCTTTCCATTGCTGAAGATATGAGGCTGCGAATCAGCTGCTCGGCCTAGACTTACGCCTGCTGCCAGGTGTCGACGAGCTCCTTGGCCGCGGCGTAGGGGTCATCGGCGCTGCAGACGGCGCTCACCACGAAAAAGCCGTCGACGCCGGTGGCCTTGAGCTGTGGCAGGTCGGCCGTCTTGACGCCGCCGCCCACCACGATGGGCACGGGGCTTGCCGCGTGGAGGGCGGCCAGGTCCTCAAAGCTCTTGGTGATGATAGAGCCGTCGGCCGCGCGTCCGCAGTCGCGCTTGGTCTCGGTCTCGTGGAGTGGGCCGATGCCCAGGTAGTCGACTAGGCTCATGTCGGCGGTCTTGACGTACTCGAGCATCTCCTCGCAACGGGCGGAAAGGCCCACGATGGCGTTGGGCCCCAGCAGCTTGCGACAGACCTCGACGGGAATGTCGCTCTGGCCCACGTGCACGCCGTCGACAGCAATACCCTGCTCGCGCGCGGCGAGTACGCAGTCCAGGCGGTCGTCGATCAGCAGGGCAACCTGACCGGTTTTGCCGGCCTGTGCGATTGCCTGCGCGGCGTCGCCCGTCAGCGCAATGATCTCGCGGGCGCTTGCCACCTTGGAGCGCACCTGGATGCAGGTAAAGCCGGCGTCGAGCGCCTGGGCCACCACATCGCCCACGGGACGCCCGAGCGTGTTTTCGGGGCCGAGTACCAGATAGGCCGAGATATCAAGGTTGTCGCGGATGCTCATCGTGCTTCCTCCTGCTTTTTGATCTGCGCTTCCATGCGTTCGAGCTTGCCGGTCATGGTGTCGGTAAATCCGGGTCGAATATCGGCTTTGAGCACGACTTCGGTGCGGATGCCCTTGCTCGCCAACACAAAGGTTGCGTCGCGCACGACCTGCATGACCTCGTCCCAGTCGCCCTCGATCTCGGTGAACATGGAGGTGGTGCGGTTGGGCAGGCCGCTCTCGCGAATGACACGCACGACCTCGGCGACCTCGGCGGATAGCTCATCGCCGGTGCCGCACGGGGCGATGGCCACGGCGACGAGCGTGTTCATGCCGGCATTGGTTGCGGGCTCGGACATGGCCTATGCCTCCTCGAGCTCGAGTCGGTTATCGGCGATGTCTTGGGCGGTTGCGCGGTAGAGCTCGTCGATAAAGGCGACCTTAAAGCTTGCCGGGGCGTCGGCGACAGCGGCGGCACGCGTGCCGGCCACGTTGTAGACGGCGGTGCCGCAGACGGCTGCCGTAAACGGGTCGGCGGCGCAGGCGTACACGGCCAGCACGCCGCCCTGCGAGCAGCCGCAGCCGGTGATCTTGGACATGAGCGGGCTGCCGCCGTGAGACTTGGCCACCGTCGTGCCGTCGGTGATCAGGTCGACTTCGCCCGAGACCACAACGGCGCCACCGGTGTGGCGAGCGAGCGCCACGGCGGCACCACGGGCGGCGTCGACCGTGTCGGTGGTATCGACACCGCGCACGCGGCTCAGATCGGCCGCCTCGCCCTCAAGACCCCACAGGCCGGCGAGCGCGATAATCTCGGAGGCGTTGCCGCGCACGATGGCGGGCTTGTACTGCTTGAGCTCGTTGACCAGCTGGGTGCGCAGGCTACCGATACCCAGGCCCACCGGATCGAGCACCCAGGGCTTACCGGCGTCGTGTGCCGCCTTGGCCGCGCGGGGAATCGTTTGCTCGTAAATGGGGAAGAGCGTGCCCATGTTGAGATAGATGGCGCCGCCGCCGGCAACGAGTGCCTCGCCCTCGTCGGGCAGATAGACCATGGCGGCCGATCCGCCCACGGCGAGCTGCGCGTTGGCGACAAAGTCGATCGTCACCGTGTTGGTGATGGAACCGGCCATCGGATTGGTAGCGCGAATCTCCTCCACGGCCTTGACCATATGTTGCTTAAGCTGTTCCGAATCAATCACTGCACATGCCTCCTTGGCATAGAAAAGGGGCGCTGTGCATAGACAGCGCCCCTGTAAAGGCGGCATGCTCCCTACGCCAGCATTAACTGACAGGTTCAAAGGATTGGGCCCATTGCCCTCTCAGCCTTGTGGTTTGCACCGCCGGCACTCCCGCATCGAATCTGTTGTTCCCTATACTAGCGCACCTGCCAAAAAGGGACAGGTTTATTTTGGCAGGTAACAACTGGGACTTTGCGTTTTCCCAGATGAAACCTGCCGAAATAAACCTGTCCCTTTTTGGCAGGTCGGTACAATAGATGGGATTAAGAATGACCGAGGGGACCTTATGATCAAACTTGTGCTGACCGATATGGACGATACACTGATTCCAGCCGGGCATGACGGCGCCAGCGACTACGCCATTGAGGGTATTCATGCCATGCAGGCGGCGGGTTTGCACTTTGGGCCGGTTTCGGGTCGTCAGCCGTCCGCGATGGGCTGGATGTTCCGCAATCGCTCCGAGTGCTTCTCGACCGGTGCGTTTTGCAACGGCCAGGTGATGTTTGTCGATGGCGAAGTAGTCGCTTCGCGCGCAATCGATAACGATGTCCTTATGCGCTTAGCCGATTATTTTGAACAGGAGACCGACGATACGTATTTGAAGGTCTACCGTCTGGGTGATGACTTTTGGAATAACGATGCCTATTGCGTGACAAGCGATCCCGAGCGTGTGCGTCGCGCCATGAAGTCAGGCGGCAACGCGTGGCTCAAGGGCGAAGAGGCTCCCTGTCGTCCTGTCGTTGACGATGCCCCGGTATACAAGGCGAATATCTGGAGTGCCCGTTCGCGCGAGGAGCTCGCCGAGCTGCGCGAGCGTGTTGCCGCTGAGGTGCCGGAGCTCTCACTCGTGTTTCCCAACAACCGCGTGCGCCTGTTCGACGTTCTTCCGACCGGCTGGGACAAGGGCTGCGCTGCGCTGGAGCTGGCGCGCGCTTTGGGCCTGACGCCCGACGAGGTGGCCGTATTTGGCGATTCCGATAACGATTTGCCCATGATCGATGCCGTTCCTAACTCCGTTGCAGTCGCCAATGCCAACGAGGCCGTCACGGCTGCCGCACGCTGGCATATTGGCGCTGCGGCAGATGATGCGGTTGCCGGGGCTCTGCATCAGATTGCCGCCTGCGCCGCGACGGGGGAGATGCCGTCGTTTATGAGCCAAATGGACACGGCGGGTTTTGACGTCACGAACGTCTAGGGAGAAAGCCATGAAGCTCCAGCAACTCAGATATGTCGTCAAAGTTGCCGAATGCGGCAGCATCACCGAGGCCTCGCGCCGGCTCTTTGTGTCGCAGCCTTCGATTACCGCGTCGATCCGCGATCTCGAAAACGAGATGGGTGTGCATATCTTTGAGCGCACCAACAAGGGTGTCATTGTGTCCGAGGAAGGCGAGACCTTCTTGGGGTACGCGCGCCAGGTGCTCGACCAGGCCGACCTGCTCGAGGGCAAGTACAAAGGTACGTCCGAGCAGGTGCCGCACTTTAGTGTGAGCTGCCAGCATTATTCCTTTGCCGTTAATGCGTTTGTCGATGTGATCCGCGAGTTCGATGCCGCGCGCTACGACTTTACCCTGCGCGAGGAGCAGACCCACGAGATTATCGAGGATGTCGCGCATATGAAAAGCGAGCTGGGCATCCTGTATCTGTCGGAGCACAATCGCGAGGTCATCGAGCGCATGCTGGTGGCCAACGAGCTCGTGTTCGAAGGGCTCTTCTGCGCCACGCCGCATGTCTTCGTCTGCGCCGACCATCCGCTGGCGGGCCGCTCCAGCGTGACGCTCGAGGATCTGGAAGACTACCCGTTCCTGTCCTACGAACAGGGCAGCTATAACTCGTTTTATTATTCCGAGGAGCTGACCTCGACCTTTGAGCGTCGCAAGAATATCCGCGTGCGTGACCGTGCGACGCTGTTCAATTTGGCCATGGGCCTCAACGGCTACACGGTATGCTCGGGCGTGATCAGCCACGAGCTCAACGGCCCCGGCATTATCTCGATTCCGCTCGACGTGGACGAGTACATGGAGATCGGCATTATTACGCGCAAGAACACGACGCTCACGCGCTACGGTCGGGCCTATATCGACGCGATTCGTCAGCATATCTAGGCTGCTGTGCTCCGCACGGTTCAAGTCTCTTTATGACAGTCCAGACTGATATAGGAAGCATCTATATCAAACTGTTATAAACGTATATTTTACGATGGCCATATGAGCGCTCATACTCTGTCCCAGTAAAGCAACCAATGCAAAGGGAGATATCTATGAGCACTTCGATTCAACCGAACGCGCCGTTTCGCGCCGATATCGTCGGCAGCTTTCTTCGTCCGCAGGCTGTAAAGGACGCCCGTGCCGCCTATGTCGCGGGTAAACTCGACGCTTCCGGCCTTAAGGCCGTCGAGGACGATGCCATTCGCGATTTGGTGGCCAAGCAGAAGGCCGCCGGCCTGCAGGTGATCACCGATGGCGAGTTCCGCCGCAGCTACTGGCACCTCGATTTTATGTGGGGCCTTAACGGCATTGAGCGCCGCACCTCACGCACGGGTTATATGTTCCATGACGAGGAGACGACGGCCGACACCGCCGTGGTTACCGGTCCCATTAGCGGCGAGAACCACCCATTCGTCGAGCATTTTAAGTTTGTCAAGGCGCTTGAGGGGGAGGGCCAGGTCGCGCGTCAAACCATCCCGGCGCCGATCCAGACGTTCTCGGAGGTTACGCTCGACCGCTGCGATGGACAGCAGGAGAGTCTGCGCGCCGTCTACAAGACCGATGAGGAACTTGCCGACGCCATTGCAGCCGCTTATCGCACGGTGATCGCCGACCTGTACGCAGCAGGCTGCCGCAACATCCAGTTTGATGACTGCACCTGGGGCATCTACTGCGATACTGATTTTGTCGCCAAAACCGGCATGAGCCCGGTTGACCTGCAAAGGGTGAGCGAGCTGGGCGTGGCGCTCAACAACGCCGCCATCGAGGGCAAGCCCGACGATCTGGTCATCAACACGCACGTGTGCCGCGGCAACTACCACTCCACCTATGCCTTTGCGGGTGGCTACGATCCCATCGCGCCGTACCTGTTCGCACATGAGAATGTCGATGCGTTCTATCTGGAGTTCGACACGCCGCGCGCCGGCGGCTTTGAGCCGCTCAAGTACGTCGCTCCCGGCAAGAAGGTCGTGCTGGGCTTGGTAACCACCAAGGCGGCAGAGCTCGAGAACGAGGATGTTATCGTCGAGCGCATCCGCGAAGCCGCTAAGTACGTGCCGCTCGAGAATCTGTACCTGTCGCCCCAGTGCGGCTTTGCCAGCTGCGAGATTGGCAACAAGCTGACCGAGGACGAGCAATGGGCGAAGATCGCGCTGGTCAAGCGCATTGCCGAGCGCGTTTGGAAGTAACGCTAGCGTTTGCAGGTGGCGGCGCGTGCGAGGCATTGCGTATCGCGTACAATGGTTCGGATCGTATCGTTCGGGCAGGTTATCCGCTATGCCCGAGCGCCCTTCCATTCGAAAGGACATCCATGTCCCAATCCTCGACGCCCGCCGTCACCGATGCCATCTACGATGCATCATCGCTCGGCCGCCCGCGCATGTTCGTGTTGGGTTTGCAACACATGTTTGCGATGTTCGGAGCCACGGTGCTCGTGCCCGTGCTCACCGGCCTTTCCGTTTCGGCGACGCTTCTGTTCGCCGGCATCGGCACGCTGCTGTTTCATTTTCTATCGCGTGGTAAGGTGCCCGCGTTTCTGGGCTCGTCGTTTGCCTTTATCGCGGGTTATGCCGCCATTGCACCCAACGGCGAGGCCGAGCTTTTGCCCTACGCTTGCCTGGGCGTTGCCTGCGCCGGCCTGCTCTATCCGGTGCTGGCGGCGCTGTTCCGCGCATTTGGCGCCAAACGTGTCATGCGCTTCTTTCCGCCGGTGGTGACCGGCCCCATCGTCATTTCCATCGGCCTGATCCTAGCGAGCTCTGCCATTGCCAACTGTCAGACCAACTGGCTTGTCGCCGTTATCGCTGTGGCCGTGATCATCATCTGCAACATCTGGGGCCGCGGCATGGTCAAGATCGTGCCGATCCTGCTGGGCGTTGCGGTGAGCTATGCCGTTGCGACTGCGCTGGGTGAAGTCGACTTCTCTGGCGTCGCAGCTGCCCCCTGGGTTGGCTTGCCCGTCGTGTGGGACAACACCGTGTTTGCGCTCTTTGGACCGCAGTTCGATAGCGGTCTTGCCACGACGGCCATCATCACCATCATGCCGCTGGCCTTTGCAACTATGATCGAGCATATCGGCGATATCTCCGCCATTGGCTCTACCTGCGAACGCAATTACATTGCCGATCCCGGTCTGCACCGTACCTTGCTCGGCGATGGCCTGGCGACCATCTTGGCATCGCTTTTTGGCGCCCCCGCCAATACGACGTATGGCGAGAACACCGGCGTGCTTGCCCTGACGCGCGTGTTCGACCCGCGCGTGATTCGCATTGCCGCCTGCTGCGCCATCGTGCTTTCGTTCTGCCCCAAGTTTGCTGCTGTGATCGCTGCTATGCCGGCGTGTGTAATCGGCGGCGTGTCGCTCGTGCTCTACGGCATGATCAGCGCCGTGGGCGTTCGCAACCTTATCGAAAACCAGGTTGATTTCCAGAACAACCGCAATGTACTGGTTGCGGCTTTGGTGCTCGTGCTTTCGCTCGGCATTGCCTACAGTACCGCCGGTGCCATCGTGCTGGAGCTGGGCGGCGTGACGATTTCGCTTTCGGGCCTTGCCGTGGGCTCTCTGGTGGGCATTGTGCTCAACGCCATCCTGCCCGGTAATGACTTTGAGTTCGATACTTCCGAGCTTGAGGAGACTACTGAATAGTAGCTGCGTTCAGCCAAATTAAAAATGGCGTCCATGCGTATGTACGCGTGGACGCCATTTTTAATGCGTCAGTATCCAGTGGATGCCGCGCGCCATGCGCAGGTCAGTTTGGGCAAAATGATTGCCGGGGTTGAGCTCCAGCGTTGTTGGGATGTCGCGCTCGATAAACAGCTTTTCCATCGCGCGCGTATCGTCGAGCACGTGCCGCATCATGCGGTTGGGCGTCTTGGTTTCCTTTTTACCGAGCGACAGATAGGCGGCGTCGGGCGTAGCTGTCATCGTGCGCTCGCGCGCGTAGTCGATAAAGCCGGGGAACCACAGCGACCCCGATGCACTCGCCGCGCGCTCAAAGACATCTGTTTGCCAAAGTGCCCACAGTGCAAAAAGACCCGCCAACGAGTAGCCGGCAACGCCGCGCCAGGCAGGCGGTTGCGGGAGCGATGATTCGGCCTGGGGGATTATCTGCTTCAACAACTCGTCAAGAAAACCAGCAGCCTGTCCACCAAAGGGCTCGGCATCTCGTATAGTTCCCTCACATTCCCAGGGGCTCAGCTCGCGATTCCAATCGAGCCCTCCAATGGCGACAAGGGTGAACGGCGGGCAGTCGAGCTCTCGGCAGCGCTCGTAGACTTCACTACCGTCGCCCATGACAACGGGGAGGTAGATGACGGGCGCGCCTTCCGCACACTCTGAATAAACGGTTATCTGCTTATGATGCGCTTCCAAGGCAGGCTTCTCTCGGTGTTGTGATATTGACAGCCTCAATTGTCGCACGCTGGCACGGGGGCAGACGCTAAAAGAAAGGCGCGGAGCCGCTCGATGCGACTCCGCGCCTTGTTGTTTTGTTTTAGCAGACTATGCCGTTACGCCACGAAGAAGTAGACGAGGAAGGCAAGGGCTGCGATCCACATGAGCGGCTTGATCTTGGAGGCCTCGCCCTTAAAGAGCGCGACGATCACGTAGGCGATAAAGCCCAGGCCAATGCCGGCAGAGATGGAGTAGGTGAAGGGCACGCCGGCGACGATCATGAACGCCGGGAAACCCTGCGACACGTCGGACCAGTCGATCTCGGAGGCTTCGCTCATCATGAGGTAACCGACGTAGACCAGAGCACCGCAGGTGGCGGCGCTGGAAACGATGGTGACGATGGGGGAGAAGAACGCGGCGAGAATGAACAGCACGCCGGTGGTGACGGAGGTGAGGCCCGTGCGGCCACCGTCGGCAGCGCCAGAGGTGGACTCGACGAAGGTGGTGATGGAGGAGACGCCCATGAAACCGCCCACAGCAGCGGCGGCGGAGTCGACGATCAGAATCTCCTTGATATTCTCGACGTTGCCGTCGTCGGTGAGGAACTCGCCCTGCTTGGCCACGGCCATCGCGGTGCCCATGGTGTCGAAGAAGTCACTCATGAGCAGCGAGAACGAGATGACGAGGAGCGCGGGGTCGGTAAGGACCTTGACGATGGCAGGCACGCCGCCGGCGTCGGCGATGGGGCCACCGATGCTCGAGAAGTCGAGCGGGGCGATGATACCGGTCGGAGCCTGGGTCACACCTAGGGGGATACCGGCGATGACGGCGACGACGATGCCGAGGAGCAGCGAGCCGGGGACGTTGCGGCAGGCGAGGGCGACTGTCACCAGGATGGAGATGATGCCGACGATGAAGGTGGGGGAGGTGATGTCGCCCAGACCGACGAGTGTACCGGCGCCAGCGGTGATAATGCCGGCATCGCACAGGCCAATCATGGCGATGAACAGGCCCAGACCCACCGAGATGGCGTGACGCAGGACAACCGGGATGGCGTCCATGATGGCCTCGCGCAGGCCACAAAGCACGAGCAGCAAGATGACGACGCCCTCAAGGAAGATGACGCTCATGGCCACGTGCCAGTCACCGCCGCAGACGGTGGTGGTGATTCCGGCGATCATCGCGTTGACGCCTAAGCCCGACGCGCAGGCGAGCGGGCGGTTGGCGAAGATGCCCATGCAGATGGTCATGATGCCGGCGCCCAGGCAGGTGGCGCAGGCGAGCGCTCCCGCATCGATGCCAGCGCCCGAGAGCACCGCGGGGTTGACGGCGATGATGTAGGCCATCGCCAGGAATGTTGTCAGTCCAGCGCGGAGTTCGGTCCCGAATGTGGACTTGCGCTCGCTGACGTGAAATAGTTCGTCCATGCATAACCTTTCCTAGTTCGGCCCCGAGTTTA
>URYU01000069.1 GCA_900552155.1 uncultured Collinsella sp.
GTGTCCGCCTGCTTGGTTTTCGCTCGGTCACGTCCTGGCTCGCACGAAGAGCACATTTAGTGCTCTTCGGCTCGTGCGGAATCTACGAAAACAAAGCAGGCGGACACGCCTTAGGTATCGATTACTTCAGTCTGAAGGTACTAACTTGACAATCTCACAGAATAGCACAGGCATACCTGCCGAAAAGGGACAGGTTTATTTTGGTAGGTTTTATCAGGGGAAACGACATTTGCCCATATAAAACCGACCAAAATAAACCTGTCCCTAAATGGCAGGCCCCGCGGTGGTTGCCGTGGGGCCTGGATTCAAGCTATTTAGCCGCAGATGCGCTGGGGCTGCTCTTCGCCCTTTACAGAGGCTTCGGTCACGATGACCTTGACGACACCCTCCTCGCTAGGGAGGTCGAACATCGTCTGCTGCAGCACGTCCTCGCAGATGGAGCGCAGGCCGCGGGCGCCGGTCTTGCGGGCAAGCGCCATGCGGGCGATCTCGTGCAGGGCGGCGTCCTCAAACTCAAGCTCAACGTCCTCGAGCTGGAACATCTTGCGGTACTGACGCACCACGGCGTTCTTGGGCTCGGTCAGGATCGACACCAAGTCGTCCTCGTCGAGCGCCTGCGTCTGGGTGACGACGGGCGTACGTCCCACAAACTCGGGGATCATGCCAAAGGCGTTGAGGTCCTGCGGGAGCACCTGACGCAGCAGGTCGTTCTCGTCGACCGAGGTGGGGCCGGCGATCTCGGAGTTAAAGCCCACGCCCTTGTTTCCCACGCGATCGGCGATGATCTTGTCCAGACCCACAAAGGCACCGCCGCAGATGAACAGGATGTTGGTCGTGTCGATCTGCAGCAGCTCCTGCTGGGGATGCTTGCGGCCGCCGGTGGGCGGAACGCTTGCCACCGTGCCCTCAAGGATCTTAAGCAGCGCCTGCTGAACGCCCTCGCCCGAGACATCGCGGGTAATGGAGAGGTTCTCGGCCTTGCGGGCGATCTTGTCGATCTCGTCCACGTAGATAATGCCCACCTGTGCGCGCTCGATATCGCCATCGGCAGCATTGATAAGCTTGAGCAGGATGTTCTCCACGTCCTCGCCCACGTAGCCGGCCTCGGTAAGCGCGGTGGCGTCGGCGATGGCAAACGGCACCTCGAGGATACGCGCGAGCGTCTGGGCCAGCAGAGTCTTACCGGTACCGGTGGGACCGAGCAGCAAGATGTTGGACTTGGCGAGCTCCACCTCGTCCATATCGTCGTCGAACTGCGAGCCCATGTCGTCGTCAAAGGCAGACACCGCGGCGCCGCCCTCGATCACGCGGCGATAGTGGTTGTACACGGCAACCGACATGGCGCGCTTGGCGTCCTCCTGACCCATAACATAGGCCGAAAGCTCGTCATAGATCTCGTGCGGCGTCGGCACGTGCGTGATGACCTGACGGTCGTCCTCGAGCTCAAAGCCCTCGGTCTCGGGGTCTACGGCGGGCTGGGATGCAGCCTGACCGTGGTCGTTGAGGAAGCCCGGCAGCTTGCCGTTGCGGGCGGCGTCCATAAAGTCCGAAGCCAGCGACTCCTCCAAAATCTCGGAGCAGGCGGCAACGCACTCGTCGCAGATAAAGATGTTGGTCGGGCCCTTTACGAGGCGACGGACCTGGCCCTGCTCTTTTCCGCAGAAGGAGCAGCGGATGGGGTTGCCGTTCTCGTCAAAGTTGTCCTGCATGTTACCGGCCATCCTAGGCGTCCTTCGCGGCGAGGTCGCGCGAGGTGACGATACGGTCGATCAGGCCGTAGTCGAGGGCCTCGGCAGCGGTCAGGTAGTTGTCGCGCTCGGTGTCGGCCTGGACCTTCTCGATGGGCTGGCCCGAGGCGTCGGACAGAATCTGGTTGAGCTCGCGGCGAGTCTTCTTGATCTCCTCGGCAACGATCTCGATCTCGGTCTGCTGACCCTGGGCACCGCCGCTGGGCTGGTGAATCATGACCTTGGAGTGCGGCAGGCAGAAGCGCTTGCCCTTGGCGCCGGCCGAAAGCAGCACAGCGGCCATGGACGCGGCCATACCGACGCAAATGGTGGAGACCTGCGGCTTGATGAAGTTCATGGTGTCCAGAATCGCCAGACCGGAGTAGACCTCGCCACCGGGCGAATTGATATAGAGCGAGATATCCTTCTCGGCATCCTGGCTCTCAAGATGCAGCAGCTGGGCAACGACCAGGTTGGCGCTGACGGAGTTGATCTCCTCGCCCAAGAAGATGATGCGGTCGTTGAGCAGGCGCGAATAGATATCGTAGCTGCGCTCGCCGCGCGGCGTCTGCTCGATAACGTATGGCACGAGGGCGGAATCGAACTTAGCGATCATACGCATCTCCATTTCTCTCTTGCGGACCAAATTGGTTCTAGATAAACGTACGGTGCCCGCATGCTATGCATTGGCTGGCACCGTACGAAGCTACCGGATAACCGGTGTATAACTTTACCCCATCACAGGCGCACGCATGCGCTCGTGGGCAAGGTGGCGAGAATTACTCGGCGTCCTTGGCGGTCTCGTCGACCTCGGTCACCTTGGCGTTCTCGACCAGGTGGTCGACGGCCTTGGAGCGACGGATGGACTCGCGGACGGCAGGCATGCGGCCATCGGCGATGAACTCGGCCTTGGAAGCCTCGACGTCCTTGACGCCGGCCTTCTCGAACTCGGCGTTGATGTCGTCCTCGGTGACCTCAATCTTGAGCTCGCGGGCGAGGGCGTCAAGGGCCAGGGACTCACGGGCAACGTCGTTGGCCTGCTTGTGCAGGTCGCCAATGAACTGCTCCATGGTCAGACCGGAAGCGGACAGCCAGGTGTCGAGCGTCATGCCGCGGGCAGCGAGGTTGGACAGGAAGTTCTGGCCAAGCTCCTCAAAGACGGACTGCTCGTAGTCGGCATCCATCTCGTCGAGCTGCAGGCGCTCGGCGAGAGCGGAGACGCAACGGTTCTCCTTCTCGGCCGGGAAGCGGGAAGCCTTGTCCTGCTCGATCTCGATCTTGATGGCGTCGCGCATGGCGTCGATGCTGTCAAAGCCAAAGTCGGACTTGACGAGCTCGTCGGTGAGCTCGGGGGTGTTGCGGACCTTGATGCCCTTGACGGTGACCTCGACGGTGTGGGTCTCGGCCTCCTCGCCCTCCTCGACCTCGTCGGTCCAGGTAACGGTCTTGACGTCGTCAACGTTGGCACCGATCAGGGCCTCGTTGAACTCCTTGGGGTTGCTGTCGCTACCGGCGATGAGCATGCGGCCCTCGGCGGCAAAGTTGTCGGCGTTCTCGACGGCCTTGAGGTCGACGGTGACGTAGTCCTCGGCCTCGACGGCACGACCCTCGACGTCCTCGAAGGTGGCACGGTAGTTGAGGAGCATCTCGACCTGGTTGTTGATCTCGGACTCGGTGACCTCCGCGGGGGGCATCTCGATCTCGACGGCGTCGAAGGAGGAGAGCTCAGCGGCGGGACGCAGGGAGAACTCGACGGTGTAGGTGTAGTCCTCGTGATCCTTGGCGAGGTCGAGCTCCTTGTAGTCACCGTTCTTGGTGGGGACGATGTCCAGCTCGTTGAGGACGGCGGGCTCGTTGGCGGCGATCAGGTCGTTGGTGGCCTGAGCGAGGGTGGCCTCGGCGCCAAGAGCGGAGTCGATGACCGGACGGGGAGCCTTACCGGCGCGGAAGCCCGGGAAGCGATACTTCTTGGCGGTGTCCTTGTAAGCCTTCTTGATCGCGGCGTCGACGTCGGCGGCCGGGATGGTGACCGTAGCGGTGAGCTTGGCGTCCTTGACGTCAGAAGCGGTGATGTTCAACACGTTCCTCCTCATACTGCCCAGCTTATCTGAGGTGCTGGTACCTTTATGCAACAAAGTGTCGCGACGGCCGAGACCGACGCTGGTGCGTTGGTGCGGGCGAAAGGACTCGAACCTTCACGGGAATCCCACCAGAACCTAAATCTGGCGCGTCTACCAATTCCGCCACGCCCGCATGAGCGCACAGACTAGGAATGATAGCAGATACGAACGACAAGCGCACGCACACCTTTTACAAGCTCACGACCTCACCACGAGTGCAAAAGGCGGGACGAGTTGCCCCGCCCCGCCAATTACGACTTGTTCGCTGACCTGTTACTCCCCCAGCAGGGCCTTCTCGGGCGTGATCGGAAGCGAGCGAACCTGATGTCCGGTGGCGTGCGCCACGGCCGAGGCCACGGCGGCGAGCGGTGTGTTGATGACGACCTCGCCGATCGACTTGGCGCCAACCGGGCCCGTCGGCTCGTAGCTCGGCTCAAAGGCCACGCGAATGCTGCCGATATCCAGGCGCGTGGGCAGCTTGTAGCTCATAAAGTTGCCGGTGCGCAGGCGACCGCGGTCGTCGTGCTCGACGATCTCGTAGAGCGCAGGGCCTATACCCTGGGCAATGCCGCCCTCGGCCTGGACGCGCGCGAGCGCCTCGTTGATCACGGTGCCGCAGTCCACGGCCGCCGCGTAGTCCACCACGGTCACCTTGCCGGTGGCCTTGTCGACCTCGACCTCGGCAATGCCGGCCATAAACGGAGGAGGCGAAACGGGCAGGCAGGCAGAGGCATGCGAGGTGAGCGCGTCACCGCCCGCGATGTTCTTTACGCACAGGTTGGCAAAGTCGCGCAGCGTGAGGTAGCAGTTCTGCTCGCGGGCGGCGCGCTCGTCGGACAGACGCACGTACTGGCCATCAAAGACCACATCGGCGGCGTCCACGTCCCACATCTGGGCTGCCTTGGCGCAAATCTTCTCACGCAACTCGGTCGCGGCGTTCTTGGCGGCAAGGCCCGTCACGTACGTACCCGAGCTCGCGTACGAGCCAGCGTCGAACGGCGACACATCGGTGTCCACGCCGCGCACCACAATGAGCGAGCTCTCCACGCCCAGCTCCTCGGCGGCAATCTGCGCCAGGATCGTGTCGACGCCCATGCCGTTATCGGTGGCGCCGGTGCCGATGGTAATGAAGCCGTCCTCTTCCAGGCGCATGTCGATGCCGGCGATATCCACGTTGGAAATGCCCGAGCCCTGCATGGTGAGCGCACAGCCCAGAGCGCGCACGCGGTCGCCCAGGTCCACGGCCAGCGGCTTGTCGCGCCAGCCGATCATGTCCATCGCGCGCAGCAGGCAGCGGTCGAGCGCGCAGGCGTTGAGCTTCTCGTTGTAGTACTGCGGCATGACCTCGCCCTCGCGCACGATATTCTTAAGGCGCAGGTCGGCGGGGTCCATGTGCAGCATGTCGGCGAGCTCGTTGACGGCGCTCTCCACGGCAAACTGGCCCTGGGTGGCACCATAGCCGCGATACGCGCCGCCGCGGTTGGTGTTGGTGTAGACGGCGTCCCAGCTAAAGCGGCTCGCCTTTACGTGGTTGTAGATGGGCAGGCTCTTATGACCCGAAAGGCCGATCGTCGTGGTGGCGTGCTCACCGTACGCGCCGGCGTTGGACAGCGTATGCAAGTCGATGGCCGTGATGGTGCCGTCGTTCATGGCGCCCAGCTTAACGGTCATCTGCATCTGGTGGCGCGAGTTGCCCGCAGTGATGGTCTCCTCACGGGTGTAGCAGCAATAGCTCGGACGGCCGGTCTGCTGGGTGACGAACGCCACGAAGATCTCGCAGCAGCCCGTCTGCTTGGAGCCAAAGCCGCCGCCGATGCGCGGCTTGATGACCTGCACCTGCGACTGCGGAATGTCGAGCGACTGCGCGACCATGCGGCGCACGTGGAAGGGCACCTGCGTAGAGGTGGTCACCGAGATGCGCCCAAACGCGTCGGTCGTCGCGAAGGCGCGGAAGGTCTCCATGGGCGCGGTCTGCGTGGCCTGGCTGGTGTAGGTGCGGGTGAAGACGATGTCGCTCTGGGCAAAGGCCTCATCCAAGTCGCCAAAGTCGCTGGTACCGCTGCATACCAAGTTGCGCGGGACGTCGCCGCCCTGCGGGAACATAAAGGTCACATCGCCCTCGGGGTGGACCACGATGTCATTATCGAGCGCCTTGGTAAAGTCGAGCAGCGGCTCGAGCACCTCATAGTCAACCTTGATGAGCTTGAGTGCCTTGTCGGCGGCCTCCTCAGTCTCGGCGGCGACGATCGCCACCTCCTCGTTTTGGTAACGGACGAGGTTCTCGAGAATCAAGCGGTCGTAAGGACTCGGCTGCGGATAGCTCTGGCCGGCGATGGTAAAGCGGCGCTGGGGCACGTCCTCGTAGGTGTAGACGCCCACCACACCGGGCACCTTCAGGGCGCGCGACGTATCGATGGAGCGGATCTTGGCGCGGGCATACGGGCTGCGCTTGAGTTTGACGATGAGTGCGCCGGCGGGTACCAGGTCGCCCGTGTAGACGGGACGACCCTCGAGCAGTGCCTTCGAGTCCTTCTTGGGCTGCTTGTGGGTAATCTGCTTGTACGCGACACCGTCGGAGCTCGTGTCGTTGACGGGCAGCTCGGGCATCTCGAAGCCCACCTTCACGCCGGACTCGTAGAGAAAGCGGACGATGGCGCGCAGCTGCCTCTCGTAGCCGCTTCAACGGCAGAGGTTGCCGGCAAGCTGGCGCGACAGCTCCTCGCGCGTGGCGACGAGGCTCGGGTCCTCCTTGGCGGCGCGGGCAAGCGCCAGCACGTTCATGATGAGGCCGGGGGCGCAAAAACCGCACTGCTCGGCGCCTTCGGCAGCCATCGCACGGGCCAGCGCCTCAGACTCGGCTTTGAGGCCCTCGAGCGTGGTGATGGTGTGGCCCTCGACGCGAGCGGCGGGAACCGAGCAGCTCAGCACCGGGTCGCCGTCGAGCCACACCGTGCACAGACCGCAGTTGGTGGTCTCACAGGCACAGCGTACCGACGCGCAGCCCTGCTCGCGCAGCAGCGCAAAGAGCATGGTGTCGGGGGCAATCTGAACCTTGACCTTGCGACCGTTGAGCGTAAAGGAAAGATCGATGAGTTTGGCAGCCATTAGCGCACCTCGCTAGAATCGACGCCGGGCACGCGGCGGCAGGAATACTCGTCCGTGGCAAACTTAGGAATCTGCACGCCCTCGAGCTCGTGGGCAAGCGCAGCCGAAAGCTCGATGCCGGCGGCGCGGCGCACAGCTTGGACGGCAAGCGGGGCCGAGATGCGGCGGCGGTAGTCGGCCGAGCCCCACAGGTTGGTGCCATAGCTCAGCGCGCGTACGGACGCGGCCAGGGCGCGTAGCTCGTCCTCGGAAGGCTGCTCGGCGGTAAGGCCGCATGCCTCACCCTGCAGCAGGGTCGCGCGCAGCGGGCGGGCGCCCACGGTGACATGCCAGCTGTTGTCCCACCAGGCGGCGGTGACGTTGAGCGAGGGGAAGTCGGTCGCGGCCTTGCGCACAGCCTCGTAGCTTGCACGATAGTCGTGCTTAACGACCACGATGTGCCCGATCACGTCGCGCACGTAACCCATGTCGACGAACTCGGCGAGCGGCACGCGGCCGGCGCCCGTCAGCTCAACATACGAATCGAGCGCCAAAAAGGCCGAGAGCACGTCCGAAAAACCAAAGCGGCCGTAGATGCTGCCGCCCACCGTGGCGGTATTGCGCAGCTGCACGCCCACGATGTCGTGGACGGCGAACTCAAAGACATTGTTGACAAGCGCGTTGAGCCCAGCATGACGCTCGAGCTGGCGCAGGGTGCACATGGCACCGATGCGAAACTCGGTCTCGGTCTCCTCGATCTGATCGAGTCCGCAGGCCGAAAGGTCAATCGCCGTCGCCACGCGACGCGAACCCAGGCGCATCCAGATGCCGCCGCCCACAATCTTGTTGTTGCGGTTCTTCTGTAAGAGCTCATAGGCTTCGGCCGCGTTTCCAACACGGACGTAGGTACCGAACTTGAGCACGTTCTCCCCCATCTCTTCACTTGTCCAGTACTTTTAAGTGTACCAAACGAGGGGCCGCACACCGTTTTAGGACAAAATCCTCCCACCCATCCATAACTTGCGGTGATATACGGACTGATTAGTCGTTCTGGAACGCAAAACAGTCCGTATATCACCGCAAGTTATGAGGTGTCCTCCGGGATAGAAAAGGCTCCCAGCCAGATAGCTGGGAGCCTCATCACATGCTATGTCGAGCGAAGATTTAGCAGACGCCCTGGGCGAGCATAGCGTCGGCGACCTTCAGGAAGCCGGCGATGTTTGCGCCCATGACGAAGTTGCCCTCCTGGCCGTACTCCTTGGCGGTGTCGTCCACGTTGTGGAACATGCCGCGCATGAGCTGCTCGAGCTTGCCGTCGACCTCCTCGAAGGTCCAGGACAGGTGCTCGGCGTTCTGGCTCATCTCCAGGCCGGACACGAGCACGCCGCCGGCGTTGGCAGCCTTACCGGGCATAAAGGCGACGCCGTTCTCCTGGAAGTAGGTCGTGGCCTCGATGGTCGTGGGCATGTTCGCGCCCTCGCCGACCACCTTGCAGCCGTTGGCGACGAGCGCCTGGGCGTCCTCGAGCAGCAGCGTGTTCTCGCGTGCGCAGGGCAGCGCGATGTCGCAGGGCAGCTGCCACACGCCACGGCCGTCGCCCTCGTGCCACGTGGCATTGGGCTTCTCGTCGACATACATAGCGAGCGTAACGCCCTTGTCGTGGCCGGAGCGCTTCTTGTTGTAGACATGCTCGAGCACGGTGTAGTCGATGCCGTCGGGATCCTCGACCCAGCCGTGGGTGTCGGAGCAGGCTAGCACCTTGCCGCCGAGCTGGGCGACCTTCTGGACCGCGTAGATGGCGACGTTACCGGAACCGTGAACGACGACGTTCTTGCCCTCGAAGGAGTCGCCGCGGCTCTTAAGGTACTCGTCCACAAAGTAGGCCAGACCGTAACCGGTGGCCTCGGTACGGGCGAGCGAGCCGCCAAAGGAGAGGCCCTTGCCGGTAAGAACGCCGGTCCACTCGTTGGTCAGGCGCTTGTACTGGCCGAACAGGTAGCCGACCTCGCGGCCGCCGACACCGATATCACCGGCGGGGCAGTCCACGAACTGGCCGCTGTGGCGGTACA
>URYU01000070.1 GCA_900552155.1 uncultured Collinsella sp.
GCCTCGACAATCTGGAAGATCTGTTCGATCAGAATCGGTGCCAGACCCATGGAAGGTTCGTCGAGCATAAGCAGTTTGGGGTTACTCATAAGGGCGCGCCCCATAACGAGCATCTGCTGCTCGCCGCCTGAAAGGGTGCCGGCGACCTGGCGACGACGTTCCTTCAGGCGCGGGAACTGCTCGTAGACGCGCTCCAGGCCCGGAGCCACCGTGGACTTGGGCTGCGTATAGGCACCCATCTCCAGGTTCTCCTCGACCGTCATCTGCAAAAAGGCGCGACGGCCCTCGGGGACCTGAGCCAGGCCCTTACCAACCAGCTTATCGGCGGGCGCATGAGTAATGTCCTCGCCCATAAACTTGATGGAACCGGTCTTGGAACGCAGCAGGCCCGAGACGGTCTTGAGCGTTGTGGACTTGCCGGCACCGTTGGCACCAATCAAGGCCACGATCTCGCCCTCGTTAACGTTAAAGGAGATGTCCTTAATGGCGTGGATGGCGCCGTACCAGACGTTGATGTTGTAGACGGAAAGCATCGGCTCTGCCATTTAGTTCTCCCCCTTATCCTGCTTGCCCAGATATGCCTCAATAACAGCGTCGTTGTTCTGGATTTCCTCTGCCGTGCCCTTGGCGATGACCTTACCAAAGTTGAGCACGCAGATGCCTTCGCAGATGTTCATAACGAGCGACATATCATGCTCGATAAGCATGATGGCGATGCCGAAGGTGTCGCGAATCTTAACGATGTTCTCCATGAGCTCCGCGGTCTCGGACGGGTTCATGCCGGCGGCAGGCTCGTCGAGCAGCAGCAGCTTGGGGTTGGTGGCAAGCGCGCGGACGATTTCCAGACGACGCTGAGCGCCGTAAGGCAGCGATCCGGCCTGCTCGTTTGCCAGGTGCTCCATGTCAAAAATGGACAGTAGCTCCATGGCGCGCTCGTGGGCGGCCTTCTCGTGCTTCCAATACGTCGGCAGGCGCAGCACGCCCTCAAAGCCGGAGTAGCGCTCCTGGTTGTGCAGGCCGACCTTAACGTTGTCCTCCACCGTCATGGTGTTGAACAGGCGAATGTTCTGGAACGTACGGGCAATACCCATGCGGTTGACCTGGTAGACCGACTTGCCCGAGGTGTCCTCACCATCGAGCAGGATGGTGCCGTGCGTAGGCTGGTACACCTTGGTGAGCAGGTTGAAGACCGTGGTCTTGCCGGCACCGTTAATGCCCACAAACAGCACGCAGCTCGGCGTATCGGCGAACGGATCGCGCTCGATGGGCACAAAGTGCTGTTCGAGCTGCTCGGCTAGGGCACGACGGAGCTGCGGGGCGGTCTTGAGGTTCTTCTTGGCCGCGGCATCGCGCAGGTCATCGGAAACCTTGATAGCGACCTCGGCGCCCATGTCACCCATGACGAGGGTGTCCTCCAGGTCCTCCCAAAAATCCTCGTCGACCTCGCCGCCAAAGTAAAAGACCTCGTTGAGGGCCTCGCGGCTGCGCTCAAGTCCGCGCGAGAGAGCATCGAAGAATCCCATTATGCATTCACGACCTTTCCGGTTTCGCGATCGAGTTTTTGCGAGACGACGCGACTGACGCCGTCGGCTTGCATCGAGACGCCATAGAGGACGTCAGCGTCCTCCATAGTACGGCGCTGATGCGAGATAACCAAGAGCTGCGTATCGGAACGCAACACATCGAGCGCGCCGATGAGCTTGGACAGGTTGGCGTCATCGAGCGCCGCCTCGACCTCGTCCAGCACATAGAACGGCACCGTGCGCGTGCGATACACGGCAAAGAGCAGGGCGAGCGCCGTCAGACTCTTCTCGCCGCCCGACATGAGCATCATCTTGGTGATGCGCTTGCCGCGCGGCTGCGCCACGACCTCGATACCCGTCTCGGCAGGATGCTCGGGATCGGTCATCTCCAGATGAGCCTGGCCGCCCGGGAAGAGCATGGCGAAGATATCGCGGAAGTTCGCGTCGACCTTCTCAAACGTCACCAGGAAGGCCTTACGCATCTTGCGATCAATGGCCACCGTGATCTTGGTGAGCGCCTTGCGCGCGCTCTCCAGATCGGCCAGCTGCTCCTCGATGTAGTCGGCGCGGCGCTTGAGCTGCTCGTACTCCTCCATGGCAACCTGGTTCACAGGGCCCAGGTTGTTGATCTGGCGTACAAGCTGGTTGAGTTCGCGCTCGGCGGCATCGCGGTCCGTGGGCGCCGGAAGCATGAGCGCTTCCTCGAGCACCGTCGTGCCATCGGCAGTAATGGCCTTGATGGCAGCCTCGACCTGCACCTCGAGCTTGCCACGCGCGACCTTGGACTCGTTTTGCGTGGCGGAGGCGGTATCGACCCGCTCCTTAGCGTGGGCAACCTCCGCCTTGGCATCCTCGATGGTCTTCTTGAGCGAAGCGGAGTCCGCCTCCTCCAGAGAGGCCTGGTCACGCAGGCGCGCTGCCCAATCCGACGCGCGTTCCAACAGGGCCGAATAGCGTTCGTGCATGGGATCGACGCGCAGGCGCAGCAGCTCGAGCGAGCGCGAAGCCTGGCGTGTTCCGCGGATACGACGGTCGATGCCCTCAAGACGATGCTCCAGGTCGGGCACGCGGCCCTTCAGCGAACGCAGGCGTTCACTCGTCTGGGCTAGGCGAACCTTGGCGTCGGCGAGCTTGCCGGCAGCCTCGGAATCGTCACGGCGAACGCGGTCAAGTTCGTCGTTGGCCTCGGCAATCTGCAAGCCCAGATCGCTTGCCTGCGCACGGGCCTCGTCACGCGAACGGGTGAGCTCATCAACCCGCGGGCGCGCAGCGCGAACGGCTTCGGAGGCCTGCTCGCGGCGCTTAGAGATGCGCACGCGCTCGACCTCGGCATAGTTGGAGCATTGCTCCAAGCGGCCGATCTCGGAGAGCAGCGAGCGGCGCTCGCCCTCAAGACGGGCGATCTCGCCGGCGGCATCGCCCTCGGCGGCACGCGCTTCCTCAACGGCCGCATTGGCCTCGACGACCTGATCCGACACATGCTCAAACACGGCAGCCAGATCGGGCTCCAGGCCCTCCAGCTCGCGAATGCGACGCTTGCGCTCCAAGGCACCCGACGCCTCGCCGGCATCGAGGCCCACGCGCACCAGGCCGCCGCAGGCGACGCGGGCGCCATCGGGGGTCACGTAAGTCACGCCGTCAACGACCGGCGCCGACAGCGCGGCAGCAAGATCGTCCACGCCGTAATAGCCGCCGCGCAGCGCCTCGACGCCGGGACCGTAGCCTGCGCGCACGGACAGACGATCAACCAGACGGGTACCGGAGGCGCCCTCAGCGGCGGTAGAGCCGCTCACGCCGCGCGCCACCAGCAGCGCCTCGCCCGAGGCCTTCTTCTGGTCCAGAGCGGCACGACCGGCACGCTCAAGCGCGGACGTATCGTCGAACAGCAGTGCATCGATATCGCCGGCGAGCAATTGCTCAACCAAGCCCTCAAGCTTGCGCGGGGCCTCGAGCACGTCGCCCAGACGACCCGAGACATCATCGCCCAGCGCACCCACCAGACGGCTCACCAGCGGCGAGCTGTCGGCCATGCGGGCATCGAGTTTCTTTTGGCTGGCAAGCTCCGAGCGCACCTCGGAGAGCTTGTTACGCGCTTCACTCTCGCGGGCACGCAGGTCCTTCAGGGCCGCGCGTGCCGCCTCGGTGGCCTCACGCGCATCGACCTGAGCCTGGCGCGCTTCCTCAAGAGCGCCCTCAAGCTCCTCGGCGCGGTCGCGACGGCTCTCGAGCGAGGCCGTGACCTCCTCGAGCTGCTCGTCAATCTGCTCCAGGCGCGAGGCATACATGTTGTCCTCGACCTCGGCATTGCTCAGCGAGTCCTTCACCTTGGCGAGCTCGAGCGCGGCGTTATCGGCTACGCGCTGCACATCGCGTTGTTCACGCGTAAGCTTCGAAATCTGATTGTCGAGCGCCACGCGCCGCTCGTGGAGCTCGGCGGCGGCAGGGCCAGCGGCGTCAACGTCCTCCTGGGCCTGCATGTGCGCACCGGTCACTTCCTCAAGCTGCGCACGCGCGTCCTCGAGCTCCTCGACCACGCGACGTCGCTGATGCTCGGAGCTCGAAATCTGCCCGCGCATGTCAGACAGGCGCGACACCATGTTGTGGCCCTTTTCCTCGAGCAGGCGCATGTCGGAGTTAATGCGGCCGACCACATCTTGCATATGACGGCGCTGCTCTCCCAGGTCGCCCACAAACAGGCCCTTTTCCTCGAGCATGACCTGGAGCTTCTCGAGCTCGCGCTCCTTTTCGCCCAAGCGGTACTGCGCAAGCTCAAGCTCGGCAGCGCCCTCCTTGGAGCGGCTCTCCAGGTCGTTCCACTGCGACTGCAGCGAACGCAGCTCATCGACGGCCAGCATCTGCGTAAGCTCGTTCGCGCGCGAGGACAGCTCTTTGTACTTGCGCGCGCGATCGACCTGACGCTCCAGCGGCCGCAGCTGGCGGGCAATCTCCTTATTGATGTCGCGGGCACGCGTCAGGTGCTCGTCCATCGACTTAATCTTTTTGAGCGCACGCTCCTTGCGGCGCTTGTGCTTGGAGATGCCGGCGGCCTCCTCGATGAGGGCGCGGCGCTCCTCGGGGCGGCTCTGCAAAATGGCGTCGAGCTTGCCCTGGCTGATGATGGAATGCGTATCCTTGCCCAGGCCCGAATCGTGCAGGATGTCCTGAATGTCCATCAGGCGGCACGGACTCGAATTGATGAGGTACTCGCTCTCGCCCGAGCGATACATGCGGCGGGTGATGGCGACCTCGTCAAAGTCGACGGGCAGCACATGGTCGGAGTTGTCGAGCACCAGCGTGACCTCGGCCACGCCCACCGGTTTGCGCGCTGACGAGCCCGAGAAGATAACATCCTCCATGGCCTGGCCACGCAGCTGCTTTGCGCTCTGCTCGCCCAGAACCCATAGGATTGAATCGGAGATATTCGATTTTCCCGAGCCGTTGGGGCCGACGATGACCGTCAGGCCCGGTTCAAACGACATGTGGGCGCGGTCGGCGAACGACTTGAACCCTTTGAGCGTGAGGGACTTGAGATACACGGTTCCTCGCTTAAACAGGCTTCTTGTTGAGAATCACGCCGTTGGTGGTGTAGCCCATGCGGTCGAGCGCCTCGAGTGCGGCGGCTGCCTCGGCTTCCTTCTTAGAGGAACCGGCGCCGCGACCCTGGCGAATGCCATCGATCAACACCACGGCGGTAAAGGTGGGCGCATGTGCCGGCCCCTCGGAGCCAACCAGCTTGTACGCCGGGGGCTCATGGCCGTCGGCCTGCACGCACTCCTGCAAAAACGACTTGGGGTTTGCGGGGTGCTCGGCGCGCTCGGAGGCCAAATGCGGCTTGAGCGTACGGTGAATGAACTCCGCCGCGGAATCCCAGCCGGCGTCCAGATACAGCGCGCCCACAAGCGACTCGTAGACGTTCTCGAGCGCCGAATGCAGGCCGCGCGCACCGGTACCGGTCTCGGAGGCGCCAAAGATGATGATGTCGTCGATGCCCAGCTCGTGGGAAACCTCGGACAGCGTGGCGCCCGAAACGAGCGATACCTTTAGACGCGTGAGCTTGCCCTCGTCAAACTCCGGATAGGACTCAAACAGGGAGCGTGCGACCACAGCGCCCAAAATGGAATCGCCCAAGAACTCAAGGCGCTCATAGCTGGCAGAAACCGGCTGGCCCTCGACTGCCGAGGGATGCGTAAGGGCCGCGCGCAGCAGCACTTTATTATTGAACTCGTGACCCAGGATTTCCTGGGCGCGCGTAAGTCGTTCAGACAAAGCCAAGACCTAGGCCTCCCTGGCGTTTTCGATCGCGTCGACGGCGTCGGCGACAGAATTGAGCGAGAGCAGAGTCTCGTCATCGATCTCGAGGTTGAACTCGTCCTCGATAGCCGTAACCAGCTGCAGGCGCTCGAGCGAGTTGGCATCGAGGTCGTCAAAGGTGGTCTCATCGCTAATTTCGGCAACATCGACGCCCAGAACGTCAGCAGCGACCTCGGCGATCTTGTCGAAGATTTCGGAGCGGTCCATAGCGCTTCCTCTCATAGTGCATGAATACCAAAAGAATGGTACCGCCCGGGCGGTACCAAGACACGGTTCTGATTCTACCCCACGACGCACGCCCCGAGGCGCATAACGCCGCTGTTATAAAACGATACCGTCCATAGAGTTGGCGACATTCTCGACCAGCCCGGCGCGCACGTCTTCTGCAGCCGCGAGCGTACCGTTTTTAACAGCTTCGACCGAGGTGGCGCCATGCCCGATCAGGACCACACCGCGCAGGCCCAAAAGAATCGCGCCGCCCTTGGCATCACCAGAGAGCTTGGCCTTTATCTCGCGCATCTGCTTTTTAATGAGCAGCGCGGCGATCTTGGTGCCGAACGATGACATAAAGACGCCCTTGAGCTCCTGCAGCAAAAACTTGGCAGCGCCCTCGGTAGCCTTGAGCGCGATGTTACCCGACATGCCGTCGGCGACCACGACGTCAAAATTGCCCGACGTAAGATCGGTGCCCTCGCAGTTACCACCAAAGCCGGGAACGGCGGCTTTCATGGCCGGGAAGCACGCCTTGGTAAAGTTGGAGCCCTTCTCGTCCTCGGTGCCGTTAGCAAGCAGGCCCACGCGGGGATGCTCAATGCCCAGGACGACGCGAGCATAGGCGCTACCCATCTGAGCAAAACGCACCATGTCATCGACCTCGACATCGGGGTTGGCGCCCATATCGCACAGCACCGTCAGACCGCCGGCGCGATTGGGCAGCGCATTGGTCAGACAGGGGCGCACCGGCTGCTTCTTGCCTTCGGCCATATATCTAAACGGCGTCACATAGGCGGTGGCGGCGGCGGTCATGGCGCCGGTGGAGCCGGCAGAGAAAAACGCGTCCGCATTACCCTTCTTGATGGCGCGGCACGACAGCACGATCGACGACTTGCGTTTGGTCATCACGGCGCGAATGGGATCGTCATCCATGGCGATAACGTCGGGAGCCTCAAGAGCCTCGACACGTGCATGGGAGGCGGCAAAGGGATTGACGATTTCGGCGGGGCCAGCTGCCAAGACCTCGATATCGGGATCGGCGGCAAGCGCAGCCTCGATACCATCGAGAACAACCTGAGGTTTCTCGTCTCCGCCCACAACGTCTACACAAACGCGAACGTTACTCATAAACATGCTCCTTATACAAAAATGGCCGACTCATTGAGCCGGCCATTGTGGTTCCATTTGGAACGGCATCGCATCCAGAGTATACCGTTACTCGGTAACGATAACCTCGCGGTCCTTGTAGAAACCGCAGCTAGGGCACACGTGGTGCGGAAGCTTGACAGCGCCGCAACGGGGGCACGTGGACTGAGCCGCAGCCGAGATCTTCATGTTGGCGGAACGACGGGTGTGAGTGCGGATACGACCCTGCTTTTGTTTAGGTACGGGCATAGTGACCTTCCTTATGAACTATCCAGTGTGGCGATTACGCGCAAGTACCGATACTACCACAGTTTTACTCATCAAGCTTGAGATTCTTCAATGCTGCAAATGGATTTTCCGTGGCTTCGGCCCATTCGGCCTCGGCTTGGGCAGCACAATCACATTGCTCCACGTTGAGATTGCAACCGCAAGTGGGGCACAGACCGCGACAATCGGGCTTGCAGAGCACCACAAACGGCGTGTCCATAACGACCGCGTCATTGATGGGCTCACCCAGATCGACGAGACGGTCCTCACCCAGGAGCTCGTAGCCGTCCTCGTAAGCCTCGGGATCCTCGGGCTCCTCAAAGAGGTAGAACTCCTCGATCTCGCCGGCGATATCAAACGAGGCGGGCTCCAGGCAACGGTCGCACTCGCCGGTGGCGTGCGCGCGAACCATGCCCGTGAGCAAGACACCGGTACCGGCATTGGTAAAGACAACGTCGTAGTCGATGCCGTCCTGTAGCTGGTACTCCTTCTCGCCCACCGTGTAGGTGGCGACATCGACCTTACCAGTCAGCGGATACGAATCTCCAGGAAACTCGAGCTGTTCGGAAAGATCGACGGTAACGCTCGGGAACTCAGCCATTACCACTGACCATTCTGTTGGGCGGCACCCTCGTTGAGCTGCTGACGGCAACGGGTAACGGTGCCGGTCAGGCTCTTGAGGTTCTCCTCCAGGTGCGTAAAGACCTGCTCGGCGTAGTCCTCGGCGGCATAGCGCGTCTCGCGCTCGTACTGCTGGGCACGATCGCGGATGTCGTCGGCCTGCTGCTGCGCAAGGCGGACGATCTCCTGCTCACCGGCAATGGTGAGGGCCTGCTGCTGAGCGTCAGCGATGATGGAATCGGCCTGAGCGGCGGCGGAAGCCATGAGCTCCTCGCGCTCCTTAAGGATACGGCGGGACTTCTGCCACTCCTCGGGATAGCTCATGCGGATCTCGTCGAGGATGTTGAAGAACACGTCGGCGTCGATGACCTTGAACTGAGCGTTCTTGCCGAAAGGCGGCTTGGCTTCCTCGATCAGCCCTTCGAGCTCATCGACCAAGCTGACGATCCTATCGCCAGGAAAATTCTCGCCCGGCATCCGGTCTCCTTTCATAGGTAACATATCATCGTGCTAGTTTACCACATGCCACCAGGCAATAAGAAACGTCACGAAAAGCGATGTTTGAGCGCTTCGACCACGTTGGACGGGACAAACGTCGATACATCGCTGCCGAGCGAGGCGATCTGGCGAACGACCGAGCTCGAGATATAGCCGTACTGCGGCGCACTCATGACAAAGATGGACTCCAGCTCGCTATCCAGGCGATAGTTAAGGTCGGCCTGCTGCAGCTCATACTCAAAGTCGGT
>URYU01000071.1 GCA_900552155.1 uncultured Collinsella sp.
TACCGACAACTTGCTCGTGGGGTTCGATACCTCCGACGATGCGAGCGTCTTCCGCGTAGGGGAGAACCTGGGACTCGTGCAGTCCATCGACTTCTTCCCACCGATGGTCGACGACCCGTTTCTGTTTGGCCAGATCGCCGCGGCCAACTCGCTGTCGGACATCTACGCCATGGGCGGGCGGCCGAGCCATGCCATGAACTTGCTGTGCATCCCGAGCTGCCTGGGCGTTGAGGTTGCCGGTCAGCTTCTGGCGGGCGGCGCCGACAAGTGCGTCGAGGCCGGCTGCTCCATCGCGGGCGGTCACGCCATCAACGACGACGAGCCCAAGTACGGCCTGTCCGTGAGCGGTTTTGTCGCGCTTGACCGTATGCTCGCCAACAGCGGCGCGCGCGTGGGCGATGTTCTGCTGCTGACCAAGGCCATCGGCTCGGGCATTATCACCACGGCCATTAAGGGCGAGCTCATCGAGCAGGACGAGGCCGCAGCCATGTTTGACTCGATGCGCACCCTCAACGAGGCACCGATTCGTCTGGCCGAGGGACTTGAGCTTCACGGCTGCACCGACATTACGGGCTTTGGTCTGATCGGGCACGCGTGCGAGATGGCCGAGGGCTCGGGCGTGCAGGTTGAGCTTGCATCGGGGGCGGTGCCGCTCTTTGACCAGGTGCTCGACATGGCGCGTCTGGGCATTATCCCCGCGGGCTCCTACCGCAACCAGGACTTCTTTGGCCCGCGCGTGGCGGCCGACGAGGACCTGGAGCCGGGCATGCTGGATGCGCTGTACGATCCGCAGACCTCGGGCGGTTTGCTTATTGCGGCGCCCGCGGCGGATGTGGATGAGCTTGCGCGTCGTCTGCATGCCGAGGGGCGCGTTGCCGCCGTCGTCGGTCGCGTTTGCGAGGCGGAGCCGGGCGGTCCTGCCGTCCGCGTTGTCCGCTAGCCCGCACGTTTATGTAACTGTTTACCGTTCTCTAGAACGGTTCTTTCGAAAGGAAAAGCTATGTCTACCAAAATTGAAGTCAATGCCATGGGCGATGCCTGCCCGCTGCCCGTCGTCAAGACACTTAAGGCACTCAAACAGCTTGATGGCGAGGGTGCCGTGGTGACCTCGGTCGACAACGAGACCGCCGTCAAGAACATCTCCAAGATGGCGCAGGAGAAGGGCTGCACGGCCTCGGTCGAGAAGGTTTCTGCCGCCGAGTGGCACGTGACCGTGGCGACCTCTGGCGCCGTTGCCGTGGCCGATCCTGAGCAGGATGGCGCTGCCTTCTGCGACGCCAGCGCCGGCAAGGGCAAGCTCGTCATTTCCGTCTACACCGACTGCATGGGCCGTGGCGATGACGAGCTGGGCCACAAGCTCATGAAGGCGTTTATCTTTGCCGTGACGCAGCAGGAGGAGCTGCCCGCGACCATGCTGTTCTACAACGGCGGTGCCAAGCTCACCGTCGAGGGCTCACCGGTGCTCGACGACCAGAAGGGGCTGGCTGAGCAGGGTGTCGAGATTCTCACCTGCGGTACCTGCCTCGACCACTATGGCATTAAAGACCAACTTGCAGTGGGCGAGGTCACCAACATGTACGTGATCGTGGAGAAGATGGAGCAGGCCGTGCGCGTCGTGCGCCCGTAGCGTATTGGTTGGAGTTGCCATGAGGGAGAAGCGCCCGGCGCTTGTCATCACGTTCCCCACCACGGCGGCCGCCATGGGTTGCGAGTCCCTGTGCATTGAGCGCGGCCTTCCCGGGCGAACGATTCCCGTGCCCGGGGAGGTCGCTGCCGGCTGCGGTTTGGCGTGGAAGGCGTCGCCTGCCGATGAGGAGCTGCTGCGCGCCGAACTCGCCGCGGCGAGTGTTCCTACCGAGGGCTATACCGTGATTGATATGTGGGAGGTCGTGCGATGATCTACCTGGATAACGCGGCGACGACCATGCACAAGCCGCAGACGGTGATCGATGCCGTGACGCAGGCGATGTGCTCGCTCGGCAATGCCGGGCGTGGCGCCACGTCGGGTGCCCTCGATGCCGCTCGTACGATTCACGGTTGCCGTGCCAAGCTCGCGCGCCTTTTAGGTTGCCCGAGGGCGGACCATGTGTGCTTTACGCCCAACTCTACGGCGGCGCTCAACACCGCCATCTGTGGCGTGGTGCGCCCCGGCGACCGCGTGGTCACGACGGTGCTCGAGCACAACTCCGTGCTGCGTCCGCTCAACCGCCTGACAGCAGAGCAGGGCGTGACCGTTGAACATGCGGGCTGCGACGCGAGCGGCGTGCTTGACTACGACGAACTCGAGCGGCTGGTCACGCCGGGCACGCGTGCCGTGGTGGTGACGCACGCCTCCAATGTGACCGGCAATGAGGTCGACATTGCGCGCGTGGCCGCCATGGCCCATGCGGCCGGCGCGCTGGTGATCGTCGATGCCTCACAGTCTGCCGGCACGGCGCATATCGATATGCGCGCCATGGGGCTCGACGTCGTGTGCTTTACCGGCCACAAGGGGCTCATGGGACCTCAAGGCACCGGCGGCCTGGCCGTGGCGGAGGGAATTGACATGGCACCGTGGGCCATGGGCGGCACCGGCGTGCACAGCTTCGATGCACTGCAGCCGCTTGAGTGGCCCACTCGCCTCGAGGCGGGCACGCTCAACGGTCACGGTATCGCGGGACTTTCCGCAGGTCTCGACTTTATCGAGGCCCAAGGCGGAGTCGAGGCGATCGCGGCACACGAGCGAGCACTGGCGGATCGCTTTCTCGCTGGCGTGCGCGAAATCCCGGAGATCAAGCTCTACGGTGCGTTTGACCAGCCCGTGCGCTCGGCGATCGTCTCACTCAACGTGGGTGATATCGACTCTGCCGAGATCTCGGATGCGCTCATGCAAGGGTGGGGGATTGCGACGCGCCCCAGTGCCCATTGCGCTCCGCTCATGCACCGTGCGCTAGGGACCGAGCGTCAGGGTGTCGTTCGCTTCTCGTTTGGGTATTTCAACACGGACGAGGAAGTCGACACCGCGATTGACGCTTTGCGCGATTTAGCCTGCTAGAGCGTATATACTTGCGGGACGGGTCTTATGCCCGTCCCGTTTTTGTTTCGATTCGAAAGGTGCTCTTATGGCCTCATCCGCCTCGCGTGGTCTACGCTCCGACCATGTCGTTACCGTCGGCATCGCCCTGTTCTCGATGCTCTTTGGCGCCGGCAACCTCATTATTCCGCCACTGCTGGCGCTGCAGGCAGGTTCTGCCACGCCGGTCGCTATGCTTGGCTTTCTCATCGCCGCCATCGGCCTGCCCGTCATGGGTTTTATCGCCGTGGCGCTTGCCGGAACGGCGCGCGAGCTTGCCGGCCGCGTGCACCCCAAGTTTGGTGAGTTCTTTGTCGCGGCAGTGTATCTGGCCATCGGCCCGTGCCTGGCTATTCCGCGCACGAGCTCCACAGCCTTCGAGATGCTGGTGCCACTGCTGCCCGAGGGCGTCTCGCTCGGCACGGCACGTCTGGTGTTTGCCATCGGGTTCTTCGTCGTCGCGTTTGCGCTCACGCTGCGTCCGGGCGGCAGCACGCGCGGGCGCGGGCGCAGTACGGGCCCCGCGCTTATCGCGCTCATCGTGCTGGTCGTGGGTGCTGCCGTGATCTCGCCGCTGGGACCGGCTGCCGCGCCTCAAGCTCCCTACGATGCAGGCGCCGCCGTGCAAGGCTTTTTGACCGGCTACCAGACCATGGACCTGCTCGCGTCTCTCGCCTTTGGCATTATCATCGCCGAGACCATCCACGAGCTGGGTGTTACCGATGACAAGCGCGTGGCCTTCGAGATTTCGCGTTCCGGTGTGATCGCCGGCGTGCTCATGGCCGTCATCTACTGCGGCCTGGCGCTTGCCGGCATGCAGCTCGGCACGGTTATGCCCGATGCTACCAACGGCGCCGCCATCCTTGCCCGTTCGGCCTCTATGCACTTTGGTCTTGTCGGCACGGTCGTGGTCTTTGCGATCTTTTTCCTTGCCTGCATGAACGTGTGCATCGGCCTCATCAGCTGCTGCTCGCGCTACTTCTGCGAGACGTATGTGGTCGAAGGGGGAGCGGAGGCTTCCGAGGAGGCTATGCGCCGTCCCTTTGCGATTCTCGCCTTTGTGTTCGCGGCGTTTTCGTGCGTGCTCTCCAACGTGGGCCTCGACATGATCCTCATGTTTTCGGTGCCCATGCTCAACGCCTTGTATCCCGTCGCCATCGTGCTGGTACTGATGGGCCTGGTGCACGGCTTTTGCGACGCTCATCCGCAGGTGTGGGTCTGGGTCGGCGGCGTGGTTGCCGTGCAGAGTGTGATCACCTCGGTTCGCGACGCGTTCTTTGCGGGCGCGTGGCTGCCGTTCGCTGCATAGCCCCTGGCGGATATCGGAGCCGCGTGGGCGCCAGTCGCCGAGGTGGCGTATGTGATTGGCCTGGACAATAGCCAGTTTGTCGCACATTCGAGGAGCTAGGGTATCGTCGCTTGCACAGGCGCGAAGTCTCCCCTATAATTTCCTTCGCTTTGGGACACGCAAGGTTTAGACCTTAGCTGCTCAACACCTTCGGGACGTGGCGCAGTTTGGTAGCGCGCCTGCTTTGGGAGCAGGATGTCGCAGGTTCAAATCCTGTCGTCCCGACCATATCTTGCGGGCGTAGTTCAATGGTAGAACCCCAGCCTTCCAAGCTGATGACGCGGGTTCGATTCCCGTCGCCCGCTCCATAAGATAGACGAATGGCTCTGGTTCCTTTTGGGACCAGAGCCATTTTCGTAAGTGCACGGGGTGACGGGAATCGATGCCGCCCCACATCCCCTCTTAAGTTGCGGTGAAATACGGACTGTTTTTTGGCTTATTTGGCTCATTTAGTCCGTATTTCACCGCAACTATTTGTAAGGTTGGATTTTGATGCCGTTGGGAGGACCGTAACGACCGTCTACCGAGAGTGGAAATATTTTCTGAAGCCCTGACCTGCGACGTCAAGCTTTTGGTCAGCTTTTGGCAAGGCCTGCGGACGGAAGCATGCGATAGCGTAATGGTATTCTCTCCGCCGTGATGGTTATGGGGTTGGCCATGCTCGATAAAGGCAAACATTTTCCGCAGTCCTATGCAAGGATGCTATTCTCGGCCGTTGGAATTCATCAAGATGGACAGCTGCTTATAACAATTGATCCTTGGGATGAACGCCGTGCGCGCGAGCTTATGCAGGAAGAGCTCATGCTTCGTCTTTACAACCATGTATATGCGGATCCGGTCTATTGGAATAATCTTGGGGTTGAAGATCGTATCTTTCAGCTGGCATCCGCTATTGCGGTCGTTGAACCGGATGCTGTGTTTTGCGGATCGACGGCAGCGCTGCTCTACGGCATCGGCTCGGCGTACACGCTTCTGGATATCGTGCAAGTGCTGCTGCCACGGTCTACAAGGCGTGATACGTATGAGTTCGTTGAATATAAGCGCTGGCGGGTGGGCGAAGTGTGGCGTCTCGGTCTGTTTACGCTGACGGATCCGTATCGAACGGTTGTTGATATCGCCCGAACGAGCGCCTTTCGCTATGCGCTGGGCTATGTCGATGGCTTGGCCCGCGAGTACGATGTCGAACGTGAAGAGCTGCGAGCATATGCGCAGGCAAATTGCCGAGGGTTGCATGGCATCGCGCGTGCTTTTGACGTTTTTGAGCATATGGACGGCAGGTCAGACAATGGCGGCGAGTCTGAGGCGAGAGCAGCAATGATTCTTGCTGGGGTTGCCGCGCCTGAGCTTCAAGTTGAGATAACGCGACCGGGAAACGCTGGTTATTATCTAGCAGATTATGGCTGGCAGATGCCAGACGGCTCATGGACGCTGGCAGAGCTGCATGGGCTGGGTAAGTTTGAAGACGAAGCTCAAAATGATCCGGAGCAAGCGGCGGCAAAAACCTATCGAGCGGCCCTCATGCGCGATGCGAACCTTCGCGCCATGGGCCACAACGTCATTCATTTCAAACTCTCGGACACCTACGAAGTAGAATCGTTCGGTGCCATGATGCGCGGTTACGGTATTCCGACAACAAAACCCTACGCCGACTCCCGATAGAGAAATCGTTCGCAGCCAATCTTTAATAAGTTGCGGTGAAATACGGACTGTTGAGGCCTTTATAGGCATGAAATAGTCCGTATTTCACCGCAACTGAGGAGGGGATGGGGCTGAGGGGCGGGCGATGCCGTTGTCTGTCGGTTAGTGGCGACCGTGGTGGCGGAGCTTGTCGATGGTGGAGTCGGTGCTTCGGCTGCGGGCGTCGGCGGCGGTTTGGCGCTTGCGGCGGTAATCGATCATGCCTTGGATGATGGGCTTGCCAAAGCTCACGACATCATCGTTGTAGATGGCGGTTCGGGCTGCGAGGAGGCAGTCGGTAAAGTCCATATGGGTCTTGCCAAAGAGTTTGACGGCAAGGGCGACAACGGTGGGCTCGTCGACCATGACGTCATCGAGCAGCCTTTTCATGGCCGCAGTAATCTCAACGCGGGGAACCTTATAGACGTCGCGCAGCGTGACCACGACGCGCGTGATGATTTCGGGGTAGACGCGAGCGGTGCGCGTGGCGATGACCTTGGCGGCGCGCGGTGACAGAACCTCGTCGTCGTCAAGCAGGTAGCGCAGGATGACGGTCTCGTCGATGATGGTGCTACTCATGGATATCTACTTCCTCGGGACCCAAAATCGAATCGTCGCTTTCTGTGGCAAGGTACTCAATCCAGGCATTTCTCTCTTCGGAGCGGCGATTGGGGTCCCCATATGCTTTGAGCGATCCATAGGCGGCCGTGCCGTCCTTGGAACGCACGGCGACCGGCTGAAAGGGGAGCTTGCGCATCAAAATGCTCTGCGCGACAAATAGACGGACAGCCTCGGCGAGCGATGTGCCCATGGCGTCGTAGAGATGCTCGGCATGCTGCTTGTCTTCCTCGCGAATGCGCACCTGCAGGATGGCTCTTTTTTGAGTCGATGACATCACTGGCCCCCTTAATGAGCGTGCAATATAGTCGGTCAAATGCGGCATGTGCCGATACTTGAGCATCTTATAACGATTACTTTATTTCACTCAAGTTGATAACCATAAACACGAATACAAGCGTGTACATCCAAAACGAGAGCGCGTAAAAATCTCTGAGGCGTACGCATGTAATACACTCACCTTTATAGCTTCTAGAGAATAATTCCAACCTGCCAAAACCCCTGCAATACACCCGTATTGCAGGGCCTATGCTCAAGTTTGCCCCCTGCAACTGCGTATATTTAACCTGTATATCGTTGGAGAAACTCTACCGAGTGCCTGTTTCGCCGCATGCACTCGATACGCCGATGCCGGACCACGGGCGGTCCGGGACTACGTCGACAGGGTCTCTCCGGCATGGGATTCAGGACGGAGCGAACAACATCGGCAATAAACGAGTCGTGGCTGATTCTTCACGCTGCATTGGGCGTCAAACCTGCATGGCGGCGTGTATCGAGGCACACGATATTCCCGGCAACATCGCCGCACCTCGCTTGCGCGTAACGCGCACCTACGAGATTTCCGCGCCGGTGGCATGTCACCACTGCGAGGACGCTCCGTGCGCCAAGGCCTGCCCCACGGGCGCCTTGTTCTTTGACCCAAAGAACCATCGCATCGGCGTCAACGAGGACAACTGCATCGGTTGCAAGAGCTGCGTCATGGCATGCCCCTTTGGCGCCGTGAGCGTGGCGACCACGCAGGTCCCCGTCTTGATGGGCGACGTGCGCGTGGGTTCGCAGACTAAGAGCTTCGTGCTCAAGTGCGACCTGTGCGTGGACCGTCCCGGCGGTCCGGCGTGTGCCGAGGCGTGTCCGACCAAGGGCCTCACCCTGGTAGACGAGGAGCGTCTGGCAGAACTGACTGCCGAGCGTGCCCGCGCCACCATCGAAAACGAGGCGTAAGCGTCGGGCGACAGGCCCAATGATTGTCAAATAAGTACCGAGTATTCGGTAGCAGAGAAAGGAAGGAGGGTGTCATGGAGAAGCATAAAGTGATCTGCCCGTACTGCGGCGCCGGTTGCCAGTTTAACCTCTTGGTCCAAAACGGCCAGGTTGTGGGTACCGAACCGCTCAACGGCATCACCAATCAGGGCGAGCTGTGCCTTAAGGGCATGAGCGGCTACGACTTCATCAACGACACCAAGATCTTGACTCCTCGCGTACTGCACCCGATGATCCGCCGCACCAAGGGCGCGGATCTTGAGCGCGTAAGCTGGGACGAGGCACTGGATTTCACCGCATCTAAGATGCAGGCCATAATTGACGAATATGGTCCTAACGCTGTCATGACTACCGGCTCTTCGCGAGGCGGCGGCAATGAGGCGAACTACGTCATGCAGAAGTTTACGCGTGCGTGCATCGGCACCCACAGCGTGGACAACTGCGCCCGTACTTGACACGGCCCTACTGTCCTCGGTCTGATGGACACGGTTGGTTCAGGTTGCATGTCATGCTCCATCCCCGGTATGGAGGATGCGGGCTGCATTTTCCTCTTCGGCTATAACCCTGCCGATTCGCACCCCATCGTCGCAAGGCGTATCGTGCGAGCCAAAGAAAAGGGTTGCAAGATCATCGTCGCCGACCCGCGCCATATCGAAACCGCGCGTATCGCCGATCTTTACCTTCCGATCAAGAACGGTTGCAACGTTGCGTTACTCCACGCCTAAGCCAACTGTCTAGTCAACGATGGCCTCTCCGACAAGGAAATCGACGCCGAGCAAA
>URYU01000072.1 GCA_900552155.1 uncultured Collinsella sp.
GCGGCTGAATTGTCGGCTGAACGGTTTGGTAAATCGAGTTAGTGAAGGTTGATGTGTTGGTCGGGTGGAGACGACAGAGGGTGTTTTCTCAGATATTTATGCGTCGGGTCGGTGGAGACGATGGTGGTAAAGATGTTCACTATTTTTGGTTCGATTTGGTAAATAGTGGACATATGTACCGCATGTAGGCTCACTGTGCGATAATTTGCGCAGCAATGAGTAAGGAGCCTCATATGAGTGATTTTGTCCTGACCTGTGAATCCGCCGCCGATCGAACCCGTGAGTTCTTTGCGTCGCGCAATATCCCTGTCGTGTGTTTTCATTACGAGATCGACGATGTTGTCTATACGGACGATCTGTATCAGTCGATTACGCCGGACGAGTTTTTGCCCAGATTGCCGCGGGCGCCATGCCCAAGACGTCTCAGGTGAGCGTGGGTGAGTACGAGGAGTTTTGGGAGCCGTTTGTTGCCGAGGGTAAAGACGTGCTGCACCTGACGTTGTCGTCGGGTATTTCGGGCACGTATGGATCGGCCTGCGTCGCGGCGCAGATGCTTGCGGATCGCTATCCCGAGGGCGGCAAGGTGCGCGTCATCGATTCGCTGGCGGCGTCTTCGGGCTTTGGCCTGTTGCTGGAATATGCCGCCGATGTGCGCGATAGCGGGGCTTCACTCGACGAGACGGCTGCCTGGATCGAGGAGCACAAGCTCAACCTGCACCACTGGTTCTTCTCGACCGATCTGTCGAGCTACCTGCGCGGCGGTCGCATTTCGGCCGCGAGCGCGATCATCGGCACGGCGCTTAAGATTTGCCCGCTTATGACGGTCGATTGCGAAGGTAAGCTGTCGCCACGTGAGAAGATTCGCACTAAGAAGCGCGCGATTTCCGAGATGGCTAAGACCATGATGGCACACGTACAGGACGGTGCAGATTATTCGGGTAAGTGCATCATGTCGCAGTCAGCGTGCCGCGAGGATGCTGAGGCGGTCGCGGCGCTGATTGAGGAACAGGTTCCGCAGCTTAAAGGCAAGATTGAGATCAATGACATCGGTACTCTGATTGGCTCGCATACCGGACCTGGTACGGTGGCGCTCTTCTTTATGGGCGACAAGCGCGTGGATTAACGTTCGTGGGCTGGCTGACAGTTTTAACCGCTGCGCCTGTCCCTCCTGACATTCGATAACAGCAAGGCCCGTCCCGTTGTTTGTGGGGCGGGCCTTGCTGTTGCGGCTAGCGTTTCTTTCCGCGGAAGAAAAAGCCGTGCAGTGACGGCTTGAGGCCGCGGTTGGCGTGATGCTCCTCGACGCGCTCGTGGATCGAAGCGACGCGCTCGATGACTTCGTCGGGAATCGGCACATCGGGATTCATGTTCTCGACTTGGCTGACCTCGGCGGCGGCGACCTGGTCGATAATGGGCACGTCGTCGCGCGAGATGACAGGTGTGGCGTCTTCCTTCATCTTGCGATAACGCTGCATCATGTCGGTCTGTAGCTGCTGGGCCGAAGGCGGCGTCCAGATGATGGCGTTGGCGCCGGCGGCGATGGTCTCACGGATGCTCTCGGGCGTCTTGCCGCCCGGTGCGATGAGCGGCAAGTTGGGATAGTGCTCGCGCAGTTCACGCAGGACCTGGGGCGTGTTCTTGCCGGCCGCGATGTTGAGGATCTTGGCTCCGGCGCGCACTTTGGCATGCGCATCATCGTCGCAGCGAACGACCGTGGCGATGACGGGGATATCGGCGATGTTGGTGATGTGCTCGACCATCTCGGCGGTAGCGGGGGAGTTGACCACGCAGCCCGCCGCGCCCTGCATCTCGGAGACGGCTGCCATCTGTACGGAGCGCTTGCCGGTCGTAGTTCCGCCGCCCACGCCTACAAAGACCGGGCACTCGGTGACGGTCAACAGCGCCTGCGTAATGGCGGGCTGCGGCGTGAAGGGGTAGACGGCAAACACGGCGTCGGCATTGGAGTTGCGGATGACCGCCACGTCGGTGGTGTAGATGAGCGATTTGATGCGGCGGCCAAAGAGCGTAAAGCCGCTGGCCTCCTCGATCTCATCGGGCATACGGAGGGCTGCCTTGCGCAGACGCCCGTCGATGGGCAGCGGCTCCATGGGCAAAAGGCCGTTGGGAGTTACGGCCACCTGGGGCTCAGTAAATTCGTCTGCAAGCTCAACCTCGGAGAAGTCGACCGAGGCGACGATGTCCTCGTGAACCTCGGCGGGAACATCGATGGGGGCTTGGTCGTTAGTCGCGGCAGGCGTCTCGAAGGAGCTGGTGCCGACAAAGGCGTCGACGCGCTCGTTCAAATCGTTGAGAGTATCCATGGGGGCTCGATTCTATGCGATGGTGGCTGGCAGGGTGCCGACAGCGTTGTACTTGCTAAATCGTTTGACGAGTTGATTTTTCCCCGCCGCGCCATCCGTTAGACCGAAGGACCGGCGAACGTGAAGGAGCTGTGGTGGCGGGTATTGAGGTGCTATCTTGAATGTCCCGTTTAAAAGAGAGGTGACGCGGTATGGAATTCACAGCAATGTTGGGCTCGATTGGCCTGTGTGTGGGCGCAATCGTTGCCGCCGCGATCATCTACTTGGTGGTCACGGCCATTAAGGGCAAAAGAGCCGAGCGCAAGGAACGCGAGGCGCTTAAGCAGCACCGTGACCAGCAGGACAAGCGCGCACAGAGATAGTTTGTTGAGTTTTGAATCCGTGCGCTAGCTGCGTTTTCGGATCAGGGCGATGTAGAAGCCCTCAAAGTCGCGGCTGGGCGGAATGGTCAGCGTGCCGGGCATTCCGTTGGCGACGGACGAGACGTGGCCGGCGGCGATGGCCTCGGTGAGGGCGTTGCACTCGACGCGCGGCTCTTCGCCAGCTTCCTGAGCACGGCGCGTTTCACTTTCGCTCGGCGTGCCGTCGAGGGGGATAAGCTCGCAGTCCATGTGCTTGTCGAGGGCCTCTTGCAGGGCGTCCTCGTTTTCCTGCGGCAAGATCGAACAAGTCGAATAGACGAGCGTGCCGTCCGGTTTGAGGGCTCCCATGGCGCGGTCCAGAAGTGCTCGCTGCGAGCGGGCGCACTTGCCGAGCAACTGCTCGGTGAGGCCGCGCAGACTCTTCTCGTTGCCGCTGATGACGGTGCCCGTGCCGGTGCAGGGAGCGTCGAGCAGGATGCGGTCAAAGCGGAAGAACTCGTCGAGCTCGCGTGCGTCGATGCGCATGACGGGCACGTTTTTTGCGCCTTGGCGGTGGAGGTTGGCTTCGAGCTTCTCGGCGCGGGGATTGCTCATCTCGCAGGCCGTGAGGTGTGCCTGGCCCTGGGTGAGGGCGGCGATCTGCGTCGTCTTGCCACCGGGGGCCGCGCACATGTCCAGGATGTCCTCGCCGGCTTGAGCGCCCAGGACCAACGGTGGCATCATGGACGACAGGCTCTGCAAGTAGATCTTGCCGTCGCGGTAGATGTCGAGGTCCCGCAGGTCGGAAACCTGGGCCTCGGGCAGGATGAAGGCGTCCGGGTACCAGGCGACGGGGTTGTGGGCGATGCCAGCGGCATCGAGCGCCGCAGCGATGTCCTCGGCGGTTGCCTTGAGCGTGTTGGCGCGCAGTGTGACCGGGCGTGTGACCGCGGCGCCGAAGCCCTCGATCATGAGCTCGGCATCGGCGGGCGCATAGGCGCCGGCGACCGTATCGACCATAAAGCACGGCAGGTCGGCGGCGGAGTGTTGGGCGGCAAGCTGGTCGGAAAGCTCGGTGGAGGCAAACTGCCTAAGCTTGAGCTCGGGCTTAACCTGCTTTTTCTGCTTACGACGACGCGGCTTGGACATCCGTCTTTCCTTCCCGTTCCAAATTGACTACTTTCCGGGCACGCCGCTGCTGGCGTGCTTTAGTACTGGCTCTCGTGCTTGCTAAAGAAGTCGAAGCGCGGGGGCAGCGGCTTCACGCGGTGCTCGCCGGGCTTCTCGCCCAGGCTCTCCACAAACTCATCCGTGGAGGCAAAGATGTTATCCCAGCTAAAGAAGGCGACCGGGTCAACGTCGAAGTACTCGCAGATGAGCTCGCAGCCGGCCGGCACGATGCCGTGCATGAGCACGGTCGCTACGCGCAGCTCGGTAAAGGCGTCGACGAGGGCCTGCGTCATGGCGGCGTTGGCCGGCTCGCCCTCGAGCTTGTTGGCGGCCTTGGAGGCATCGCTCCAGCGCTTGTTGGCGGCGCGCAGGTAGTCGTCGCACACAGCGAGCGCTCGGTGCGTCTCGAACTTGTACATGGCCTGCTCAAAGGCGAGGGCCGCCTGCTGGGCGGCTTCGACCACGGTGGCGGAGGCGGCACCGGCGGGGATGCAGCCGTTGCGATAGGGGCTCTCGTCGCCTTCCTTGAGGGCGACGCCGTAGAAGCAGCTGCGGGCCAGGCGGTTGAACACGCCGGTCAGCAGCGCGCTCTCCTTAAGGGCCGGATCGATGACGCGCTTGTCGTCGCAGGCGCGCACCTCGTTGACGTCCTTGACCATGCCAGTCACGCGCGTGTCATATGCATAGGGGCTAAAGCTCACCGGCTTCTCGGACAGGCCGAGCGACAGACAATGCGCGCGCATCTGCTCGCAGGTGTAGTGGTTGAGCAGGTCATCTGCCGGCGGGGGAGGCGTCTGCGAGGACGAGCTGGCCTTTTTGCCCATGTAGAGCAGGTGGTAGCAGGCGCTGACGGTGCTCTGCGTAAGGTCCCAACCCAGGGCCTCCCACATGGCGGTCTGCGCGATGCAGTAGAAATAGATGTTGTCCTGACCGATGAACTGGTAAATCTGAGCGTCGTCAGAGCACCACCAGTCGCGCCAGTCGAGCGAGCTGTGCTGGTAGGTGGGCGCGGGCACCTGCGTGGAGTCGGCGGCGGGCTCGCCCATGAGGGCGGCATCCTGGGCGGCGACACCCTCGGTCACGCCGGCGGCCTTGGCATCGCGTGCAAGCACGGTGCGGGTGTAGCTGATGGGCGCCCACAGGCTCTCGGGCCAGCACCAGCAGGTGACGTCGTTCACGCCGTCGACCTCGGGCACCGGAACGCCCCAGTCGATGTTGCCGGTGATGCGGAAGGGCACGAGCGCCTTGCCGCTGCGGAAGCGCACGCCGCCGTTGGCGAGCACTGCGTGGGCATCGTCGCGCTCCTACCAGCTGGGGAAGGTGACGGTAAAGCTGCTCTTGTTGCCCTCGGGCTCCAGCACGGTGTGTTCAGGAAGCTGATCCTCGACGGCATCGAAGGCCTCGCGGAACTTGTTCTGGATGTAGAGCTGGGCCGGTAGCAGCCACTCCTCCATAGTCTTGGAGACCACGGAGCGAACCTGCGGGTTCTGGGCGAGCTTGGCGGTATAGGTCTTCATAAAGTCGAGGTAGGCCGGCAGGTCAAAGTAGAGGTTGTCGACCGGGCGCAGCTCGGGCACCTCGCCGGTGAGCTGGCTCTTGGGCGCGATGAGCTCCTCGGGCTCAAACTGGTGGCCCAGATCGCACTCGTCGGCATAAGCCTTCTCGGACTTGCAGCCCTGGATGGGGCAGCGGCCGATCACCTGACGGCCGTTGAGGAACGTGCCGGCCTTGGCATCGTAGAACTGCAGCGTGGAGCGCTTGGAGATGGTGCCCTGCTCGTGCAGGCGCTTGATAATCTCGGCGGTCACCTCGTTGTGGATCTGGGCCGCCGGCTCAAGGCCCGAGCCACCGTAGATGTCGCAGCTGATGTTGTAGTTGTTGAGGGTCGCGGCCTGGCGGGAGTGATTGGACTCGACATACTCGCCGATGGACTTATCGTAGCCTTCGTTTTCCTTGAGCTTGCGGTAGCTCTCCATGATGGGCGAGCCGTAGCAGTCGGTGCCCGAGGTGAAGATGACGTTCTCGCGGCCCAGACGGTCGCGCAGGAAGCGGGCGAAGAAGTCGGCAGGGACAAAGACGCCGCCAACGTGGCCAAAGTGAAGGCCCTTGTTGCCGTAGGGCTCGCCGGCGGTAACGATGGCGCGGCGAGGCCAGCTGGGACGGTCGTTCATGGAGTATTTGGATGCCATGGGACTCCTTCGCATATGGTGGGAGCGCGGCCGGGCGCAAGGCCTGGCGACGCGGTGGTCAATTCGTGCATATCGTTCGACATTATCGCACATGCGGACGGGTACGTGGCAGGGGCGCTATCCTAAGATGCTATGAATGAGATTTCCAACATACATGCGTTTGAGGACGAGGATTTTCTGCACGCTTGCTTCGTGTGGGGGATGGTCGTAGCCGGCGTGTTTGCCGTGTGCCTGGTGCCGGTGTTTATGCTGCTGGGCGGGCCTGCGGATCTGGATGCGGCTGACGCGGGTGGCTGGATGGCTGCCGTGGGCTGGATAGTCGGCTTGGCTGCGATCTCAATGGCGTCGTTCGCCGTGCACGAGCTGGTGCACGGTGTGTTTTTTAAGCTGCTGGCGCCTGCGGGCGCGAAGGTGACCTTTGGGGCGAATCGCGAGACGGCGATGATCTATGCCTGCGCCGAGGGTGTTGTGTATTCGCGCCGGCGGTACATGGCGGTTTGCCTGGCGCCGACGGTTGTTGTGACGACAGCGTTTACCCTGGGGTTTGTGTTTTCGGGCTATCCACTGCTGTGCTACCTGGCGGCCGGCTTGCATTTGTCGGGCTGTGGGGGCGACTGGTATTACGTGCGGACCATTTTGCGCGACCGCCGCATTGTCGCCTGCGAAGATACGTCCTTTGGCGTGCGCTTTTTTGGGTGAGGAGATGTCGATGAAGTCGTTGTTGCTGCATGCGTGCTGTGCACCATGCTCGCTTGAGCCGGTTCGCCTGCTGCGCGAGGAGGGGTTTGAGCCCACGATTTGCTGGACCAACCCCAATATTCACCCGCGCGATGAATGGCAGCGTCGCCTAGACGAGCTGCGCCGGTGGTGTGCCGATGGCGACATCGAGCTTATCGAGGCGGGGGAGGACCGGGAGCGCTGGGAGGCCGGCGTGGCCCCGCTGGGCGCCGATCGAGCCCGTCGCTGTCGCGCATGCTATGCCCTGCGTCTGGCCGAGGCGTGCCGTGTGGCCCAGGAGCGCGGGTTTGAGTTTGTGGGCACGACGCTCGCCGTCTCGCCGTACCAGTTGTTCGAAACCTGCAATGATGTGTTGGAGCGTCTGGCTGCTGCCCGCGGTCTCACTCCGGTGATTCGCGATTTTCGCACGTATTACCCCGAGGCGACACGTCGTTCGCGCGAGCTGGGCATGTATCGGCAGAACTACTGCGGCTGCCGTTTCTCGGCCGTCGAGGCGGCCATGGACCGCGCCCGCATCCGCGACGAGCGCAAAGCGTCCAAAAAGTAGTTCTTTTGGGCTGGCAGCCTGCTAGGATGTAGAGCGGACTTTAGCTATATAAGGAGTATCCGACGTGTCTATGCGTACCGATGATTTTGACTACAACCTTCCTGAGGAACTGATCGCCCAGGCTCCAGCCGAGCCGCGCGACTCCTGTCGCCTGCTGGTGGTGGATCGCAAGGGCTCCCAGGCGGGAACGCCGCTGGAGCACGGCGGTACCGTTGAGCACCGCATCTTCCGTGACATCATCGACTATATCGAGCCGGGCGACGTGCTCGTCATCAACCAGACGCGCGTGATGCCGGCCCGCCTGATCGGTCGCAAAGCCGGCTCGGGCGGCGTGGTCGAGACCCTGCTGCTCAAGCGCCGCGAGGACGTGGATCCGCTGGGCCATGTTTGGGAGTGCTTGGTCAAGCCGGGCAAGCGCCTGAAGCCCGGTGTTCATATTGAGTATCGCGCCGGTGGCGCCCATGCGCCCGAGGGGGCTCCCGTGGTGCTGACGGCCGAGGTCGTCGACTTTGTCACCGATAGCCGCGGCGGCCGTCTAGTGCGTTTTGAGCCGGCTGGTTGCAACGCCGCCGGCGAGCCGCGCACGCTCGACGAGGCCATTCACGCCGCCGGTCATGTGCCGTTGCCGCCCTACATTACCGATTACGAGGGCGATCCCGAGAAATATCAGACCGTGTACGCCATGAAGGAGGAGCACTCGGCTGCCGCTCCTACGGCGGGTCTGCATTTTACTCCTGAGCTCATGGCCGCTATCGAGGCCAAGGGTGCCAAGTTTGCCGCCGTCGAGCTCGAGGTGGGCATCGATACCTTCCGTTTGGTGGAGGAGGACGACCCTACGCAGCACGTCATGCACACCGAGCGCTACCACGTGTCGCAGGAGGTTGTCGACGCCGTGCATAAGGCCAAGGCCGAGGGTCATCGTGTGATCGCCGTCGGCACTACCGCGGTGCGCTCGCTCGAGAGCGCGTTTGACGCGGACGCGCCGGTGTCCGATCCGGCCGTGACGGCGCGCTATTTTGAAGGCCGCGAGGACGGGGCCGACACGCTCGGCCGCGGCGACTTCGTGGTGCGCGAGAACGCGACACCGCAGCTCTACCTCCTGCCCGGCTCGTCCTATCACGTGGTCGACGCGCTGATCACGAACTTCCACGTGCCGCGCTCCACGCTCATGATGCTCGTAAGCGCGCTTGCCACCCGCGACCAGATCATGGATGCCTACGCCGCTGCCATCGAAGAACGTTATCGCTTCTTCAGCTTTGGCGACGCGATGCTCATTCAGTAGGTTACGGCGTTTTACAAACGCCGTAACCGGCCGACGCTGCGCGGGCCGCATTTGGACAATCTGACGTTCAACTTCAAGGGCGC
>URYU01000073.1 GCA_900552155.1 uncultured Collinsella sp.
GGCCGCCCAGACCGGCATGGAGCACCTGCCCTATATCGCCATCGTCATTGACGAGTTGGCGGATCTGATGATGGTTGCCGGTAAGGATGTCGAGGCCTCGATCGTGCGTATCGCCCAGCTGGGCCGTGCCGCCGGCATTCACCTCATTGTGGCTACGCAGCGTCCGAGCTCCAACGTGGTGACGGGCCTTATCAAGGCTAACATCACCAACCGCATCGCCTTTAACGTCGCCACGGGTATCGACTCGCGCGTCATCATTGATCAGATGGGCGCCGAAAAGCTCACTGGTTTGGGCGACATGCTGTTCTCAAAGGACGACAGGGTCAAGCCTCGCCGTATCCAGGGCTGCTTTGTCTCGGATGACGAAATCAACGAGATTGTCGAGTTCGTTAAGTCGCAGAGCGAGCCCGACTACCACGAGGAGATCCTGTCTGCCGTGGCGCCCGCTTCCATGTCCATGGCGGGTGGCGGCGGCATTGTCCGCACCGGAGTCGCCGAGCCGCAAGACGATGATCCTCTCATTTGGGAAGCCGCCCATATTGTGGTGGAATCACAGCTGGGCTCCACATCTGGCCTGCAACGCCGCCTTAAGGTTGGCTATGCGCGCGCCGGGCGTATTATGGACATGCTGGAAGAAAAGGGTGTCGTCGGCCCGCCCGACGGTTCCAAGCCGCGCGAGGTCCTATTGGACGAGGAGGGGCTTGCCGCGCTGGAATCTGTCGACGCCGAGATGGCACGTGAAGATTGTGAGTTTGGAGGATTCTGATGGCTGCACGCTTTGGTGACATGCTGCTCGAGCAGCGTCGCCGAATGGGCCTTTCCATTCAGCAGGTCGCCAACACCATCAAAATCAGGCCGCAGATCATCGAGTTTTTCGAGACCGGTAACTTTGCTTCGATGCCGCCGCGCGGCTATGCGCAGGGCATGATTTCGAGCTATGCTCGCTTTTTGGGCCTCAATCCGCGCGAGGTCGTCAATGCCTACTTTGACGACCTGATGGCATACGAACGCGAGACATCGCAGCAGGGCGGTCGTTTTCAGGACGCCGCCGGCTACGTCAATTCGCGTTCTTCGGTCGATAACGGGCGCTTCCTGATGGTTCAGGGCGGTCGTTCGACCCGCTATGGACAGCGTCCTCAGCAGGCCGGTTATATTACCGAGACGGGTTCGGGCGAGGAAATTCGCTCACAGCGTGACCGGTTCCGCAGTACGCCGATGCCCGAGGACCGTGCGCTTCCCGCTGCTCGCGGCGTGGCGCGTGACCCTCGTGCCGGCTACGGCGACGGCGGCTATTCCGATCGCGGTTACCGTGGTGCCTCTACGGGACGCTCTCGCGGTGGCTATGCGGATGCCGATACCACGCAGGTGACGCCGCGTCTTCGCTCTCAATCACAGCCGTATGGCCAGCGCTCCTCGGCTCCGCGTTCGGGCCAGCGTGGCTATCAAGGCCGAGGTGAACTTGCGCCTCGCTCGGGGCAGCGCAGCCTTCAGGGCCAGGGTGGCTATCGCGGCCGTTCCGATAGCAATCGTGGTCGTATGCCTCAGGGAGGCGGCCGCAGCAGTTCCAGTCGTGGACGCGGCGGATCACGTACTCCTCAAAACAACGGGCTCGATCCGCGTATCGTCTACGCCGGCATCGGCGCCGTGGCGCTGCTGCTGATCGTGCTCATCGTGGTGCTCCTGCGTGGCTGCGGCTCCACGGCGCCCGAGTCGACGCCCGAGACGCCCGTTGCCACCAAGACGACGACCAAGAAGTCTTCTAAGAAGACCGAAACGGTCGACGAGGACGAAGATACCGATGAGGCGACGGATGAGTCGACCGATTCGGACGCCACCAAGACGGCCAAGAAGGAAGAGAACGAGGTCACGAAGGTCAAGGTCTCCGTTGCCAAGGGAAAGACCGCGTGGATTGAGGTCAAGGTCGACGGCAAGTCGGTCTATGGCGCCCAGGCGACTGGCCCCTTTGAGCAGGAGTACACGCCCGAGTCCTCGATCGAGATCACCACGTCCAAGCCTTCCGATGTCACCGTTACCAAGAACGGTGAAAAGGTCCGTTACGATACCAAGACCTCGGGCGTGGCGCGTGTGACGATCACCGTTCCCAAGAAGGAGACGACTGATTCCGCGAATGGTGAAAGTTCTGATGGTACCGACACCACCGATGGTACCGACACCACCGATGGTACCGATGCCCAGTCCACGGATGGCGCCGATACCGCAACTGACGGTCAGACGCCCACCGCTTCTACCGACTATTCGTACGATAGCTACTAAGCCGCTCGTACGCGAAAGGAAACATCATGGCTAAAGATTCCAGCTTCGACGTCGTGTCCGAGGTCAACATGCAAGAGGTCGACAACGCCTTCCAGCAGACCACGCGCGAGATTTCCCAGCGCTATGACCTTAAGGATTCCGGCGCCACGATCGAGCTTTCGAAGGGCGACAAGCTCTTTACGATCAGCGCCCCGGTTGACTTTGTCTCTAAGCAGATTATCGACGTGCTGAGCTCCAAGCTCATCAAGCGCGGTATCGACCTCAAGGCTGTCTCGTGGGATGCTCCGCAGGCGGCGTCGGGCGGCACCGTGCGCGTGCTCGGCCATATCGTCGAGGGTATCGACCAGGCGACCGCCAAGAAGATCAACAAGGACATCAAGGACCAAAAGCTCAAGGTCAAGGTGACCATCGAGGCCGACAAGCTGCGTGTTTCCTCTGCTTCGAAGGACGCGTTGCAGACCGTGATCCAGTTCCTGCGCGACCAGGACTACGGTCAGCCACTGCAGTTCACCAACTACCGCTAATATCAATCGAAAGGACTGCTCTCCAACATGGATACACCGTTGGGCTCCGTGCTCTACATCACCCTCGGGTGCGCTAAGAACGAGGTTGACACCGACCGCATGCGTTCTCTTTTGACCGCCGCAGGCTACGAAGAGGCATTCGATCCGCAGGATGCCGATATCGCCATCGTCAATACATGCTCGTTCCTCGCCTCCGCAACGTCCGAGAGCATCGAGACCACGCTCGAGCTCGCCAACGAGGTTCAGGACGGCGTTCGTTCTTGCCCCATCGTTATGTGCGGCTGTGTGCCGTCGCGCTATGGCGACGACTTGCCTGACGAGCTGCCCGAGGTCGCTGCCTTTGTGAAGGCCGACGAGGAGGACGGCATCGTGGCGGTCATCGATGGCGCGCTGGGTGTCGAGCGTGAGATCGCAGCCTATATCCCGCAGGTCAAGCGTACCGTCGAGGGCGCCGTTGCTTACGTCAAGATTTCCGATGGCTGCAACCGCTTCTGCAGCTTCTCCTATATTCGCGGTCGCTATCATTCGCGCAATGCCGAGAGCATTATCTCCGAGGTGCGCGACCTGGTTGCCGGCGGTGTGCGCGAGATCGTGCTGATCGGCCAGGACACGGGTATTTGGGGCACCGACTTTGCTGACGAGGATGTCGCCGAGGGCTCGTCGCGCAATCTGGCGCAGCTGCTGCGTGCCGTCGCCGAGGCCGTGCGCCCGCACAACGTCTGGGTTCGCGTGCTCTACCTGCAGCCCGAGGGCATGACTGACGAACTCATCGAGACGATTCGCGATACGCCCGAGGTGCTGCCCTATATCGATATCCCCGTGCAGCACTGCGACGCGCGCATCCTCAAGGCCATGCGTCGCTCCGGTTCGCGCCAGGAGCTCGAGGACCTGTTCCGCGATCTGCGTGAGCGTATCCCCGGCATCGTGATCCGTTCCACGGCTATGGTCGGCTTCCCGACCGAGACCGACGACGAGTTCCGCGACCTCATCGACTTTATGGACACCGTCGGCTTCGACTACACGAGTGTCTTTGCCTACTCGCGTGAGGAGGGCAGCCTGGCCGCCAAGATGGAGGGTCAGGTCGATGAGGAGGTCAAGCTCGAGCGCGCCCAGGAGGCCATGGACCTGGCCGAATCGCTCGGTTTTGCTGCGACTGCCGCGCATGTGGGCGAGCGCGCCCAGGTGATCGTCGACGGTATCGAAGAAACCGAGGACGGCGCCGAGCTGATCGGCCATGCCTGGTTCCAGGCGCCCGATTCCGATGGTGCGGTGCATCTGGACGCCGGCGAGGCGTCCGTGGGTGATATTCTGACCGTCGAGTTTACCGATAGCTTCTGCTATGAGCTTATCGGTCATGTTGTGGAGTAGGAGAGCGTCGTGGCAAACGAGAGCAATAAGGAACTGACGAGTGTTTGGACGCCCGCCAACATCGTGACGTGCGTTCGCATCGTTTTTATCCCGGTGTTCATGATCGTGTCGGCGCTTTCTCACACGAGTGTTGCCGGTACGGATTGGAGCACCTTCGACGGCCCGCTCGCCGCCGCTGCCTTCATTCTGTATGTGATCCTGTCGTGTACCGATAAGGTCGACGGTTATCTGGCGCGTTCGCGCAACGAGATCACCGACTTCGGTAAATTCTTGGACCCCATCGCCGATAAGCTGCTCGTGTTTTCGGCCCTGCTGCTGTTCTTGGATTTTGGCGCGGTGACCGTGTGGTCCGTGTTCATTATCCTGTTCCGTGAGCTTCTGGTGAGCGCCCTTCGCATGGTCGCGAGTGCGGCCGGTGTGGTCGTTGCGGCCGATAAGCTCGGCAAGTACAAGACAGCGACCACGATGGTCTCCATCTGCGGTTACCTGTGCGTTTTTACTATGGCCGGCTTGCACCTTGGCCCGGTGGCGCTGACGCTCGGCATCTACTCGGTGTCGCGCTTCCTGTATGCCGTTGCCGTTGTCTTGACCGTTATCTCGGGCGCCCAGTACTTCTGGAACTGCCGCAAGATCGTCTTTTCGGTCTAGGTCCTGGTGGGTATGACGGACTCTTTTGAGCAGATTTCCGCACATAACGAGGAACTGGCGCGCGATATCGTCGAGCGCGCGAGCGCTCGGGGTGCGACGGTTTCGACGGCTGAGTCGCTGACGGCGGGTATGATCGCCTCGACGATTGCGGATATCCCGGGCGCCTCGGCGGTGCTGCGTGGCGGTGCGGTGACCTACTGCGATGAGATTAAGCATCGCGTGCTGGGTGTTGAGCAGGAGACGCTCGACCGCTACACCGCGGTGTCGCATCAAACTGCGCGCGAGATGGCGTCGGGTTCGCTGGAGCTGTACCAGAGCGATATTGCAGTGAGCGCAACGGGTTATGCCGGCCCCGGCGGTGGTACTGAGGACGATCCTGCTGGCACTTTCTATATTGGCTGGGCACATCGTTCCGCCGATGGGGGAGTGCCGGTCGTGGACTCTGTGCGCTGCCACTATGAGGGCGACCGTTCGTGTGTTCGTGCCCATGCGGTCACGGAGGCATTGGGTCGCATTGTCTGCGTGCTCGATTCTATGGAATAGACGTGTTTTAAGGGGCATCCGGGCCCCTTAATTGTGGAGATGGGGACCTCAGAAGAATTTAGCGTTTGTGCTGTTCATAGGTGTATTTTTGCCTGCCTTGTTCTTATTTGGCCCTTTATGGTCAAGCATTTGGTCAGTGTTTGGTCGGCTTTTGGTTGGGTTTTGGAAAGGTCGGCTGCATATGATTTATCTGAACGGTTGACCACGAACAGCCGTTCGTTTATTATCGATGCAGGTTGTTAAGAGGAGGGCTATTCATGGCCAAGAATTCAGGTCCCGTACGTACCGTTCATGCTCGCACGACGGGTAAAGAGCGCGATGAGATGATCGCCACCACCAAGGCTGAGATCGAGAAGAAATTCGGCCAGGGTTCCATCATGAGGTACGGCGACGGTGGCCCCGAGCTCGAGGTCGAGGCCATCCCTACGGGCGCTCTGGCACTCGATGCCGCGCTGGGTATCGGCGGCGTGCCGCGTGGCCGTATCGTCGAGATTTACGGTCCTGAGTCCTCCGGTAAGACGACGCTTTCGCTCGAGATCCTGGCCGAGGCCCAGGCAATGGGTGGCGTTGTGGCATTTATCGATGCCGAGCATGCGCTCGATCCCACTTATGCCGCGCGTATCGGCGTGGATATCGACGAGGTGCTCATTTCTCAGCCCGATACGGGCGAGCAGGCGCTCGAGATTGTTGACATGCTCGTGCGTTCCGGCGCCATCGATGCCATCGTTGTTGACTCCGTCGCCGCGCTGACCCCGCGTGCCGAGATCGAGGGAGAAATCGGCGACACTACGGTCGGACTTCAGGCTCGCCTGATGAGCCAAGCGCTCCGCAAGCTCGCCGGCTCGCTGTCTAAGTCCAACACGACGTGCATCTTCATTAACCAGCTGCGTGAGAAGATCGGCGTCATGTTCGGCAACCCCGAGACCACGACGGGCGGCCGCGCCCTTAAATTCTTCTCTTCGGTGCGTATCGACATTCGCCGTATCGATAGCATTAAGCTTAAGGACGAGGTTATCGGTAACCGCGTGCGCGCTAAGGTCGTTAAGAACAAGGTGGCAGCTCCGTTCCGTTCTGCTGAGTTCGACATTATGTACGGTACGGGCATCTCTAAGGAGGGCTCGATTCTGGACATGGCTGTCGAGTGCGGCATCTGCAAGAAGATGGGCTCCTGGTTTGCCTATGGCGAGGACAAGCTCGGCAACGGTCGCGAGGCCGCCTAGGCGGTCCTGCGCGAACACCCCGATTGCGCCGACGAGAGTGAGCATAAGGTCCGTCTTGCCTGCGGGCTTGAGTTTGATGACGATGCTCCGTCCGAGGTAGAGCTGACCGATCAGCCTGCGCCTGAGGAGTTTGACGAGCTTTACGCCATCGATGGTTCCGCCATGCTCGATGATGACGACGAGTAGCGGTTACGCTCATGTCGTATACGGTGACCGAGGCCACGGTCGTCTTTCCCGATAAGAAGGCGGCCTCCTCGTTCTCGAGCGGGTATGCGTCCAAAAAGCCTTGCGCACATATCGATTGTGAGCTTGAGGGCGGTTTTGAGCGGTCCATTTGGATTCCCGTGCGGGTCGCGCGCCTGTATGTCAAAAACCGCCCCGATCTTCCCTGTGATTGGGATAACTTTCGTGAGGCGGTGCAGCTCATCGAGCGTAAATGTGCACTTACCATGGTGACTGAGATGTTATCGCGCCGCGACCATGCGACGGGTGAGGTCCGTGACAAGCTGGCTCGCTACGGTTTTCACCAGCCCGCGATCGATTTCGCCGTCGAGCGCGCCACCGAGTATCGCTTTTTAGACGAGAATCGCTTTTGCTCGTACTTTATCGAGGAACGCAAGCGGCGCGGTTGGGGACAGCGCAAAATCGAGACCGAGCTCAAGCGACGTCATGTTGTGCTCGATGACATTCCCGGTTATCCCGAGGATTATTTTGCCGTCGAAGACGATTTGGCGCGTGCGTCAGCCCTGCTCGCCAAGCGGCGTGTTCCAGAGACGCGCGGATTCGAAAAACTGGTTCGGTTTTTGATGGGCAAGGGCTTCTCGTATCACATCGCCGCCGATGCCGTTAAGGCACGTCTCGATGCCGAATGCGAGGAATGTGCGCTTTAGGCGTATGCGTTTTGTGGCCCCGCCGCTCACCGCGTTTTAGCCGCCGTACTGGGGCCATTTATTTGACAGTTGTTGTGGTTCAACGTACGATAAACACTGTCATTTGCTTTGTGATATGTGCTCATCTGTGATGAGTTTGTTTATATGTTTATCTGTATCCGACCCGCATAAGCTGCGCCCATATTACTCAAATGTCGCGAGCCGTTCATAAGGACGGTTCGCTTTGTTGTGTAACGAATCCATAAAAAGGAGTGAGCATGCCTATCATTGCAGCGCTCGTTGGCATCGTTTTGGGTGCCATCGCCGCCATTGCCTACATGCGCACCGCCAAGCAGGGTAGTCTTCACGAGGCCGACGAAAAGATCCAGTCGGCACACGCACAGGCTGAGTCCCTGATCGGTGATGCAAAGCGTCAGGCCGAGACCCTCAAAAAAGAGGCTCTGCTCGAGGCTAAAGAGGAGATCATCAAGAACAAGCAGGCCGCCGAGGCCGAGGACAAGCAGCGCAAGAGCGAGATTCGTACGCTCGAGAACCGCGTGATGCAGCGCGAGGAATCCCTCGATCGCCGCAACGACGCTCTCGACAAGCGCGAGCATCAGCTGTCCAGTCAGGCCGGTCAGGTCGAGAAGCGCTCCCGTGAGCTCGAGGAGCTCTGCGCAAAGCAGACCTCCGAGCTCGAGCGTATCGCCGACCTTACCCGCGAGGATGCCCACAAGGAGCTCCTCGATAAGGTTCGCGGCGAGGTCACCCACGAGGCCGCCACGATTATTCGCGAGTCCGAGCAGCAGGTTCGCGCCGAGTGCCACAAGACCGCCCAGGAGATTCTGTCCCTGGCGATTCAGCGCTGCGCTGCCGACCACACTGCCGAGGTCACCGTTACCTCCGTGCACATTCCCTCTGATGACCTCAAGGGCCGTATCATCGGTCGCGAGGGTCGCAACATCCGGACCTTCGAGCAGGTTTCCGGCGGCAACCTCGTGATCGACGATACGCCCGAGACCGTCGTTCTTTCGAGCTTCGATCCGGTCCGTC
>URYU01000074.1 GCA_900552155.1 uncultured Collinsella sp.
GATCTGCCGATCTCGGATTTTCCCGCACTTCCGGATTTAGCACAAGCTCGACTTGGTTGTTTATCGATTGAAGCTATGGAATCTAGCATAAGCTTTGTTATTTGTATTTAAATAGATACACTTAACTTATAAGCTAAGTGTAGCTAGAGATGGGGGTGGCCTTTGGCAGAAGGATATGAACTTGTCGAATATAGAGACCCCAAGGGCCGACCGTTTTGGGAGCTGACGACTTCTCCCGCCAACTCTCAATTCCAGAAAATGTTGACAGACCCTAAAAAGAAGCTTGCCGCCCGTAAGATGATCGATCAGATTTCAAAAATCTATGATTATGGGTTAAAGGTTGCGAGTGGGACCTCATAGTTACGATGCATTGATTCTAAGATTGGCCTCAATGAACTTAAGGGGTTAACGGGGTTAATCGAGAGATGATTTATGCCATATGTTAAGGCGTAGACAAAATCGTTCTTCTATTTTGGTTTAAAGGGCATCAAGGATTGGGAAATATCAGCAGGGAAATCGAGCGGGCCAAGCGACTGAACGTAATAGCGCGTCAGCTTCTGGAGCCTGGGCGCTGACTTTTATGCCTGGCTTCTGAAACGGAGAATACAATGAATAAAGTAGATCTATCTGATTTTTATGCCGAAACAGAAAGTAGCGAAACGCGCGCTTATGAACATGCACTAGATATTGAGTTTATTGTTCATCGCGAAATGAAACGTTTGGGATTGAGCAAAAGTGAGCTGGCAAATTGTATGGGCATAAGCCTTCAGTCGCTTTCTAAGCTCTTGAATTCTCAACCTAATATGACTCTAAAGACGATTGCAAAGTTCGAACTTGCTCTGGGCATTAAGATCGTTCCGCAGGTTATCGTCAGCTATTCCAAAGAACTGCCGTTTCTTTCATCCAACTATTCCGTGCGAGAGCAATGTATATCGCCTGGCATTCTCCCCGCAGAGCTGTCAGCAGATTGCGATGTGCCTTTTCAGGGCGAATAGCATTTCTTCGATGAATTTAAGTCGAATGAATTACCACTCCCACATCCTCTAAAAAAGTTCTTAAAACAGCCTTAAAGGCGCCCCAGCTCGCGTTGACAGCGTAAAATACGCATGTTTGACTATGACAAATGTGGATTTTAGAGGAGGGGTGCGCCATGGAGGTGCTGGTTGTTGGCAACACCGCATATGTTGACGATGACTTTTGTGCCAAGGCGTTCCCCGGGGACCATGTGCAGGTCGTAGCCGCGCAGGACACGCGCCGCGACGAGTCGTCGCCCCATGCCTCGTGGAAAGAGCTGCTCCAGCACTTGGAGCAGGCCTATGAATTCGACCGCGTAGTCTACCTGTCTAATTACCTTACCCCGCATACCGATACCGTGGGCGATATCGAGCAGCTGCGTTCGGTCTTTCGTGCGTGCGCGGGTCGCCGGGTCCAACTGCTGTTTGTAGCGGGGCCCGCGAGTGCCGAGGGTACCGCCGATGCCGCGGGGCGAACGGGCAAGGGAATTATCGCGCGCGCAGCCAACGACCTGTGCCGCTACTACGCTGCTCGCGAGGGCGTTCAGACCAAGATCCTGCGCGTGCCGTTCCTGTATACCGCGTCTGCCGCGCTGGAGGACCCGTTTTTGGTGCCGCTGTTCGACGCGTGCTCAACCGGATCGGTCGCTCTACAGGGCGCGGAGGATGCGGCGTTTCCCCTGCTGTGTGCCGAGGAGCTTGCGGTGCTGGTACGCCGTATCTTCGACAGCTGGGATGCCTCTTTTGAGACGCTCGACGTTGCCGATGCCTTCCATCACGCGGCGGGTGAGGTGGGGGACGCCCTCAAGGCGTTGTTCCCCGGCCTTGCCGTTGCCTATGGCGATTCTGCCGGCTACACCCTGCCCGCCAGCGACGTCGCTCGCGTGCGTTATGGCTGGTTTCAGCGCTACGACTTGCTGCGCGATCTTTCGACCATTCAAGCGCGTTGGGATGCTGGCCGCGCAAAGAAGGTCAACCCCTTGCGCGCCGCCATCGACCGCATCCAAATGCGCACGCTGCCTATTAAATGCCTGGAGACGGCAGCTGCCTGGGTCCTGTTCGAGGTGCTGGAGCATCTTTTCTCCCAATCGGCCCAGCTCAACGTGCTCGATTATCGCCTGCTCTACGTGGTGCTGATCGGCACGCTGTATGGATTGGACTTTGGCCTGGTTGCGGCGCTGCTGGCGTCGGTGGGTTTGGCCGCGAGCTACTTTACTCAGTACGGCTATACCTTCCAGGGCCTGTTCTACGAGCCGTCTAACTGGCTGCCGTTTATTGCGTACTTTGTGGTGGGTGCCGTGTGCGGCTATGTGCAGCTGCGCAACAGCGAAGCCATTAGGGCGGAGCGCGATCAAAACGAGCTCGTGCGCAACCGCAATACGTTCCTTACGCAGCTCTACCACGACGCTATTGAGGACAAGCGCGCGTACAGGCGCCAGATCGTGGGTCGCCACGACAGCTTTGGCAAGATCTTTGCCGTGACACAGGAGCTCGACGTGCTCAACCCGCGCGGTATCTATCGCAAGTGCTGCGAGCTTCTGGGCGAGATCCTCGAGAACGATTCGGTGGCGATCTACCATGTTTCGGGCGGGGCATTTGCACGCCTGGTGGCAGCAAGTCCCGCGATTGCCGAAGATGCCGCACGCTCGCTCACGCTTGAGCAGCTTGCACCTCTTTTGGGCGACGGGGGTCGTTCGAACCTGTGGGTGAACCGCGAGCTGACGCCGGGGCTTCCCATGTTTGGATACACGATCGAGCGCGACGGGGCACCCGCCGTGTTGATCTTTGTGCGTTGTGCGGCCGAAAACCAAATGACCCTCTATTATCAAAACCTGTTCCGCATCTTGTGCGGCCTGGTCGAAAGCGCGTTGGGCCGTGCCTTTGATTATGAGGCGGTGGCGCAGGATAAACGCTGCGTTGACGGCACTTGCGTGCTCAAGCAGGCTGCCTTTGGCCAAGAGCTCGCGGCGGCGCAGGCGCTGGCAGATAGCAAGATGGGGAGTTTTTTGCTCCTGCGCGTGGTACCGGGCATGGAGCCTGTCGGCGAGCTGGTGGGCGCAATTGGGTCGGCAATCCGCGAGAGCGACGCGGCGGGCTTGGTCGACGGCGACATGCTCTACCTGCTTATGCGCCAGGCAAAGGCGTGCGATCTGCCCATTATCCGCGAGCGCCTGAGCGCAAAGCATATTGCGGTGGAGCCCGTTGACGGCGAGGACATCGTGGAGCTGCTGCAGCACATCTCTTACACCGGTGACGGTGAGGGGGGTGCCGCTTGATCTCGCTTGTCGTTGCTGCCGTCTTGCTGCTGATTCATGCGCTGGTTTGCCTGATGCTGTGGACGCTCATGAAGCTGGGCCTGCTGCCAGTGCGCGGGCACATGCTGGCTGTGATGGTGCTGGTGCCGCTGTGGGGCCCGTTGCTGGTGGTTTTGCTATCGGTCCGCAGCGCGGTGTTTGGCGAGGGGCTGAAAGAGTCTGCGCTGGAGTCGCTGCGCTTCAACGATGACCTGCATCGCAGTATGTCGGTACCGAGTGGTGAGGACGATTCAGGCGTAGTGCCGCTCGAGGAGGCGCTCATCGTTAACGACCCGGCAGACCGGCGCCGCTTAATGCTCTCCATGCTCACCGAGGAGCCCGATGCGTATCTGGCGCAGCTGCAGGCGGCTAAGCTTAACGACGACGTTGAGGTGGCGCACTATGCCGCGACGGCGGTGGCGCAGATTTCCAAGGAGTCCGACCTTAAACTACAGCAGCTGGAGCACGCCTTTAAGACCGACCCGAGCGCGCATAATCTCAATGAATACTGCGATTTTCTTGGTGAATACTTGGACTCGGGCTTGGCCGAGGGACGCGTGGCTCAGATTCAGCGCCAACAGTACGCGCGCCTGCTTGCGCGCCGCTGCGAGCGCGAGAACTCCGTTGAGCTGCGTATTCGGTATGCCGCGGCGCTAGCTGATGTCGACCAGATCGATGAGGCGCAGGCCGTGACCGACCAGCTGGTGCTCGATGTGCCCGAGGAGCAGGAGGTTTGGATGCTTTGCCTGCGCCTGGCGGTGATGCGCCGCGACGGTGACGAGGTCCACCGCGTGATCGATGCGATCGACAAACAGCATGTTTACTTGAGCGCCGCCAACCGCGAGGGACTGGCGTTTTGGCGCAACGGAGAGGAGGCCCGATGAACGTGGTACAGCATATCCGCGACCGTGCGGGCCATTTTCGCTGGATGGGACTGCTCGTGGTGTGGGCGGTTTTTATTGCCATGGCCGCCGTGCTGCTGGTGGAGCGTGCCGGCGTGCAGTACAGTGCGGGCCAGCATAAGCTGGGGATGTTTGCCGCCAACGACGCGGTGCCGGCCTCCTCGGCGATATTTGGCCAAAAGCCGACGTGCCTGGTCATTACCGATACCGATCAAGACGGCGTCGAGGACGTAAAGGAGCAGTTCGATCAGATCCTACTCGACATGAAGATCGCGCACCGCGACGTGGACCTTGCCCTGGACGGCGCGGATGCCATTCCCTCGCTGACGTCCTTCGATCGCGTGATTTTGCTCATGCCGTCGCTCGATGGGCTCGGTACGCACATGACCGATATTATGAGCTGGGTGAGTGCCGGCGGTTCGCTTATGCTCGCCATGCCGCCGGATAACTCGAGCTATCTGCAGGTGATTGCCCCCAAGCTCGGCATTGATTCGGCCGGATACGACTATGTAAAAGCCGAAAGCATTGTGCCGAGTGAGGACTTTATGCTGGGCGGGGGAGAGCGCTACGAGCTCTCGGATCCCTTTGATTCGTCGCTTTCGGTTTCGCTGCGCGAGTCGGCGCGTGTGTGGGCTAAGACCGGCGATGCGGGCGCCCCGCTCATTTGGTCGAATGATTGCGGTAGCGGGCGCACCGTGGTGTGCAACATCGGTATCTACGACAAGGTCATGCGTGGGTTTTACGCTGCGGCGATCAGCCTGCTGGGCGATGCCACGGCCTACCCCGTTATCAACAGCGCCGTCTTCTATCTAGACGACTTTCCCAGCCCCGTGCCCTCGGGCGACGGCACCTACATCAAGCGCGACTACGGGCTTTCCATCGCCGACTTTTATGCCAAGGTCTGGTGGCCCGATCTGCAAAAGCTCGCGCAAAAATACGGCATTCGCTATACCGGCGTGATGATCGAAAACTACGAGGACGCGGTCAACCAGACCGAGCCTGCTCGTCAAGCCGATACCACGCAGTTCCGCTACTTTGGCGGCATGCTGCTGCAGATGGGCGGAGAGCTGGGCTTTCATGGCTACAACCATCAGCCGCTGGCGCTCTGGGATACCGACTACGGCACGCTGTACGACTACAAGACGTGGAAGAACAAGGAGACGCTCGTCGCATCGCTCGACGAGCTTGTCGCCTTTCAGGACGAGGTGCTGCCCAACGCGCACGGCTCGGTCTACGTGCCGCCGTCAAATATCCTTTCGGTACGCGCTCGCAAGATTATTGGCGAGGACGTGCCGCGCATTAAGACCGTTGCCAGTACGTATTTTGAGGACGGCACCGACCTGCCGTACGTGCAGGAGTTTGGCGTGGCGAGCGATGGCATTGTGGAGCAGCCGCGTATTGTCTCGGGCGGCATGGTCGACGATTCCTATATGCGTCTCGCCGCCGAGTCCGAGCTCAACATGCACTATGTGAGCACACACTTTATGCACCCGGACGACCTGTTGGACCCCGATCGCGGCGCTACGGAGGGCTGGGAGGTCTACAAGGGCGGCCTGACTGACTACCTGGACTGGCTTACCAAGTCCGCGCCCGACCTGCGTCGCCAGACCGGCTCGGAATGCTCGGGCGCCATCCAGCGCTTTTCGTCGGTGACGGTGAGTGTGGATACAGACGCGGATGCCTGGACGCTCAGTCTGGGCAATTTCCACGACGAGGCGTGGCTCATGTTCCGTGCCAACAACGGCGAGCCGGGAGCAGTCACGGGTGGCGAGATTACGCATCTGACGGGCGACCTGTACCTGGTCAAAGCCACGGACAAGACAGTGACCATTGCGCGCAAGGAGGGTGGCGACAAATGAGAATCTGCTTGGTGCTCGAGGGTTGCTACCCCTATGTGCACGGCGGCGTGTCCACCTGGATGCAAGGCTATATCCAGGCCATGCCCGAGCACGAGTTTGTGCTGTGGGTGATTGGCGCGCATGCTGCCGACCGCGGCAAGTTTGTCTACGAGCTGCCCGGCAACGTGGTCGAGGTACACGAGGTGTTTCTGGACGACGCCCTGCGCCTTTCGGGCGAGCAGGAAGAGGCCGACTTCAACGACCGCGAGCGTGAGGCGCTGCGCCGCCTGGTTTCGCTTTCTAATCCGGACTGGGACGTGCTGTTCGATATCTTCCAGCGCCGTCGTGTGCATCCGCTCTCGTTTTTGCAGAGCCGCACGTTTATGGATATCTTTCGCGACGTGTGCCTGGCCGAGTATCCCTACACGCCCTTTGCCGATGCATTCCACACCATGCGTTCTATGCTGCTGCCGGTGCTCTACCTGCTGGGCAGCGAGGTGCCGGTGGCCGATGTGTACCATGCCATCTCGACCGGCTACGGTGGCCTGCTCGCCTGCCTGGGCTCAAGCGTTTACCATGCGCCGGTGCTGCTGACCGAGCATGGCATCTATACCCGCGAGCGCGAGGAAGAGATCATTCGCGCCGATTGGGTGGTGCCGTCATTTAAGGACCGCTGGATTCGCTTTTTCTACCTGCTTTCGGAGGAGATCTACCGCCGCGCCTTCCGTGTGACGAGTTTGTTCCATAACGCCCGCAAGACGCAGATCGATATGGGCTGCGATGCGGACAAATGCATGGTCATCCCCAACGGCATCCAGTTCGACCGCTTTAAGGGCATTCCCTTAAAGCCCGATGACGGCTGGGTGGACATTGGCGCGGTGGTGCGCCTGGCGCCCATCAAGGATGTCAAGACCATGATTTATGCCTTCTTTGAGCTGCACGAGCGCCTGCCCAAGGTGCGCCTGCACATCATGGGCGGCGTGGACGACGAGGAGTACGGCGCCGAGTGCCACGCGCTGGTCGAAACCCTGGGCGTGTGCGACCTGATCTTTACCGGCCGCGTCAACGTGGTCGAGTACATGGAAAAGCTCGACTTTACCATTTTGACGAGCATCTCCGAGGGCCAGCCGCTCAGCGTGCTGGAGTCGCTTGCAGCGCGCCGTCCCTGCGTGACGACTGAGGTGGGCTGCTGTCGCGAGCTTCTCGAAGGCGCCCCGGCTGACGACTTTGGCGTGGCGGGTTTTGTGACGCCGCCTATGTATCGCAAGGGCTTGGCCGATGCCATGGAACGCATGTGCACAAGCCGCGCTCGTCGCATTGAGATGGGGGAGCGCGGCCAGCGTCGCGTTGCCACGTACTTCTTGCACGAGCAGATGCTCGCCAACTATCGCGCGCTGTACGACGAGACGGCGCAAGCGTTTGACCTGCCCAGAGAGGGGGAGTAGCCGGTGGCCGGAATCGGTTTTGAGCTCAAGCGCCTGTTTAGGCGCAAGGGTCTGTTTGCCATGATGCGCGCCTATGGCTACGCTGGCATTGTGTGCACGGGCCCCATGCTGCTGGGCGTGCTGCTTCAGGTGGGTATCTTGGTGCTGTGCGGTCTGTGGGGTGTGGGTCGAGCCAACCAAGACCTGCTGGTGTGCATGGTGACCTATACGCTGCTGGCGTCGCTCACGCTCACGAGTTTTTTCTCTATGCCGGTCACGCGCTTATTGGCCGATATGCTTTTTGCCGAGCGCGAGGATGAGATTCTGCCCTCGTTTTGGGGCTCCAATGCTGTCATGCTCGTTGCGGGCACGGTGCTCTACGGTGTCTTTCTGCTGTTCTCGGGCGCCACGCTGCTGCAGGGGCTGCTATGCCTGTGGCTGTTCAATATTATGATCGTCAACTGGAACGGCATGAGTTACCTCACGGCCATCAAGGATTACCGCGGTATCCTGTGCAGCTTTGCGGCTGCCATTGGCGTGGCGTGCCTGTGCGCCCTGGCCGCGCTGGCGCTGGGACTGCCGCCGGTCGAGGGCCTGTTGGCATCAATTGCTCTGGGCTACGGCGTCATGCTCGCCTGGGACGTGGTGCTGCTGTACCGGTATTTTCCGCAGGGCGATCGCAGCCCCTGGCTCTATTTACGGTGGCTTGATCAGTTTATGCCGTTGGCGCTCACGGGCTTGTTTACCAACCTGGGCCTCTTTGCACACCTGGTGATTATTTGGGCCGGTCCTATTGGCGTGCAGGTCAAGGGCTTGTTTTATGGTGCGCCCTACTACGATGTGCCGGCGCTCATTGCGTTTTTGACGATCCTGGTCACGACCGTCAACTTTGTGGTCTCGGTC
>URYU01000075.1 GCA_900552155.1 uncultured Collinsella sp.
CCTCGTCCCACAGCGCCGCGCCGCGCAGGCTCTCCTCGACCATGCGGTCGAGCTCGTCGCGGTCGGTGATGCCGTGGCGCTTAGGCGCAAACGTGATGTTGTCGCGAATGGACTTGCGGAACGGGGTGGGCTGCTGGAACACCATGCCAATGGAACGGCGCAGCTCGTAGGTGTTTTCGGTCTTGGTGTTCACGTTGCGCCCGCGATAGTTGATCTCGCCCTCCACGCGGCAGCCGCGAATCTCGCGATTCATGAGGTTGAGGCTACGCAAGAAGGTCGACTTACCGCAGCCCGAAGGCCCAATGAGCGCCGTGATCTCGCCCTTGTGGAAGTCGAGCGACGTATTGTGCAGTGCATGGTGGTCGCCATAGTACACGTTGACGTCCTTGGTGGAGAGCACGTCCTCGTCGCTCACGGCCTTGCCGCTCACGCGCACGCGCTTCTCGCTCTCCCCCACGCTCGACAGGAAGTCCTGGGTCTCGGACGATGCCGCTTCGGTTGCGGGCGTTGCATTCATCTCGCTCATTCGGCCGTCATCCTTCTTGCCAGTTGCTTGCCCACGATACGGGCGACTACGTTAAACAGCAGCACGCAAATCATCAGCAGCGCCGCGGTGCCCCAAACAATCTGCTGGGCCTCGGGGCTGCCCTCGCCATAGATCTTGTAGATGTGCACGGCGAGCGACTCGCCGGGACGGAACACGTTCCAAGCGCAGGTGGGGCTCGACAGGTTAAAGCTCAAGAAGTTCAGGCGAACCGGCGAGCTCATACCCGAGGTAAAAAGCAGTGCTGCGGCCTCGCCAAACACGCGACCGGCCGAAAGCACGATGCCCGTCACGATGGCAGGCATGGCCTCGGGGATCAGGATGTGCAGCGTGGCCTCCCAGCGAGTGAGGCCCATGGCCAGGCACGCATCGCGCTGGGCCTGCGGCACGTCCTCGAGTGCCTGCTGGATCACGCGCACCAGGATGGGGATGTTGAACATGGTGAGCGCGACGGCGCCGGAGATGATGGAGTACTTCCAGCCCAGCTGCACCGAGAACACCAGAAAACCGAACATGCCGACAACGATGGAAGGCAGCGAGGACAGCGTCTCGATGGCGGTGGAGGCAATGTCGCGGACGGGTCCGTCGGGTGCGTACTCAACCAAAAAGACCGCGCCACCCAGGCTGATGGGCACCGAGATGATCAGGGTGATCAGCAGCAGGTAGAACGAGTCGAACAGCTGGTAGAGCACGCCGCCCTGCGTTCCGTTGGCGCGCGACGGCTCCGTGAGAAAGCCCGGCTGGAACAGCGTCGAGATGCCCTCGAACAGGATATAGGCCACCATGGAGACGACGATGAGCATGACGATGGCGACGATCGCCGTCAACACGCCCGTGGCGAAGCGGTCCTGCTTTTGGACACGCCCGAGCCTCGCCTCGTCGATGTGGATACGCGTGCTAGCCACGAGCCTTCGCCCCCTTGCGGCCGATAAGGTGGATGATCAGGATGAAGATGAGACTCATGCCCATCAGCAGCAGGCCGAGCGCCCACAGAACATCGTCTTGGGCCGAGCCCTCGGCATAGACTGCCATGGACGTGGTGAGCGTGGTGGTGATGGTCGAAGCCGGCGACAGCAGCGACGTCGGCATGGCCTCGATGCCGCCGATGACCATACGCACGGCGAGCGTCTCGCCAAAGGCGCGGGTCATGCCCAAGATAACCGCGGTCATGAGCGACGGCATGGCGGACTTGAGCACCACGTGCCAGATGGTCTGCCAGCGGGTGTAGCCCAGCGCGAGCGAGCCCTGGCGGTAGCCGTCGGGCACGGCGCGCAGGCCATCGACCGAAAGCGTGGTCATCGTCGGCAGGATCATGACGGCCAGCACAATGGCACCGGGCAGGATACCCAGGCCTGTGCTCACGTGGAAAACGCTCTTCATAAGGCCGACGACCACGTGAAAACCGATCAGGCCAAAGACGACCGAGGGAATACCAGTCAAAAGCTCAATAAGCGGCTGAAAGACCTTGGAACCAAACTTAGGCTGGATCTCGACCGCAAAGATGGCAGAGCCGATGGCGATGGGCAACGCGATGAGCGTGGAGAGCACCATGACCGCAAACGAGGTGACGATCAGGGGCAGGGCGCCGGTGTAGGGCAGGCCGTTTTCGGCCGTGTTGGCCAGGTCCCACTTGGTGCCGGTGAAAAACTCGACGACCGAGACGCCGTCTTTGACAAAAGCCGAGAGGCCCTTTTGGGCGACCATAAAGATGAGCGCGGCAACGACAAGCGTCACGAGCGCTACGCACGCGCCCGTGACGCCCAGGCCCACGTTCTCAAGGTCGCGCTTTGGCAGCTGTTTTGCCATTGCAAACCTTTCCGGGGCGATTACTTATTTAGCGGAGACCTTGCCGCTGGCGTCCTTGACGACCTTCATGGCAGAGACGGGGATAAAGCCCTGCTCCTCGACGAGCTTGCCCTGCACGTCGTCGGAAAGCATGAACTCCAGGAAGGCCTTGGTGGCGTCGTCGGCGTCCTTTGCGCAGTACATGTGCTCGGTAGCCCAGATCTTGAAGGAGTCGTCGGTGACGTTTGCACTCTTGGGCTCCACGCCCTCGACCTTAATGGCGTTGAACTTGGAGTCATCGAAGTGCGAGAAATCGAGGTAGGAGATGGCGTTGTCGGTGCTGCCCATCTGAGTCTGGACGTCGCCGGACTTGTCGAGCTCGGCATCGCCCTTAAAGTCGACGGTCTCGTCGCCAAAGACGGCGGCCTCGAAGGTGGCGCGGGTACCGGAGCCGGCCTTGCGGTTGAGGACGACGATGGTGGCGTCGTCGCCGCCGACCTCCTTCCAGTTGGTAATCTGACCGGAGAAGATACCCTTGAGCTGCTCGAGGGACAGGTCGTCGACCTTGACGTTCTTGGAGACAACAGGACCCATGCCCACGACAGCAACCTCGTGGTCGACGAGGTTCTTGACCTGGTCGGCCTCGAGCTTGGTCTCGGCGAAGACGTCGGAGTTACCGATGGTAACGGTGCCGGCGGCGACAGCGGTCAGGCCCTTGCCCGAACCGTTGACCGAGCCGGAGACGGAGACGTCCGGGTTGGCATCCATGATCTTCTCGGCAGCGGCCTCGACGAGAGCCTGGAACGAAGAGGCACCGTCGTAGGTCACCTCGCCGGAGACGGACTCGGCAGCAGCGGCGCTACCCTTGTCGGCGGCGTCGGATGCGCCGGAGCCGCCGCAGCCAACGAGACCGAGACCGACGATGCTGACAAGACCACCAGCGAGGCCGAGGAACTGACGACGAGAATAAGCCTGATCGAGCATGATCTTCCTTTCATACATGCGACTCGCGGGCACCCTGCCCGCTTTGCTGTTTGGAAAGATACGACCCCGACCGGGCAGCGCCCGCGCCAACTGCGGTTTTTTACGGGCATCTGATAGACCCTTACCGCAAGCTCTGTCCAGCCTTTACAAACGGATAACAATCCAGCGCCGAACATGGCGCACCTTTTACACCAAAGGAACGTCCCCAATGACTACCCCACCGCAACAGAAAAAGCCCGGGCCGAAGCACCGGGCTCGTAATGCAAGTTTGTATCCAAGCAGGATATAGGGGTTTCCCAGGTGCCCGAGATTGCCCCGAAAGAGGAGCGCCGCGTACTTTGGTACGCAAGCGACGGTTTGAGGGGCAAGGTCGGGTGCCTGGGGAAGCCCTACAGTTCCAGTTCGTTGAGACGAAGGATCGCCACGATGTAAATCTTGAGCGCCTGTTTAAGCTGTTCCTCGTTGGCGCACTCGTTGGGGCCGTGCATCTGGCCGCCCCATGCGGGCAGCTCCAGGCCGGTCTCCTCGGGGCCAAACGAGACGGCGCGGGCAAAGTTGCGCGCGTACGTGCCGCCGCCCATGGCAAAGGGCTTGGCATGCTTGCCCGTAAACTCGTTATAGGTATCGATAAGCGCCTTCACGGCCGGATCGTCGGCAGACACCGAGAACGGCACCTTAGCGCGACCCAGCTGGCACGTCACGCCAAAACGGCCCACGAGCGGGTCGAGCTGCTCGCGGATGGTATCGGCACTCGTGCTGTCGGGGAAGCGCACGTCGATGACCTGCTCAATATGGCCATCCGCCACGCGGATGACGCCAGCGTTGCAGGTAAGCGGGCCAAACGCCGAGCTCGTCGCATCGATACCCAGGCCGCGGCCATAGGCGTCTGCATGTACAAAGGCCAGGAACTTGACGAACTCGTGCTCGGCAGGCGTCAGCAGGCGCTCGTCACGGGCACCAAACGCGTCCTCGGCCTCGCGCAGGTACGTCACGATCAGGCCGACGGCGTTGATCGTCCCCTCGGGCATCGAAGCATGGCCACCGATACCGTGCGCGAAAATCTGGGCATGGCCGTTCTCGAGCGCCGTGATCTCCAGGCGGTCGGCGTTCTCAATGGGCGCCGGCAGTTCATCGGCGGCAATCGCAAGCTCGCAGATAGACTGCGACGGAATGGCGTTGCTCGCCTCGGCGCCGCTCCACGATACGATGCGGCCGCCGTCGATCTTGGGGCTCACAAACGTCGCCCCAAACTGGCCCTTCTCGGCATTGCAGACCGGGAACTCGGCATCGGGCGTAAACAGAAAGTCAGGGTCTGCGTGGTTCTCCAGATAATGGTGAACGTCGGACATGCCCACTTCCTCATCGCAGCCCAGCAGCGCGCGGAAGGTATAGCGCGGCACAATGCCGTGCTTGATCAGGTAGGCACCGGCGTAGAGCGACAACACCGCCGGACCCTTGTCATCAATCACGCCACGGCCGAGCAGCCAGCCCTCGCGACGCTCCATCGCAAACGGGTCGGTGTTCCAGCCGGGGCCGGCGGGCACCACGTCCACGTGGCAGATAGTCGCGAGCTGCTTGTCGCCGCGACCCGGGATATCGGCAATGCCCACATAGCCCTCGTCGTCGCTCGTCTGGTAGCCGAGCTTTTGCGCAATGCCGAGCGCGCAATCGAGCGCATCACGAACCGGGCGGCCAAACGGCGCGCTAGGCTCCGCATCGGCAGCAACGGCTACGGACGGATAACTCACCAGCTGCTCGATATCGGCGACGACGTCCTCCCAGACCTCGTCGACATACTCGGTAACGCTCTGCTCCACCTGATTCATGGACGACCTCCTTACCAATGAGCGACGGGTACGCCCGCCCCTCACATTGCGTCTATTAGATAGCGAAAAGTTTAGCAAGCTCGGCCACCGAGTGCACCACTGCATCGGCACCCGCCGCCTCGTGCTCGCCCGGCGCCGCCGCGCCCGAATAGATACCAATGCACGGTACGCCCATTGCGTGCGCGCCCTCCACATCGTTAAAGCGATCGCCAATCATCACGGCATCGTCCGCGGCCGCACCCAAGGCCGCCAACGCGTCGCGAACCGAATCGGCCTTGGTCTCGCGCCCCTGCGGTGGATTCATGCCAACCACCGCCTCAAACTGCGAAAGCCCCAGCTCGCCCACCATGTCAATGCACTTTGCCTCCATGCGCGACGTCGCCACGGCCAAGCGCTTGCCCTGGGCGACCAACCCATCCAGCAGCTCGGGGATTCCATCGAACACGGGATACTCTTCCGGTCCCAGCTCATCAAAAAAGGCACGGTACTCGTCAGCCACCACAAGCGACTCCTCGCGGGAGAAGCCATAAAAGTCGTGAAAGCTCTTCCACAGGGGCGGCCCGATCATGCGGCGCAGGTCACCCATCTGCGCCTCCGAAAACCCGCGCGCGGCAAGCGTCTTGCGCGTCGAGGTCATCACCGCCCGACCCGTATCTGCCACCGTGCCGTCAAAATCAAACAGCACAATCGGCCGCTCGCATAGCTGTAATGCCGCCATCGGCATCCCTCTTCCCCAGTTGATGATTTCCACACCGTCACTTCAAACTGTTGACTATTCAACAATTGAACCTAGCAATGTAGAGCAACTCCACTATACTTGTCGCACTTTGCTCTCAGAAGGCGGCGCGCAGGCGCCCCAACGAAAGGTGCAATTATGTCTTTTGCCATCATAACCGACTCCACGTCGGACATCTCCCCCGCCCGCGCCCAAGAGCTCGGCATTTACGTGATTCCGCTACATGTGATTATCGAGGGCGAGGACCTGCTCGACCAGGTGCAGATTACCGCCGAGGAATACGTCGCCCGCATGGCCGGCTCCGAGCAGCTGCCGCACACCTCGCAGCCGAGTGCCGGCGAGTTCAAGGAACTCTTTGACCGCGTGCGCGCCGACGGCCACGATAGCGCCATCTTTATCTCGCTGTGCAGCGAGTGGTCCGCCTGCTATGCCAACGCCAGCCTGACGGCCGAAACGCACGAGCTCGACGTGCGCTGCATCGACTCGCGCACCGGCTCGGGCGCCGAGGGCCTGCTGGTGGAGTACGCGCTGGCCATGCGCGAGGACGGCCGCAGCCTGGACGAGACCGAGGCGCAGATCCGCGCGACGCTGCCCGACGCCCACCTGCTGCTGATCCCCCGCACGCTCGAGAATCTCGTTAAGAACGGCCGCGCGCCCAAGCTCGCCGGCCAGCTCACGCAAATGCTCAACATTCGCCTGGCCGTTTCGCCGGAGTGGAAATCGGGCGAGATCAAGGCCATCAAGAAGGGTCGCGGTGCCAAGCGCATCGTCGCCAACACCATGGCCGATTGCCTCGCATTTTTGGCCGAGCACCCGGGTTCCAGCGTGCGCGTGATCACGACCGGCGCCGCCGAGGAGCAGGAGCTCGTCAACCAAGCGCTCGCGGGCCAAGACTACGTAGACGCCGGCACCGGCCCCATCGGCTGCACCATCGCCACCCACGTGGGCGTCGACGCCATCGCCATCGGCTACTGCCCCCGCTACCAGCCCATCCACTAGGGGCACCTTTATCACTTGCGGTGGAATAGGGACTGTTTTTGGCTTATTAGCCGCCAATCAATCCCTATTCCACCGCAACTTAGAAATCGGCAATCAGCCCTGCGGACCCTGGAACAGCTCCTCATGAGAGCCCATTCTGACCAGCCGGATCACAGGATTAGTCTTATGCGGCAAGTAGAGAACGACCACGTCGACCAAGCCATCGGATAGATGGAAATCGATGTGGCCGTTGTAGTTGCCGCCCGGGTTTGAAAGCTCATGGGCGCCATATTCCGCGGGAAGCGAGCCGTGAGCTGCAAGCTCTGCGACCGCCGCCCTAAACTCGGTTTTTAGCTGCGGATGGATGCGCATCGTCCGTTTGTAATCCGCCTTAAACTGAGCCTCGACTTTAATCTCAAACATCGCTAGTCCTCATCGAGGAACGATATAAGCTCATCAGCGTTATTGAATGACGGGCTGTCGTCCGTCAAAATCCCCAACTCATGAGCCTCGGCGATCACCATGGCGCGTCTCGTCGCCTCGTTGGGCACCTCTGCCCTTCCTACGATCTCAAAAGGAATCTTTCGCTGATTTACCAGCTGCCGAACAGCAAGGTTGAGATACGAATTGAGACTTAGACCAACCGTATCCAAGAACTCAGTCGCCTGCTCCTTGAGCCCCTCTTCGATGCGAACCGTCGTAGGCTTAACCGTTGCAGTGGACATACGCGACCTCCTCGCCTCGTCTTTTGCATCAGTATACCCAATTTAGATGGCAGACTGATGTTAAATAGCATCAGTCTGCCATTCACAATACTACAACGACAGGCACGCTCGCCCTATATCAACCCGCTCAGGGCGATGTCGACGGCCTCGGTGAGGTCGGCGGTGATGTGGACGAGGTCTGGATCGAGCGGGCTAATCATGCCGGCATCCATCACCGGGCCGTTGAGCCAGGCGAACAGGCCTTGCCAGTACTCGCTGCCCACCAGTACGAGCGGCATGCGCTTGACCTTGTGCGTCTGCACCAGCGTGAGCACCTCGAACATCTCGTCGAGCGTGCCGAAACCGCCGGGGAACACGATGGCACCCGAGCTGTACTTAACGAACATGGTCTTACGCACAAAGAAGTAGCGGAAGTCCATACCCAGGATCACGTATTTGTTGAGCCCCTGCTCGTGCGGAAGCTCGATACCCACGCCGACCGCCTTGCCGTTGGCACTCGCCGCCCCCCTGTTGGCCGCCTCCATAATGCCG
>URYU01000076.1 GCA_900552155.1 uncultured Collinsella sp.
CCGCATTTGGACAATCTGACGTTCAACTTCAAGGGCGCGACCAGAAGGTCAGCGCCCTTTCGTTTCACGTCACCTTGCCTCAAATGCGACCCGCTCGCTGTCCGTCCTCTGCCTGCGGCGTTGTCTTGCCCCGGATGCGGCAGTTAGGGACGTTCCTTTTCTGCCGGCAGCTTGGGACACTCCTTGTAGTCATTGGGGACGTTCTTAAACGACTACATAGAACAAGAGTGGATGATCTCCCGGTTTGAGCCTGCATTCAAGCTCAAAGTGGGAGATCATCCACTCTCGTTTCGTTTGTTGATTTCGATGCCTACATTTGTAGGAACAGTTCGTGGAGGCGGGTATCGTCGTCGAGCTCGGGGTGGAAGGTTACGCCGAGCTGGTTGCCCTGACGGGCGGCGACAATACGACCGTCGACTTTCGCTAAGGCCTTGGCGTCGCCGTAGACCTCGACGATGCGGGGCGCGCGGATAAACGTCAGCGGCACTTCACCGTCGATGCCGGCTATTTGCCCCTTGGTTCGAAAGCTGCCGAGCTGCCTGCCGTAGGCATTGCGCTCGACAAGTACATCCATGGTTTCCAGACGCGGCGTGCCCTTATCGTCATGGGCGGCAAGGTCGTGAGCCAGTAGAATCAGGCCGGCGCAGGTGCCCAGGACGGGCATACCTTCAGCGATACGGGCACGAAGCTCCTCGAGCATGCCCAACTCATCAAGCAGCTTCCCTTGAACGGTAGACTCGCCGCCGGGAAGTACCAGACGGTCAAAGTCCTGCTTCAAATCAGCCGCCTGCCTCAGCTCAATACAGTGTGCGCCAAGCTCGAATAGTCTTGCCTCGTGCTCGGCAAAAGCGCCTTGGACCGCCAGCACGGCAACCGTTTGGTCTGCATAATCGCTCATGTGCGATCCTTTCTGCTGGACTAGCGCCCGCGCTCTTCCATGATAATCTCGATTTCGTCGGCGTTAATGCCCACCATGGCCTCGCCCAGGTCCTCCGAAAGCTCGGCGATGAGCCTGGCATCGGTGAAGTTTGCCACGGCCTTGACGATGGCAGCGGCGCGCTTGGCGGGGTCGCCGCTCTTAAAGATGCCCGAGCCGACAAAGACGCCCTCGGCACCCAGCTGCATCATCAGCGCGGCATCGGCCGGGGTCGCTACGCCGCCGGCGGCAAAGTTCACGACGGGAAGCTTGCCCGTGGCATGGACCTCGCGTACCAGCTCGACCGGAACCTGCAGTTGCTTGGCTGCCTCAAAGAGCTCGTCGTCGCACAGGGCAACAACGTCGCGGATCTGCTTTTGGATCTTGCGCATGTGACGCACGGCCTGAACGACGTCGCCCGTACCCGGCTCACCCTTGGTGCGAATCATAGTGGCGCCCTCGGCAACACGGCGCAGCGCCTCGCCCAGATCGCGGGCGCCGCAGACAAATGGCACGTCAAACTGGGTCTTGTCGATGTGATAGACGTCATCGGCAGGGGAGAGAACCTCGGACTCGTCGATGTAATCGATCTCGATAGCCTGCAGGACCTGCGCCTCGACAATGTGACCGATGCGGCACTTGGCCATAACAGGGATGGAGACGGCCTCTTGGATGCCCTTGATCATCTTGGGGTCGCTCATGCGCGAGACGCCGCCTGCGGCACGGATGTCGGCCGGGATGCGCTCGAGTGCCATGACGGCGCAGGCGCCTGCCTCCTCGGCGATGCGTGCCTGCTCGGGCGTGGTGACGTCCATGATGACGCCGCCCTTGAGCATCTGCGCGAGTTCGCGATTGAGTTTGACGCGATCGGCCTTGCTGGTCTGTTCTGCCATGGTTGCTCCCTTGGTTGGCATGTGCATTGCTTGACGGAACATCCTATCGGGGAGCTGGGTATGGCAAAATACTCAGTTTTCGAGATAATAATAAGGTCAGCCTAATACCAGATTGAACAGCTCGATAAGGTCAGGTGGCAAACTCATGCTTGACTACAATTTGGAAAAACGCGGCGAAGCATCGCTTTATGAGTATGTTTACCAGCAAATTCGAGATGATATTGTTGCTGGACGTATTGTGGCGGGGGAGCATCTTCCGTCTAAGCGCGCCTTTGCCAGTCATCTGGGAATCAGTGTCATTACCATCGAGAATGCATATAGCCAGTTACTTGCCGAGGGCTATATTTGCTCAATGCCGCGTCGTGGCTACTACGCTTGCAAGCTTCCGGATGCACCGGTTTTGCCTTTGGCTTCGCAGGGCATCGACCGAGATACCGTCTCTGTGGGCCTCAGCGCGCATGATGTCAACGGACAGGTCGAGCTGTTCGATGCACTTTCTCCTTCCGCTTTGGAGGCGGCGCGGCTTTGGCAAAGCGCACTACGGGCGACGCTGGCATCCGAAGATGAGCGCGAAATCTTTTCGCCCGCACCGGCGCAGGGCACCGCTCGGCTGCGACGCGCAATTGCTCACCATCTGCGTGGGACAAGGGGCATGAATGTCGACCCCAACAACATTGTTATCGGTGCAGGCGCCCAGCTGCTCGATACCATGTTGGTTCAGTTGCTTGGAGCCGACAAGGTGTATGCCGTTGAGGACCCGGGCTATTTGCGTCTGACGCGTATCTATCAGGCTATGGGCTGCCAAGTACGACATATCCCGTTGGATGATGAGGGCGTGGACTTGAGCACTCTGCAGAAAAGCGGGACCGATGTCCTTCTCTTGATGCCGTCTCATCAGTTTCCGACCGGCCTTGTGACGAGTATTGCGCGTCGCTATGCGCTACTGAGCTGGGCCGCCGAGCGACCAGGTCGGTATCTCATCGAAGATGACTTTGATTGTGAGTTTCGCCTTGCCGGCAAGCCGATTCCCGCGCTCGCGTCGATCGATGCCGCCCAGTCGGTTATCTACACCAACACGTTTTCGAAGAGCCTTTCATCGGCGTTGCGTTTGGCGTATATGGTGTTGCCCGATGAGCTAATGGAGCGGTTTAGGCGCAACCTTGGTTTCTACGCCTCGTCGGTGAGCTCTGTTGCCCAGGTCGCTTTGGCGCGTTTGCTGGAATCGGGTGATTACGAGCGACATGTGAACCGCGTGCGCGTTCGTGCTCGCGAGGCGCGTGATGGCCTGCCGTCGCTTGAGCGGAAAGCGTTTCCGGCAGGGGAGGTCTCGATCGAACATGCAGACGCGGGCCTTTACTGCACCGTGGTTGCGGAGCGCGGAGCGGGCGGAAGCTCTTTTGTGCGGGCCCTCACGCGCTCGAGTATCCCTTTTGTCGATATCAGTGACTGTTATTGGTGTGCCGATGGCGCATTTGTCCCTGAAAACTCAAGTCAAATTCTTGTTCAGTATGACGATTTGAGTTCAAAAGCGCTAAATACCTTGGAATCGCAGCTAATGGGAGCACTCTGCAACCTAAGTGAGTAGGCTTTTGGAACTTTGGCGACCAGGCAGTTTTGTAACAAGCTATCTACCTGCGGTTTTGAAAAGCAGGATGACCGGGCTGCTCGGGATGTTCAAAAAAGTCTACTCACTTGTCGCGCAAAGCTTCTGCATGAGAAAAAATGGGGTTTTCAACAGAACTTCGTCCAGCTCTCGGCAAGCTTTTGGCCAGTTGGGGAGGGCTGTTGAAAACTTGGCAGTCCGTTCGGCACCATTTTTGGCGCGTTCGCGCCAATGCGTGACTGACTGGGTTGAAATTCGTGTTTTCCTGTGCCTATGAAAGATCCACTTTGTGACATATCGGCTTTTAGGTACTGGCGTTTGCCCCCTCAGGTCCGCGCTCTGTGTCCGCCGCTTCCACGACCGGAAGAAGACCGGCAGCGATATGATCTCGCCCGCAACCCGACGGCTGCGGTCGCGCTCGGTTTTCCGTTGTATACATTGGTTCAGACAAGAAACAAACGGACTTGTCCTGCCAGCATTAGGCAGCGGCTGTTTCTTGGTGAGCTTCCCAGGGAATCCGTACTGGAAACGGAGCATGGGTTTTTGATTACGTCTCCTCTACTGACGGCATTCATCATGTCACGGCATCTGACGGATCTTCAGCTTCTTTTGGTATTGGCGGAGATGTGTGGCTTGTTTGCGGTGTGTGCCCTGCCGGCGTTACTTGAGACGGAGCTTTCGCGTGCAATTGATTCGGGTGCGATTTCGACAACGTTCGGTTGGGCGCGCTGCCCGTCCGAGGACGGCACCGCCTCAAATTTATGGCGTCGAGACGCTTTGGTTTTGGGCGGAGACCTTGACCGTTTTTGTTCAGATGTTTGCGGGATGCGTTACGGCAATAGATTTATGGCGGTATCGCAACTCGTTCCATTGGGTGCCGCGTCGCCTTTTGAGGTCGAGGCGTATTTGCTACTTGCACTGCCGCGATCCCTGGGAGGCGAAGGTTTTTGCGGCATAGAGCTTAATGTTGAAGTGATGCTAAACACAAATGCTCGAGCGATTGTGGGAAAGTCCCGTGTATATATCGACCTACTTCTTTCTTCACCGGACGGTAGGCGACAGGTGGCCATTGAATGTCAGGGAAAGGCCTCGCACGGACGCGCAGGGGATGGCTTGCGTGACGCTGACCGCATGACGGCCCTTCAGGCCATGGGCTACGATGTACTTCTCCTGACACACAGACAGATATCCGATGAGGGTAGATTCCGCGCGATCGTTAAGACCGTATGCAGGATGCTCGATGCTGAATATCGTGATAAAAGCTCAGATGAGCAAAGGGCTGAGGCATTACTCCGGTCTGAACTATTCGTTGACTGGACAAAATTGGGAGTAATCGACGGAAAGATGCCCGCTAGACACAAAATGGCTCGATCGTGGACGGCTGCGGTTCTAAGTGAGTAGGCTTTTAGCACTTTGGCGACCAGGCCGTTTTGAAACAAGTCATTTACCTGCGGCTTTATAAAGCAATATGGATGGCGTGCTCGGCAAGTTCCAAAAAGTCTACTCACTTAGTTTTTGACGAGAAACCTATGCCGAAGGCGGTCCTATTTCAGGTAGTTAACAAGTTTGTGAGGCACGAAAAAGGCCCGAACCAATATGGTCCGGGCCTCATCAAGCTAGAGGTTATGTCTCAGGCGGTTGGCTTAGCCAAAGTAGCGCTTGAGCAGGCCGGCGAAAGCCTTGCCGTGGCGGGCCTCGTCGCGAGCCATCTCGTGCACGGTGTCGTGGATGGCATCGAGGCCAGCGGCCTTGGCGCGCTTAGCAAGATCGGTCTTGCCGGCGGTGGCGCCGTTCTCGGCCTCAACGCGCATCTCGAGGTTCTTCTTGGTGGAGTCGGTCACGACCTCGCCCAGGAGCTCAGCGAACTTGGCGGCATGCTCGGCCTCCTCGTGGGCAGCTTTCTCCCAGTACAGGCCGATCTCGGGATAGCCCTCGCGATGGGCGACGCGAGCCATGGCCAGGTACATACCGACCTCGGAGCACTCGCCCTCAAAGTTGGCGCGCAGGTCGGCAACGATGTCCTCAGAGACGCCCTCCATCTTGGCGACGCCCACGACGTGCTCGGCAGCCCACTCGAGCTGGCCCTCCTCCTGCTTCAGGAAACGAGAACCGGGAACGCCGCACTGGGGGCACTTGAAGTCCTCGGGCAGCTGGTCGCCGTCGAACTCTTCCACATAACCGCAAACGGGGCAAACAAACTTCATGATTCGATCCTTTCGATCGATGGCGATTGTGCGCTCGTCCGGTCCCGTAAGGGCCCTCTCCGGACGTGCGTCTTGACGAGTTCTATTATCCATAAATGAAACCAAATGTGAAGCCTATTAGGAATGATTTTTAATAAAACAATTTGAGATATGAAGATGTTGATTGATTAACGATTGGCAGGCCGTCTTTGACCGCCGCTGAGTACAATCGGGCGAGCAAATGTTGATCTATCAACAAATGAAGGAGTTTCCTTTATGCATCTAGCCCGTCGTGCCTGGTGCCGAACATATCAGACGGTTTTTCGCATTGCATTGCCGATCCTGCCCTATACCGAGCCGCGCATTTTAGAGCATGCCGAGGATGTGCCCGCGGTGCTTCAAAAGCGCTCGATCCAGAAGGTCCTTATCGTGACGGATCCCGGTATTGCACGTTTGGGACTCACGGCATCACTCGAGCGTGCGCTTACGGCTCAGGGGATTGGCGTTACGGTCTATGCCGAAACGCGTGCGAACCCCACGGTCTCGAATGTGGAGGAGGCGGCGTCCCTGTATCGAGAGCGCGCCTGCCAGGCCATTATCGGTTTTGGCGGAGGATCAGCCATGGACTGCGCCAAGGGCGTGGGCGCACGCATTGCGCAGCCAAGCAAGCCCATCAACAAGATGCGCGGGCTGCTGCGGATTCATCGTCGCCTGCCGTTGCTCATCGCCGTTCCCACCACGGCGGGCACGGGGAGCGAGGTCACGCTTGCGGCGGTAATTACCGATGACGAGACGCGCTACAAGTATCCCATTAACGACTTTGTGCTTATCCCGCGCTTTGCGGCGCACGACCCCGAGTTTACGCGCGGTCTGCCCGCCTCCATTACGGGGCAGACGGGCATGGACGCCCTGACGCATGCCGTCGAGGCGTTTATCGGGCGAAGCACCACGCCCTATACGCGCAAGATGGCGCGACAGGCGGTGCAGCTCATCCACGACAATTTGCTCGAGGCCTATGAGCATGGCGACGACATGCGTGCGCGTCGCAATATGCTTTTGGCGGCGTATAAGGCGGGCGTTGCGTTTACCCGCTCCTATGTCGGATATGTGCATGCCATCGCGCACAGTTTGGGCGGCCGATACGGAATTCCGCACGGTTTGGCCAACGCGATCATCCTGCCGCACATGCTTCGCGCTTATGGTGACGCCGCCGCCCCCAAGCTTGCCGATCTTGCTCGCATGGCGGGCATTGCGCCGGCTACCGCGCAGGACAGTCTTGCGGTCGAGGCCTTTATCGATTGGGTCGACCGCATGAACGAGGCCCTGGGAATCCCCAAATATGTCTCGGGTATTCGCCGCTCCGATATTCCGCAAATGGCGGCCCATGCCGATGCCGAGGCCAATCCCCTGTACCCCGTTCCACTTTTGATGGACCGCTCGGAGCTCGAGCATATGTACGAGGTCGTCGCGGGTGGTATGTTTGAGGACGAGAACTAGGAGGGTGCCATGAACACCGAGGAAATTGCGCGCATCGTCGGCGATCAGCGCGCCTACTTTAAGACGCACGCCACGTTTGATGTCGATGCTCGACGTCGCGCGCTCGTGAGTTTACGCGATGCGGTGCGGGCCCACGAGGCCGATATCGCTCATGCGCTCAAGACCGATTTGGGAAAGTCGCATGACGAGGCCTATATGTGCGAGATTGGCACATCGCTTTCCGAGATTCGACATCAGATTGCGCATGTGGCCCGATGGAGTCGTCCGCGCCTGCGTCCGTGCGACCTCGCTAACGCCGTGAGCGTGTGCAAAACGCAAACCGTGCCCTATGGCGTCACGCTCATCATGGCGCCCTGGAACTATCCGTTTTTGCTGACGCTCGAGCCGCTCGCTGGCGCCCTTGCCGCGGGCAATACCGTGGTCATCAAGCCGAGCGCCTATGCTCCGGCATCGAGCGCGGTGCTCAGGCAAATCTGTGAAGAGGCATTTGATCCGCGCCTGGTGACGGTTGTCGAGGGCGGGCGCGCCGAGAACGAAGCGCTGCTCGATGAGCACTGGGACAAGATCTTCTTTACCGGTAGCGTTCCGGTCGGCAAACTCGTTATGGAGCGCGCAAGTAAAAACCTTACGCCTGTGACGCTTGAGCTGGGCGGAAAGAGTCCCTGCATCGTGGATGCGACGGCAAACTTGAAGGTTGCGGCACGGCGTATCGCCTTTGGTAAATGGCTCAACGTGGGGCAGACCTGCGTGGCGCCCGACTACCTGCTGGTCGATACGCGCGTGCACGACGAGCTGCTGGGCCTCATCAAGGAAGAGGTCCGCCGTATGTTTGGCGAGCATCCGCTCGATAACGAGGATTACGGGCATATCGTCAACGCCAAGCATTTTGCGCGCGTGCGCGGGCTGATCGATCCCGATAAGGTCGTGCTTGGAGG
>URYU01000077.1 GCA_900552155.1 uncultured Collinsella sp.
TGCACTATTTCTACAACGAGCTTTACCTGCTGGCGCTGAGCCACGACGAGGTCGTGCACGGTAAGTGCTCGCTCATCGGCCGCATGCCGGGCGATTGGTGGCGCCAGTTTGCCGGCCTGCGCACGCTCGCCTTCTACCAGATGACGCATCCCGGTGCCAAGCTCAACTTTATGGGCAACGAGATCGGCCAGTTTATTGAGTGGCGCTACTACGAGTCCATCCAGTGGTTCCTGACCGAGGAGTACGAGACCCACCGTCATCATCAGGCGTTTATTAAGGCGCTCAACCACCTGTACACCGCCGAGCCCGCCCTGTATGAGCGCGGCTACACTGACGATGGCTTTACCTGGATCGATGCAGACAACTCCAAGCAGTCCATCGTGAGCTTTGTGCGCCAGGGCGAGGACATCGACGACGACCTGGTGATCCTGATCAACTTTGACCCGGCGAGCTACGAGAGCTTCCGTGTGGGCGTGCCGCGCGAGGGTGACTGGGAGGTCATCTTTGACTCCGACCGTCCCGAGTTTGGCGGCAGCGGATATGCCGGCGAGGAGCCCTACACCTGCTCGAGCGAGCCCTATCCCTGGAACGGGCAGATGGACTCCATCGAAATTAAGGTGCCCGGCCTGGCCGGCGTGGTGCTTAAGCGCCGCGGTCCCAGCAGCTATAAGCCGCCTGTAGTCGAGGAGCCCAAGGCTGCGCCCAAAAAGCGTACGTCTTCGGTAAAGCCCAAGACCGCGGCTGCTAAGAAGGCTCCGGCCAAGGCGAAGGCTGCCAAGCCCGCAGCCAAGGCTTCGGCCAAGTCCACCACGGCCAAAAAGGCAGCCACCAAAAAGGCTGCTCCCAAGGCCAAGGCAGCTGCTGTTAAGGCTCCTGCCAAGAAAGCGTAACAAAGGCGTTACCACTGTAATTACCCGCCCCGCGGGGGCGTAGGATACATGTCATAACCGTTCCGGGAGAAACATCCCCGGGGGAAAGGAACGTATGAATAAGATCTTCGACAACAAGCAAGAGTTTACCGAGCTCTATCGCGATGCCGTCATGAGCATCAGCGGCAAGAGCGTCGAGGCCGCCAGCGACCTTGACCGCTTTAATGCCCTGGCCAAGCTCGTGGCCGAGAAGGCACGCACCGTTGCCACCAAGAGCGATGCCCGCGCCACCGCCGAGGGCAAGAAGCGCGTGTACTACTTCTCGATCGAGTTTTTGATCGGCCGTCTGCTCGACAACTACCTGCTCAACTTTGGCGTGCGCGACATGGTCGCCGAGGCACTCGACGACATGGGCTTTGACCTGTCCGTCATCGAGAACCAGGAGCCCGATCCGGCGCTGGGCAACGGTGGCCTGGGCCGTCTGGCCGCATGCTTCTTGGATTCCATGGCAGCCGAGGGCATTGCCGGCTACGGCAACGGCATGCGCTACCGCTACGGCCTGTTTAAGCAGGAGATCGTCAACGGCAGCCAGGTCGAGGCCACCGACGAGTGGCTCACCCACGGCTATCCCTGGGAGGTCCGTCGTCAGGACAAGGCCGTGACCATTAAGTTTGGTGGCCGCGTCGAGGGCTTTGAGGAGAACGGCCGCACGTTCTACCGCACGGTGGACACGCAGGACATTCTGGCCGTTCCCTATGACATCCCTGTTGTGGGCTATGCCGGCGAGACCGTCAACAAGCTGCGCGTCTGGGCCGCCGAGCCGGTCGAAGAGCACTTTGACCTGGAGGCCTTCAACCGCGGCGACTATGCCCTGGCCGACGCTGAGCGCGCCGAGGCCGAGGCAATCAGCGCCATCCTCTACCCCAACGACGCCGGCGAGCACGGCCGTCTGTTGCGCCTGAAGCAGGAGTACCTGTTTGTTTCCGCCGGCATCTACAGCCTGCTCGACACCTTTGAGAAGGAGCACGGCGAGAACTGGGAGCTGCTGCCGCAGTTTGTGGCCATCCACACCAACGACACCCACCCCGCCATGTGCGGCCCCGAGCTCATGCGCATCCTCATCGACGAGAAGAAGCTCGAGTGGGACGACGCCTGGAACATCGTGACGCAGGTCGTGAGCTACACCAACCACACCATCCTGCCCGAGGCCCTGGAGAAGTGGCCCATCGGCACGTTCTCCAAGCTCCTCCCCCGCGTGTACCAGATCATCGACGAGATCAGCCGTCGTTGGCACGAGTCGTTCGACACCACGCAGGAGGGCTGGCAGGAGCGTCTGCGCCAGACCGCCATTCTGTGGGATGGCGAGATCCGCATGGCCAACCTGTCCGTGATCTGCAGCCATAGCGTCAACGGCGTGGCCAAGATCCACTCCGACATCATCAAGAACATCGTGCTCAAGGACTTCTATGCCCTAACGCCCGAGAAGTTCAACAACAAGACCAACGGCATCTCGCACCGTCGCTTCTTTGCCGAGGCCAACCCCACCTATGCCAAGCTCGTGACCGAAGCCATTGGCGATGGCTGGCTGAAGGACGCCTTTGAGCTGGAGAAGCTCAAGGAGTTCCAGAACGACGCCGAGTTCCTGAAGGCCGTGGGCGCCTCCAAGCGCGCCAACAAGGAGCGTTTGGCCGCCTACGTTAAGGCCGATACCGGTCTGGTCATCGACCCCAACACCGTCTTCGATGTCCAGGTAAAGCGCTTCCATGCCTACAAGCGCCAGCTCATGAACATCATGAAGGTGATGGACATCTACAACCGTCGCATCGCCGATCCCAACTTCCACGTGACGCCGACGACCTTCATCTTTAGCGGCAAGGCTGCCTCGAGCTACACCATTGCAAAGGAGCCCATCCGCCTCAATAACTCCGTGGCCGACGGCTTCAACAACGACCCACGCGTCAACGAGGTCATGAAGGTCTGCTTTATCCCCAACTTCCGCGTGAGCAACGCCCAGCTCATCTACCCCGCCGCCGAGATCTCGGAGCAGATCTCCACGGCCGGCAAGGAGGCCTCGGGCACGTCCAACATGAAGCTCATGATGAACGGCGCCATTACGCTGGGCACCCTCGACGGCGCCAACATCGAGATCGCCGACCTGGCCGGCCGCGAGAACGAGGCCATCTTTGGCCTGACCGCTCCCGAGGTCGAGCAGCTCTGGGCATCCAACAGCTACTTTGCGTGGGATACCCTCAACGGCGACCGCGAGCGCTTGGGCCGCGTGATGGACGAGCTTAAGGACAACACCTTTGCGGGTCTTTCGGGCAACTTCGAGAGCATCTACAACGAGCTCATGAACAACAACGACCCCGACCTGGTCATGGCAGACTTCCGCAGCTACGTGGATGCGTGGGAGAAACTCACGAACAGCTACGGCGACCAGGAGACCTGGAACCGCAAGGCCCTGCTCAACACCGCCTCCTCGGGCTGGTTCTCGAGCGACCGCACCATTCGCGAGTACCGCGACGAGATCTGGCACGCGTAAAGGAGCGCGAGCTCCCCTATGCCAGCACGGCATTACTCGACAGGCGCAACGTTGCGCTGCGCCTGTCGCTAATGGGTTAGAAACATCGATGACAGAAGGAGAAATCGATGAGTAAGAAAGAATGCATCGCGATGCTCCTCGCAGGAGGACAGGGCAGCCGATTAGGGGCACTCACCCAAAAGATCGCTAAGCCGGCGGTTAGCTTTGGTGGCAAGTTCCGCATTATCGACTTCTCGCTCTCCAACTGCTCCAACTCGGGCATCGACACGGTGGGCGTTCTGACGCAGTATCGCCCCTACCTGCTGCATGCCTACGTGGGCTCCGGCGAAGCGTGGGATCTGGACAGCCGCGACGGTGGCGTGTCGATCCTGCCGCCGTACGAGACGCAGACCGGCGGCGCCTGGTATGCGGGCACGGCCGACGCCATTACGCAGAACCTGGACTACATCAAGGCCAACGACCCCAAGTACGTCCTGATTCTTTCGGGCGATCACCTGTATCGCATGGACTACCGCAAGATGCTCAAGACGCACATTGAGAACAACGCCGACCTCACGGTGAGCGTTATGCCCGTGCCTTGGGAGGAGGCCAGCCGCTTTGGCATCCTGACCACCGACCCCGAGGACGGCCGCATCACCAAGTTCACCGAGAAGCCCGATAAGCCCGATTCGAATCTCGCGTCCATGGGCATCTACATCTTCTCGGCAGACGTGCTGATCGAGGCGCTCGAGGAAGACGCTCTGGACCAGCGCTCGAGCCACGACTTTGGCAAGGACATCATCCCCAAGCTGCTCGGCGAGGGCAAGCGCCTGTACAGCTACGAGTTCCACGGCTTTTGGAAGGACGTCGGCACCATCGCCAGCTTCCACGAGACCTCGATGGACCTGCTGGGCAACAACCCCGAGTTCGATCTGTTTGACAAGCACTTCCCCATCATGTCCAACATCACTACGCGTCCGCCGCACTACATTGGCCCGGATGGTCGCCTGGACGACTGCCTGGTCTCCAACGGCTGCAAGATCTACGGCACCGCTCGCCACTCGATCCTTTCGACTGATGTCATCATCGCGGAGCGCGCCGTGGTCGAGGACTCCGTGCTGCTGCCGGGTGCGCACGTTAAGAGCGGCGCGCACATCTGCCGCGCTATTTTGGGCGAGAACTCCACGGTCGAAGAGGGCGTGAAGCTCGGCTCTGTCGATACCACCAAGGATACGGCCGTCGTTGGAAATGACGTCGTTATCGGGAAGAGGGAATGATCCGATGATCAATCGCAAGGCCATCGGTTATATCACCGCTAACTACTCTTCGACCTACGGCAGCGTGCTGCTCAAGGATCGCCCCATCGCGTCCGTCCCGTTTTTGGGCCGCTACCGCCTGATCGACTTCCCGCTGTCCAACATGATGAATGCCGGCATTAAGACCGTCGGTGTAGTTATGCCGGGCAACTACCGCTCGCTGATCGACCACGTGGGCTCGGGCAAGGACTGGGGCCTGGACCGCAAGAAGGGCGGCCTGTTCATGGTGCCCGGCAACGCGTATGGCACCACCAAGGGCGGCATGCGCTTCCTGCTGCGCGACATCATCTCCAACAAGACGCTGTTCCAGCGCTCGGACAAGCCCTACGTTGTGATGATGGGCACCAACATCATCTTTAACATGGACCTCAACACCATCATCGACGCGCACGAGAACTCCGGCGCCCAGATGACCGTGGTGTACTGCAAGGCCACGCGCAATGTTGATGACGAGACCAAGCTCGAGATTAACGAGAACGGCCGCCTGACGGGCGTGAGCGCCGGCGTCGTGTATGGCGACAACGCCTCTATGGACTGCTGCATCGTCAACCGCGAGACGCTGCTCGAGATCATCGATCACTACCAGGCCGCCGACTATCTGGACCTGCTCGAGGCACTCCAGGGCGACTTTGGCAACATCGACGTGTGCAGCTACGAGTACAAGGGCGAGGTCGTGGGCGTGTTTAGCGAGAAGTCGCTGTATCGCCGCAGCATGGACCTGCTCGACCAGACCGTGGCCGACCAGCTCTTCGATCCCGAGCGCCCGATCCTGACCAAGGCCCACGACGTGCCGCCTTCGCGCTATGCGACCGGCAGCCACGCGTGCAACTCGATCATCTCGGCCGGCTGCATCATCAAGGGCACCGTGCGCAACTCGATCCTGTCGCGCGGCGTCGTGGTCGAGGAAGGCGCTTCGGTGACCAACTCGATCATCAACCAGAGCTGCGTCATCAAGAGCGGCGCCCGCGTTGAGAACGCCATCCTGGACAAGAACAACGTGGTTCCCACCAACACCGAGCTTCGCGGCACGCCCGAGAACATACTGGTGCTGGGAAAGGCCCCGTTAACTTCTGATATCACCAACGCGAGCTAGCTTTGGCACCGCAACATCGCTCGTAACATGTAGAATAGCCGCCCGGTTCGCGCCAGGCGGCTATTCTCGAATAACAACATGGGAGACAATATGGCAGATTCCAGCAAAAAGATGCAGATCGTGTTTGCCTCGGCCGAGTGCGCGCCGTTTGTGAAGACCGGTGGTCTGGGCGACGTAGCGGGCTCGCTGCCCGCGGCGCTTGTGCGCGCCGGCGCCGAGGTCATCGTGATGGTGCCAAAGTACGCCACCATCAAGGACGAGTACAAGGCGCAGATGGAGCACTTCTCCGACTTTTACGTGAGCCTGGGATGGCGTAACGAGTACTGCGGACTCGAGAAGCTCGAGCACGACGGCGTCACCTATATGTTCATCGACAACGAGCGCTACTTTGCGCGCGACTATCCGTACGGCTTCTTTGACGACGGGGAGCGTTTTGCGTTCTTCTCCAAGGCCATCAACGAGAGCCTGCAGCACCTGCCGGCCGGCTTTGAGTGCGACATCCTGCACTGCAACGACTGGCAGACGGCGCTGGCGCCCGTGTTCCTGCGCGAGTTCTACCAGGGCCTGCCGCTGTACGACCGCGTCAAGACCGTGTTCTCAATCCACAACGTGGCGTTCCAGGGCCAGTTTAGCGACACCGTGATGGAGGACATCCTGGGTGTGGCGCATATTCCGGCGGCTGCCTCGCAGCTGCGTTGCGATGCCTGTAGCATCAACTACATGCTGGGCGCCCTGCGCTATGCCGATGCCATCACTACGGTGAGCCCCACCTATGCCAACGAGATCCAGACGCCCGAGTTTGGCGAGGGCCTGGACGGCGTGCTGCGCGAGCGTTCGTACGCGCTGCAGGGCATTTTGAATGGCATCGACGTCGCGGGCTTTGACCCGGCGACCGACAAGCGCATTGCCGCCAACTACACCGTGGAGGACCGCTCCGGCAAGGCCGTGTGCAAGGCCAAGCTGCAGGAAGAGCTGGGGCTCGAGGTTCGCGACGACCGTCCGCTCATGGTGATGGTCACGCGCCTGACGCGCCAGAAAGGCTTGGACCTGGTCATGTACGCACTCGACCGCATCCTTTCCGGCGGCGTGCAGGTGGCGGTGCTGGGCACCGGCGACCGCGACTACGAGGACGGCCTGCGCTACTTCCAGGACAAGTACCCCGGCACCATGGCCGCACGCATCGAGTTCGATCCGGCGCTGTCACAGCGCATGTATGCTGCCGCCGACATGTTCCTGATGCCTTCGAAGTTTGAGCCCTGCGGCCTGTCGCAGATCATCGCCATGCGCTACGGTACCCTGCCCATCGTGCGCGAGACCGGTGGCCTGAAGGACACGGTGATCCCGTATAACGAGTTTACCGGCGAAGGCACGGGCTTCTCGTTTAGCAACTTTAATGGCGACGAGATGGGCGACGCCGTGTTCCGCGCGGCACGCCTGTTCTGGGACAACCGCGATGCCTGGAACCAGCTGGTCACGCAGGCCATGAGCCTGGACTTTAGCTGGACACGCTCGGCCGACAAGTATCTGGACCTGTACTTCTTTATGCACCCGGAGATTGAGCGCCCGGCGGCTGTGGAGGCTGCTACGGCCGTAGAGGAGCCGGTTGCTGATGAGGCCGAGCCTGCGGCGCCCGTTAAGGAGCCCGCTGCTGCTGAGGAGCCCAAGGTCGAGGAGAAGCCGGCTGAAGCTAAGCCCGTTAAGGCCGATCCTGAGGTGAAGGTCGAGGCTGCTCCCGAGCCCGAGCCTGAGGGGAAGCCCGCTGCGAAGCCTGCCACCAAAAAGACGACGACCCGCAAGGCAACGGCTAAGAAGGCTACGACCACGAAGGCCGCTGCGAGCAAGACCACCGCTGCCAAGGCTACTACTGCCAAGGCATCGACCACGCGCAAGCGCACGACCGCCGCTGCCAAGAAGGCCAACGAGGTCGAGGCTGCTCCCGAGGTAAAGGCCGCCGCCGAGGCTAAGCCTGCGGCAAAGGCTCCGGCCAAGACCGCTGCCAAGAAGACGGCTGCAACCACCAAGAAGGCAACGGCAGCCAAGAAGACCACGGCTACGAAGTCGACGACGGCCAAGTCCGCTACGACGCAGGCCGCCGAGAAGACGGCCACTCAGGCTACAGCAACGCCCGCAGACAAGATCGAGGC
>URYU01000078.1 GCA_900552155.1 uncultured Collinsella sp.
CGGTGAAATACGGACCGTTTAAAGGCCTAGGGCGGCACAACAGTCCGTATTTCACCGCAACTTCTGAGGATTGAGTAGGCAGCGCCTGCTACGCGGCGGTTACGGACAGGGCATGGAATTTCTCGCCGGCGCCCTCGACGGCGGCGGCGAGCTGCTCGGCGGTCACGGTGTCGGCGCACTCCACCTGTACGGTCTGAGTCTCGTGATCGGCATCGGCGGCGGTCACGCCGGCAACGTTGAGCAGCGCCGTCTCGACGGTGGCGTCGCAGTGGCCGCACATAAGGCCAGAAGTCTTGATTGTGAAACGCATGGATATTCCTCTCTGTTGTGTCGGCTTTCCCAGGCACCCGACCTTGACCTTCAAGCCGTCGCTCGCGTATCAAAGTACGCGTCGCTCCTCTTTCAGGGCAATCTCGGGCATCTGGAAAACCCGTTCTAAATGGACTGAATGGTGAGCCTATTTTGCCACTTTCGGCTTAAAGGTTCGCAGGCGCAACGCATTGGACACGACGCAGGCACTCGACAGGCTCATGGCCGCGGCGCCGAACATCGGCGAGAGCTGCCAACTCGTGAGAGGGAAGAACACGCCCGCGGCAAGCGGAATGCCGATGCCGTTGTAGAACAGCGCCCAGAACAAGTCCTGCTTGATGTTGCGGATCGTGGCGCGCGACAGCTCGATGGCGCGGGCGACGTCCATGAGGTCGCTGCGCATGAGCACCACATCTGCCCCCTCCTTGGCGATGTCGGCGCCGGTGCCGATCGCAAGGCCCACGTCGGCGCGCGCCAGGGCGGGGGAGTCGTTGATGCCGTCGCCCACCATGGCGACCTTGCTGCCCGCATCCTGCAATTCGTGCACGTGGCGTTCCTTGTCGGCGGGCAGGACGTCGGCGATAACCTGTTCGCTGGTGAGTCCCACGCGGCGGGCGATGGCCTCGGCCGTCACGCGGTTGTCGCCGGTGAGCATGCGCACATCGACGCCGAGCTTGCGGAGCGCGGCGATGGCCTCGGCGCTCGTCTCTTTGACCTCGTCAGCCACGGCGATGGTACCGACGAGCTCGCCGTTCTTGGCAAAGAACAGCGGTGTTTTGCCCTCGGCGGCGAGCTGTTCGGCAAGGTCGGCGGGCACCTTCGCGCCCAGCTCGTCCATCAGGCGTACATTGCCGGCTGCAATGGCGTTTTGCCCCTCGCGCGCCGTAACGCCACGACCGGGCACGGCGGCAAAGTCCTCGACCATGCGCGCGACGATTCCGCGCGCCTCGCACTCGGCCATAATCGCCTCGGCCAGCGGGTGCTCGCTTGAGCGCTCCAACGCGGCGGCCAGCTTGAGCAGCGCCTTTTCGCTCATTGCGGGCGAGCCGTCGGCGCGCGTGGCTACCACGATATCGGTCACGGCAGGCTTGCCGCGGGTGACCGTACCCGTCTTATCGAGCACCACGGTGCCCACGCTACGCAGGTTCTCCAGCGCCTCGGCGCTCTTAAACAGAATGCCCATTTCGGCGCCCTTGCCGGTGCCGACCATAATGGCGACGGGCGTGGCCAGACCCAATGCGCACGGACAGCTGATCACCAGCACGGCCACGGCGGAGGTGAGCGCCTCGTTTATGCTGCCGGTCAGTGCCATCCACACCGCAAAGGTCACGGCCGAGATCACGAACACCACGGGCACGAACACGCCGGCGACTTTATCGGCCATACGGGCGATGGGCGCCTTGGTGGCGTTGGCGTCCTCGACGAGCTGGATAATCTTGGCGAGCGACGTGTCGGCGCCCACGCGTGTGGCACGGAAGGTAAACGAGCCGGTGCGGTTGACAGTGGCGGCGTTGACGGTGTCGCCGGCGGTCTTTTCCACGGGGATGGACTCGCCGGTGAGCGCGCTCTCGTCCACGGCCGAGCTGCCCTCGAGCACCACGCCATCGACAGGGATGGACTCGCCGGGGCGCACGCGCAGCACCTGGCCGGGCAGAATGGCATCGACGTCGACGGTGGCCTCGCTGCCGTCCTCTGCCACGACGGTCGCGGTCTTGGGTGCTAAGTCGATGAGCGCCTCGATAGCGCCGCCGGTCTTGGACTTGCTGCGCGTCTCGAGGTATTTGCCCACGGTGACGAGCGACAGGATGGTGCCGGCGCTCTCAAAATACAGGTTGTCCATGCTCGTCATCATGGCCTCGTGCACCTGACCTGCGGCTAGCTGGTCGGCCATGATGAACATGGCGTAGAGCGACCAGGCGATGGAGGCGGTGGCGCCCACGGCAATAAGGGCGTCCATGGTGGGCGCGCCGTGCGCGAGCGATTTAAACCCGTTGATAAAGTACGCGTCGTTGACGTAGACGATGGGAATGAGCAGGACGAGCTCGGTGAGCGCGAACGTCATGCTGTGGGTGTGGTCGGTGAAGATGCCGGGCAGCGGCCAGCCGAGCATGTGCCCCATGCCTATGTAGAACAGTGGGATGAGGAATACGATCGAGACGATGAGGCGGGTGCGCATGGCAGAGGCGGCGGCCTCCAACTTTTTGGTCGGTGACTCCATATGGGCGGCGCCGGACCTGGCTTGCGCACTTCCGCTTTGGACAGCGTCGGTGCCCGTGCTGATGGGTGAGGCCGAGTAGCCCACGCGGTCGACAGCGGTGCAGATGTCGTCGGGGGAGACCTGCGCAGGGTCGTAGTCCACCAGCATAGAGCCGGCGAGCAGATTGACCGCGACGCTTTGGACGCCGTCGAGTTTGCTCACGGCGCGATCCACATGCGCCTGGCAGGCGGCGCATGTCATGCCGCCCACGTCGAACTTATCTTGAGCCATGGCTTCTCCTTTCTGTGACGTAGTGTCGGAAATGTTAACCATCCGATACTATACACCCATACCCCCTGGGGGTGTTCAGTACAGAAATAATATATGAGATTTCGTTACAGATGAGGATGGATGGTTGGCCGATGGACCGTCCCAACCAATCATCTCAATCTGTAACAACTAGACCCGTTTTTGTCGAGTAACTGTTACAGATCTAGACATTACATCGAGTCGCAACTTAACGTCTCGTTCTGTAGCATCTAGACCTGTATCTGCCGAGCTAGTGTTACAAATCGAGACAACTGCCGGGGAGGGGTCCCGTCACGGCAAGACGCCCGCCGCCTAGATACAGAACCCGGGAATCACACAGGTTAGCTTGTTTGGCTTTTCCGCAGGCGTTGCGTACGTAAAGACGTCGCCGTCGTGGCCCACACGGTTTATGTAGAGCGTGCCTTCGGTCTCCGATGAGTCGGGGCTCACCGTGCGCTCCCACCAGCAGGTGTCCTTGCCCTTCCACTGGCGGACCATCGTCTCGTTCGTGGAATACGGGCTCACCTTGAGCTCGCGGAAGAGCTGATACTCCTTGCCCTCGCCGTTGTAGATTTCTGCCAGGTAGTGATAGTCCTTGGCAAACGAATCGGGCGGTTGCGTGCCGCACAGCTCGACCATGGCGGGCAGCCAAAGGGTTGCGGGCAACTCGCTCAGACACGATGCACTGTTGGCGGCGCCAGCGTTATTCGAGACCTTTTTGACAGATTTGATGAGCGCGCGCAACTTGTTGGGCAGCAGCTTAAGGCCGTCGCCGTCGAGCCATTCCCGCAGCTCGCAAACTGCCCAGCCGGCGCTCGGCGGTTCAGCCGCAGCGTTGCGCTCGGCAATACCCGCGTCGAACATAAACGTCAGTCCGGCCTTGCCCGTCCCGTCCAGAAGCTCATCGTGACGGATGCCCACAAGCTGCGCGCCGACCTCCAGCCCGTTGGTGAGTTTCACGCGCTTGGTACACGGATAGGGGATATGCCCATCGGCATCGAGCAGGTGATAGCGCTTGGCAATCTCGCGTGCCTCGCTACGGGTCTCGGCGGCCTTAATCTTGAGCGAAATCTCCTGCAGCTGATCCCAGGTGTAGTCGTCAAGTGAACCGCGGATGCCGTCGAGGTAGTCGGGGATGCCAAAGCCATGGGTTGCCGCCCCGATAACGCTGAGCCCCGCAACGGCTGCGATAGCGCCGCCGATAATAAAGCGGCGGCGGGTCATGGCATCGTGGCGGGCCTGATTCAGGATCTCTCGTGCGCGCTCGCCGGCGACGTCGACCTTAAGGTGCGTGCCAGAATCGATATCAATTGCGGCCTCGTCTCCTGCACCTTCGCGGCCTTCGGATTCGGCGTCGGTGAGGTATGCCGAGAGCACCTCGAGCATCTGCTGCTCGGTGGGACGATCGCACTGCTCGACTGAGAGACCCTTCATGATGATTTGGACAAGCGCTTCATCGCCCTCGCAGCGCGGCTCGAGCGGTGCCGGCTTGGTCTTGGTCTTTACGAGATAGAACGAGCCGGTTGCAGCGGCGTCCGTCGACTCAAAGTCAAACGGTTTGCGACCGCTGTAGAGCTGGTACAAAATGCTCGAAAGCGCATAGACGTCGATTGCCGGCGAACGGCGAAGGGCCGCGATGCCTTCGATATCCTGCGTGAGCATCTCGGGCGCGGCGTATGCGGGCGTGGCAAAGCGCCAGATGTCGGCGCGCCGGGTGATCGTGTCGTCGCCGAGAGCCATGGTCGCGGAGCCCATGTCGATGAGGCAGGGGTCAAAGGAGCAATCGGCAATCTGCTGCTCGAGCGTTCGGCTGGTGGTGCGGAACATGATATTGGCAGGCGACAGGTCGCGATGAATGACCGGATTCACGAGGCCTTGGGTCATCAAGAGCGCACGAAGCACGGCGTTTCCGACGGCGGCGACCATCTGGGTGGTCAGCCCGCCCGAGGCGTCGTGCGGAAGCAGGGGCAGCGCCTGCTTGAGCGAGGTGCCCTCGACCCACTCCATGAGGATGAGCGGGTCATCCTCGCACGATCCGTAGCCATAGACGCGCGGAAATCCGCGCAGGTGCGAGACGGTACACAGATGACGGTACTCCTCGAACAGCGCAGCGGTGTTGGCCAGGTGCGCTGCCGATTGCTCGGCGGAGCGGTCGGGGGCTTGGCCGGAAAGGATGGCGTTGTCCTTGAGTAGCTTGACGGCAAAGACCTCGCCGCTCGTGTTGGTCGCGCGCAGCACGTGTCCGATGTTGCCGTTGTTGCGGTGGGCCGTCTGGAGAATAAGCGTCATAAACCGACGCTTGGCGTCGTCCTCGGCGCTGGGGTCGACCGCCACGGCGGTATCGAACGTATCGAGACGGATGAGTTTGTCGCCATAGGCGCTATCGGTAGTATCCATGGCGTTCCTTTGTCTGGCATGGGTTGCCGCACGTATACGTGAGCAGTGCGGATATCGGTAAAGTACCATGATAGCCGCACTGCCCACGCATACCGCTGAGTATTGTCGTTTACGACGCAGAAGGTAGAAGACGAAAGACGGACGGCGACCGTCTTCCGATCGCCGTCCGCGCTAGTCCACAATGACAAGGAATGTCGTGTAGAGACCCAGATGGAGCCTGTCGCTGTTTTCGATTTCCACTGGGGGATAGATCTTGCCGGGCTCGCGTTGGTCGCGCGGCGGCTCAATCACAATATCGCCGTCGCCTGCACCCGATTCGAGTACCGTGCCGTTGGTCGATCCAAGGCCCTGGGCGTACCAGTGCTCACCCTCGAGCCAAATACGAAGATGCTCGCGCGATGCGTCGGCGCCCACATCGGTGATGCTGGGCGAGGTTTTGGGCAGAGAACCAATCACGGTGCCGTGCGGATCGCGTGTGAGGGGATGGATTTGCATGTCGGCGCAGTTGTCGGCATGGGTTCTGAGCAGACCGAGGTTGGGGGCGACGGTGCGCGGCTGCTCCAGGCTGCTCATAAAGCCACGTCCGACGGTAGTTTCGGTGGTGCCAAAGTGCCCGCCCGTCTTGCTGTCGCAAAAGCGCTCGACGGTGGCCACGCCCTGAACGGGATCGGCGAGCGCCCCCGTTGCCACAAAGAGCATAAGGTAAAGCGTGCTTTTCTCGCGCACGGCATTGCCGTCAAAGTTGTCGATGCGATTGAGGGCATTTGCATATAGGCGGCTGTCCAGCTTGTAGCTGGTGAGAGCCGACATCATTTCGTTGGCGGCCGGACCGCGATAGTGCTCGGCGATTGCCCGATAGGCGGACTCGCCGCCGCCGAGCTTGCTGCAGATTGCCGAGGAAAGGTTGAGCGTGGTGACGGTAAAGTCGCTGTAGATGGAGGGCGCGCACTGGTCAGGCTTGCGATGGACGATGTAACGGGTGAGATACGAGCGGGTGGAAGAGCATTTCTCGAGCAGGGTACTGCCGAGATAAGAGTTTCCATTGATGAGCATTCGGGCGATCTCGAGATGTTTAAGACCGCCGAACGAGCGAATATCGTTATAGAGGACCGAGCAAGGCGTCTCTGCTGCCACGGATACCTCCTTTGATTGCTTCCTAGCCAATATGGCGATAGGAATTAATGGCCCCCGGTGGGCGACGTATTAAATGGCTGCGCAATATATAGCGTAACCAAAGCAACAGAATAGGCCACATGTGCGAAATTGCAGGAAGACTGAGAGATTTGGTTTGGACTGGACGGAAATCCCCCTCTGTCTTGATCTATAACAATTAGGACCGATTTTACTCGGTAATTGTTACAGATTGAGACGTTTGTGAGCCGTGTCGACCGTTTGTCTCGATCTGTAACACGTAGAGGAAGATTCGCCCTGTAGATGTTACAGATTGAGACAATCAGCCGGGCCCACCTCGTCCGCCTCGTCATCTGTGGTTTACGTGGGGGCATGCGAAGCACGGGTATACTAACCGGCGGCGAATCTGCTCCATCGCTTAGAGCTGCTGCGTCTGGACGGCGCGTGATAGGGCTGCCAAAGCGATCGCCAGCGTGCTGAGCAACGTCCTCTCTGTGCGCACCTGTTTTTGTATGTATTAGCGCACTACCAAGCACGCCCGCGCGGCCGCATGCCGTGCCCATTGCGCGTGCAGATAAGGAACAACAACATATGCGTAATTCTGTATCTGACGTCACCGACGCCGAGATTCTGGACGAGACCCGCGAGGCCATGACCCAGGCTGCCTTCGATGCCGCCGATGAGGCCAATGCCGCCCAGGCCGTCGAGTCCGCTACCGAGAGCCTGCCCGCCTTTGACGAGCTGGGCCTCTCCGACGAGATGCTTCGTGCTATCGAGAACCTGGGCTACACGGCGCCCACGCCCGGGCAGGCCGGCTCGATCCCCGTAGTGCTCGAGGGCCGTGACCTGCTTGCCGCCGCTCAGACCGGCACCGGCAAGACGGCCGCCTTTTTGCTGCCGACTATGAACAATCTGGAGCACATCGCTCCTCCCAAACCCGTGCGCGAGCGTGGCGGCCGCAACCGCCGTCGCGGTGCTAAAAAGCCCGAGGGCAACGGCCGTGGCCCCGTGATGCTCGTCATCACCCCCACGCGCGAGCTTGCCCAGCAGATCGACGAGGTCGCAAGCAAAATCGCCGACGTCACGGGCCACGTTGCCGTGACCGTCGTGGGCGGCGTGAGCTACAAGCCCCAGACCGCGGCACTCAAGTACGGTTGCGATATCCTAGTTGCCACGCCGGGTCGTCTGGTCGACCTGATCGAGCAGGGCGCCTGCCACCTGGACGAGGTTAAGGTCCTGGTGCTCGACGAGGCCGCCCGCATGCTCGACTTGGGCTTTTTGCCCGCCGTCCGCCGCATTGTGCGCGAGCCGCCGGCCGAGCGCCAGACGCTGCTGTTCTCGGCGACGCTCGACGAGGAGGCCGTGGGCGAGATCACCGACCTGGTGAGCGACCCGGCCCGCGTGGAGATCGCGCCGGCCACGTCGACCGCCGACACCGTCGACCAGTTTGTGTTCCCGGTGTCCATCGAGGCCAAGAACAACCTGCTGCCCGAGTTCCTCAAAAA
>URYU01000079.1 GCA_900552155.1 uncultured Collinsella sp.
CCACCCGGGTGAGAACGTTGGCCGTGGTAAGGACGACACGCTGTTCGCGCTGGTCGACGGTACCGTTGAGTTCCACAAGGGTATCAAGCACAGGGGCAGCGTACGCCCGCTCGCGAACGCGTAATTCACCCTTCATAGAGCACATATGTGGGAGGCACTTGAGTTTTAGGATTCAAGGGTCTCCCTCTTTTTTGTAGGAGGCGATTCTGTTGTCACAGTTCACCGATATCAGCCGCATTAACGTGTGCGGCGGCGACGGCGGAGCCGGATGTATGTCGTTTAGGCGCGAGGCATTTGTCCCCAAGGGCGGCCCCGATGGCGGCGACGGCGGTCGTGGCGGCAATGTCGTCATCCAGGCCGATGCTCAGCTGTCTTCACTGATCGATTACCGCTTTAAGCATCACTTCCGCGCCGCGCGCGGCACGCACGGGCAGGGTGCCCGTCGTAACGGTAAGAGCGGCGAGGACCTGATTCTCAAGGTCCCTATGGGTACCGTGGTACGCGAGCTCGACCCCGAGACGCAGACCCCGATGTTCGAGATTGCCGACCTTGTGCACGATGGCGAGCGCGTTGTCGTGGCCCCTGGTGGCGCCGGCGGTCTGGGCAATACCCACTTTGTGACGTCGGTGCGCCGCGCGCCCGCGTTCGCTCAGCTGGGCGAGCCGGCCGAGGAGCACTGGATCGAGCTCGAGATGAAGCTTATGGCCGATGCCGCGCTCGTGGGCTTCCCCTCGGTGGGTAAGTCATCGCTCATCGCGCGCATGAGTGCCGCCCGTCCTAAGATAGCCGACTACCCGTTTACCACGCTCGTGCCGAACCTCGGCATGGTGCGTGCCGGCGAATATTCTTACGTCGTTGCCGACGTCCCCGGTCTTATCGAGGGCGCGAGTGAGGGCAAGGGCCTGGGCCATCAGTTCTTGCGCCACATTGAGCGTACGGCTCTGATCATGCATGTCGTCGACATGACGGGTGGTTTTGAGGATCGCGATCCGGTTGAGGACTATCGCATCATCAACCGCGAGCTCGAGCAGTATGGCGCCGAGCTTTCGAAGCGCCCGCAGATCGTCGTTGCCAACAAGTGCGATGCGCCGGGCACGGCCGACAAGATTGCCGACCTCAAGCGCGCAGCGCTCGACGATGGACATATGTTCTTTGCCGTGTCTGCAGTTACGGGCGCCGGCCTCAACACGCTGATGCTTGCCGTAGGTGAGCAGGTGGCCAAGCTCCGCGTCGAGTTGGCGGGCTCCGATGAGCCGGTCGTTCTGCGCGATGATGAGTGGGAGCGCCGTCGCCTGCAGCGTGAGAAGCGTTTCCGCATTGTCCAGGAAGAGCCTGGTGCCTTCCGCGTGGTCGGTCGTGCCATCGAGCGCATGGTCATCCAGACCGACTGGGAAAACGAGGAAGCCGTCATTTACCTGCAGCATAAGTTTGCGCGTATGGGCGTTGACGACGCGCTCGAGAAGGCCGGTTGCCGTGCGGGCGACGAGGTCCGCATTTGCCAGCGCGCCTTTGACTTTGAGGGCGCCGAGGACTTCTCGGAGTACGAGGAGCTCGAGGATGCTGGCGAGGACGTTGCCGTTGAAGCCATTGACGTGGTCGATGCTGCGGATGAGGGCGTCGAGGTTGTCGATGCGACGGATGCAGCGGCTGCCGCGGGCGATACCGAGCCACCGGAGGGCGAGTAAGCCATGTCGCTGCGCGGTGGAATCGGTCTGCCCGAGCTTCCTCTAGAGGACGGGCAGGAGTTTAGGCTCGGCATTATGGGTGGCACCTTTGATCCCATCCATTACGGGCACCTGGTGACCGCCGAGCAGGCGCGCGAGTCGCTCGACTTGGACGCTGTGCTCTTTATGCCGGCGGGTTCTCCTGCCTTTAAGCTTGACAAGCCGGTGACGCCTGCCGAGGACCGTTATGCCATGACGGTCCTCGCCACCGCCGCGAACCCGGCTTTTTTGGCGAGCCGGTTCGAGATCGACCGCCCGGGCGTAACCTATACGGCCGATACGCTTCATGCCCTTCGCGACTTTTACCCGCCGCAGGTAAAGCTCTACTTTATTACGGGCGCCGACGCGATCATCGATATCGTGACCTGGCATGATGCCGAACGAATCGCTGAGCTTGCTACCTTTATTGCGGCGACACGACCGGGCTTTGATATCGATACGGCGCGTGCCCGAATCAAAGAGTCGGGGCTGCCGTTCGACGTGCGCTATATTCAGATTCCAGCGTTGGCGATCAGCTCGACGAACATTCGTAAGCGAGTTGCCCGCGGTATGAGCGTGCGCTATCTTACGAGCGAGTCCGTGCTCGGCTACATTCGCAAACGCAGGCTATATGCCGATTTGGGCCAAGAAGATTTTGAGTGATGGGGATCTACGTTGTCGGTAGAGGATCAGTTTGAGGGCGATGAGCGCGCGCTGCTCAAGCGCATTCAAGAGCTGCTTGATGTTCGCATGAAGGATAAGCGCAAGCGCTATGTGCATTCGCTGGGTGTTGCCGAGACCGCACTTCATCTGGCCGAGGTCTACGGCGTTGACCGCTTTGATGCCGCTGCCGCCGGCCTGATCCATGACTGGGACAAAGTGCTCTCCGACGATGAGCTGGTCACGCGCGCTCTGCATTACGGCATTAAGATTGCCGGCTCTCCTTCCGCCGCGACGCCGCTTTTGCATGGCCCTGTTGCCGCCTATGAACTTCCGCAGCTTTTTCCCGCGCTGTCGCCGGCGGTCTTTCAGGCTGTCGACCGTCACACCGTGGGCGCTTGCGACATGACGCCGCTCGATATGGTGGTCTTTGTGGCTGATGCCATCGAACCCAACCGCCACGGCGATTATGCCCATGCGCTGCGCAAGATGGTGGGGGAGTCGACGCTCGATGAGTTGTTCTTCTCCTGTTTTGCGCAGGGTCTGGTCTATGTGATCCAGTCCGGGCGCTATCTTTATCCCACGGCTATTACGATTTACAACCATTACGCCCAGCTGCGCTAGCTCGGGCTGTCTAGAAAGAGGTATTCCATGGCCGACGAGACCATGACCGACGAGCAGATTCTTGAAGGCGTGGAGCACAAGAGCTTCGCCGCCACGTCCGACCGCACTGCCGCCTCGCTGTCCGCGAGCGGTGTCGCCGCCGAGGATGGCGCCCGCGCCGCCGCGCAGGCCGCCTACGACAAGAAGGGCGAGGACGTTCAGGTGCTCGACCTGACCGAGCTTTCCGATGTGTGCGACTACTTTGTGCTTGCCACCGGTGCCAACAACCGCCAGGTCGATTCAATTGTCGACGAGATCGAGGAGAAGGTCGCCGAGGCTTGCGGCGAGCATCCGTTCTCCATCGAGGGCCGCGAGCAGAAGACTTGGATGCTCATGGACTACGGTTCGGTTGTCGTCCACGTCTTCACTCCCGAAGCCCGCGACATCTACCGCCTCGAGAAACTCTGGGGAGACGCCCCCCAGCTCCCCCTCAACCTCCTCTAGTAGCTCATTTGAGACGGGGTTTAGCTACCCTCACGCATATCGCCGGGCAGGTGCGGTTTTCCGCACCTGCCCGGCTTTCTTTTTGCCCAAAGTAGCTAATTTGGGACGGGGCTTTTTTAGCTACTACCTACCGTTCGCCGATAGAAGCGAGTTGCGGTTCATTGCGTGATATTTAGCTTTCCGACTCGGGTAACGTATTTGTTATCTGTAGAGGAGGAGATGCGTATGACTCGGACCGCGCGGGAAATCTCTGTTTACGGCTATTACCATGTCGTCCAAAAGGGCTGTGGTGGTCAGCTGATATTTGAGGATGCCGATGATCGGATATATTTGATTCGGTTGCTTGCCTCGAAATGCCGAAAATACGACGTCAATATCATTGCTTGGTGCCTTATGGACAACCATATTCACTTGTTGCTAGATGATGAACATGTTCACCTGAGCGATTGCATGCACTCTGTTACGACTGCATATGCGATGTATTTCAACGCGAAAACCGGACGGAAGGGACCAGTTTTTCAGGATCGATTTAAGAGCGTGCCGATTCTTAACGATGATCAGCTGCTCAACTGTGTGAGATATATTCACGATAATCCTGCGTAAGCCAGGATTGGGACTGCTTCACTATATCGTTGGAGCAGTTTTAGCGAATATATGGGATACCCGGGTATTTGTATGACTGAATGTGTGCTTGGTTTGCTCGGAGATTCTCAGAGATTTTTTGCTTTCAGTACCTCGGGAGAACCGAATCGATATTGCTTCCGTGACGGCGCTCATGTGAGCGACATAGATGCACTGGAGTTTGCACAGGCTCTCCTTAAACCGTATGAGCCTCACCACCTTAAAGCTTAGCCTAAAGCCGTGCGCGACAACTACATCCGTACGCTCAAAAACGAGGGCTTTTCGATAAAGCAGATCGTGCGCCTCACGGGCATCGGTCACTGCACGATTCAGAAGGTCAAGCTCGATCAGTAGCTATTTGGGACAGAGTTTTGTTGCGGCGGGCAAACCGGACATCCGGGGTAGTCAATTTGGGACGGGGCTATTTTAGCTACCCTTTGGCTGACGGTGAATGAATTAGGCCGAATGAATCTCAACCGATATATAGGGGTAGCTAAAATAGCCCCGTCCCAAATTGACTACCAATGCCGTGTCGGGCGGAAGGCAGCAACCCCCCCGTCCAAAAAAGACTAGTTATTGAAGCGTGATTGGCGGCCGAAGGATAGGGCGGTATCGCCGAACTTGTCTCGGACGGCGTCGATGGCGACGGAGAGGTTGCGACGGTCGCTGGATTGGGCTCCGCGGTCGTCGACTTCGCAGAACAGGTCGGTTTGGATGCCGCCCTGATGATCGAAGTCGCTCATGCCGATGCCTGCTAAGCGAACGTGCATTCCTTCCTGCCAGATGTTGTCGAGCAGCTCGAGCGCCACCGCCACAAAGATGTTCTCATCGTCGGTCGGATGCGGCAGCCGGCGCTGTGCCGAGCGACCGCTTCCATACGAATACTTGAGCTTGAGCGTCACCGTGGCACCCGTTAGTCCCTGACGGCGCAGGCGGCGTCCCACTGACTCTCCCAATAGCGCAATCGCGGCTTCGATGTCCCCACGCTCAGTCAAATCTTTCGCAAAGGTGCGCTCATTGCTGACCGACTTGACCTCGCGACCTTCATCGAGACTCGTGACTTCTGAGATTTCGAGTCCCAGCGCACGCTGGCGCATGCGTTCGCCGTTGACGCCAAAAATAGAGGCCAAGGTGGATTCCGGTGCGCGTGATAGCTCGCCGAGCGTGTAGATGCGCATGCGGCGCAGTCGCTCCTCGGCCGAGCGCCCGATGCCGCTCATGGCAGATACCGGCAGCGCGGCCAAAAAGCGCTGTTCGGTTCCGGGGCGTACGATGGTCAGCCCAAACGGCTTGTCCCGCTCGCTTGCAATCTTTGCGACCGTCTTGTTGCAGCCCACGCCTATGGAGCAGGTCACTCCCAGCGCTGCCACGCGGTCGCTGATGCGCCGCGCAACCAGCAGCGGGTCCTCGGGTGCAAAGCGGCCTGGCGTGACGTCGATAAAGGCCTCGTCGATGGATACACGCTCAACGCGCGGAGTCTCGTCGGCGAGAATCGCCATGACCTGCGCGCTGACCTCGTGGTAGCGATCGAAATGCCCATGCGTCCAAATGGCCTGCGGACAGAGACGCCGTGCCTCGGCCGAGGGCATGGCGGAGTGCACGCCAAAGCGACGTGCTTCGTATGAGCAGGTGGACACAACGCCGCGGGAATCGGCGTCTCCGCCCACGATGAGCGGCTTTCCGCGCCATTCGGGATGATCGAGCATCTCCACGCTCGCAAAAAACGCATCGAGGTCCATGAGGCCCACCGCCGGACCCGTCCAGGGAGGCGGCGTGACGCCCATGGCATCCTCATAACCGTATGTATGTTCGCGTCTTTTCATGGCATGAGTATACCGCGCAGCTCATGTGGGGTGCGTGGATGTGCTTGCAAATCGCGAATTCTTGTCTAAGATATGGATTTGCCTTCGACTACACCGAAGAAGTTGGTCTCACGGACTTCACCTGCCCGCGTCGATGGCGTATTATGTTCAACTGTTTGTTTGTAGTTGCAGCCTAAAGCTGCTTGGTTGGAGGAGTTTCCTTTGGCAGTCAAGATTCGCCTTGCTCGTCACGGCGCTAAGAAGCGTCCGTACTACCGTGTCGTCGTCGCCGATTCCCGCGCCCCGCGTGACGGTCGTATCATCGAGGAGGTTGGCCGCTACAACCCGATGACCGCCCCCAAGACCATCAACCTCGACCTTGAGAAGATCGCTGACTGGCAGTCCAAGGGCGCTCAGCTCACCGACGCCGTCGCCGCTCTGGTCAAGGCCGCCAACGAGGGCGAGAAGACCGAGACCGTCGTCAAGAAGTCCAAGAAGCAGCTCGCCAAAGAGGCCGAGGCCGCTAAGGCTGCCGCTGAGGCCGCTGAGGGCGCCGAGGAGTAAATCGTGCCTGAGGTTGACGCTGCACAGCTCGAGGGTGAGGCAATGCTCTCAGATCGCATCGCCGATCTCGTCGAATATCTCGTTGTTCAGATCGTCGACGACCCGGATTCCGTGAGCCTTGAGGTTATCGATGGTGACGACGCCTCTACGATTGAGGTTTCGGTTGCCGAGGATGACGTCGCTAAGGTCATCGGCCGTCGCGGCCGTACCATCAAGGCCATTCGCACGCTCGCCCGTGCACTGGCCGCTCGCCTCGACACTGCAGTCGAGGTAGAGGTTCTGGGCTAAGACCTTGAGGTCCCAGTACAAAAACATCGCCCGTGTGGTCAAGCCGCACGGAAGGAAGGGGGAGGTCCTCGCGCAGCCGCTGCGGGGGCTTCCTTCTGTATTAGAGCCGGGCATGCGCGTAGCCCTGACGCCGCCGGCGCTCAAGCGCGACCGCTTTTGCACGGTCGTGTCCGTCACCGATACGGGCGATGGCGATCTGGTCTCGTTTGAGGGTATTGACGACTTGACGGCCGCCGAGGGCATCACGGGATGCTATGTGCTGGCAAATCGCGACGACTTTGAGCTCGATTCGCTCGACGCTGCCTATACCGACCTGATGGGTCGCGAGGTGGTCGACGAGCGCTTCGGTTCGCTCGGCACGATCGTCGAGATCATGTCGACGCCCGCTAACGATGTTTGGGTTGTCGAGGGCGATCGGTACGGCGAGGTACTGATTCCCGTGATCGAGCAGGTTGTGCTCGATCTTCCCGACACAGGAACAATTTCCGTCCACGTTATGGACGGCCTGATCGATATGGACAAGTAGGGAGGACAACATGCTGATCGAGACCCTTTCGGTCTTTCCCGAGATGTTTGAGCCCGTCATGTCCACATCGATCTTGGGCCGCGCCCGCAAGGCCGGCCTTTTTGATTTTAAGGCGTATAACCTGCGCGACTGGACGCACGACCGCCATCGTACCGTCGATGACGAGCCGTACGGCGGCGGGCAGGGCATGCTCAAGAAGGTCGAGCCTATCGCAGAGGCCATCGAGGCCATTAGCGCAGAGGGTCCCAAGCCCACTGTGGTGTTCTTTACCCCCTGTGGCGAGCCCTTTACGCAGCATGTGGCCGAGCGCCTGCTCAAAAGTGAGCGCCTGTTGTTTGTGTGCAGTCGCTACGAGGGCGTCGACGAGCGCGCGTATGCGTATGCCGATGAGCGTCTGTCGATCGGCGACTACGTGCTCACGGGCGGCGAGCTGCCTGCCATGGTCGTTGCCGATGCCGTCGTACGCCTGATTCCCGGCGCCCTGGGCGACGAGATGAGCAACGTCGACGAGTCGTTCTCGACCG